>DATHIT010000912.1:0-16745 GCA_035489915.1 Pseudonocardia sp. | reverse complement strand
GAGGGCCAGCGCGGTGCCGTAGCCGAGCTGGGAGAACTGGAACGCCTGTTCGTAGGCGTACAGCGGCAGCGTCTCGCTCCGGTTGCTGGGCCCGCCCTTGGTCATGGTCCAGATCAGGCCGAACACCGACAGCGTCTGGAGCGTGATCAGCATCAGGTTCGTCGAGATCGACCGGCGCACCATGGGCAGGGTGACCGAGACGAGTTTGCGCCAGGTGCCGGCGCCGTCGACGACCGCCGCCTCCTCGATCTCCTTCGGTACCTCGGAGAGCGCGGCGGAGTAGACCAGCATGGAGAACGCCGTGCCGCGCCAGATGTTGGCGATCGAGACCGCCACGATCGGCGCGCTGTACAGCAGGTCCTGCGCCGGCAGCCCGATCGCGGCGAGGAAGTGGTTGAGCGAGCCGTCCACGCCGAAGAAGGCCGTCCAGAGATACCCGGCCACCACCTCGGGAACCACCCAGGCCCCGATCACGATCGCGCTGACGATCGCGCGCACCACGCGGTTGCCCGCGCGCATGAGCAGCGCCAGCGCCATGCCGAGCACGTTCTGGCCGATGATCGCGGACACCACGGTGAAGACCACCGTGTAGAGCGCGGACTGGCCGAACTCGGGGCTGCTGAAGGCCCGGGCGAAGTTCTCGAACCCGACGAAGCGGTACCCGGAAGCGCCGGTCAGCGCCATGTCGGTGAACGCCGACCAGATGCAGTACAGGATCGGGCCGGCGAGGAACACCAGCAGCAGGACGACGGCCGGGGCCAGCGGCATCCCGCGCAGCAACGTCACCGAGGCCGGGTTGCGGCGGGTGCCGCCGGGCCCGGCGGGAGCGCCCCGGCGCGGGTCGACCGCGAGCGTGGTCACGACCCCGCCGCGGTCATCACCGCATCACCGGCGATCGTCTTCACCTGCTCGTCATAGTTCTTGGCCGCCGGGGCTACGTCGGCCGACCCGGTCATCACCGACTCCATGGCCACCTGGATCTCACTGGAGATCCGCGGGTAGACCGCGTAGGCGGGCCGGTAGTGGGTGACCGGGACCAGCGAGGCGAAGAATTGATTGGTCGGGTTGGCCGCGAGGTACCTGGGGTCGCTGGCCACGTCGGTGCGCACCGGGATCTGTGTGTTCACAATGCTGAAGTTCACCTGGTGGTCGCGGTCGCTGATCAGCTTGACGAACTCCCACGCCTTGTCCGGGTTCGCCGCGTTCTTCGGGATCGCCCAGGTCCAGCCGCCGGACATGCTGACCCGGCCGGGCGCCTGCCCGGTCTGGGTGGGCATCGCCGCCGTACCCATCACGGTGTTCCACTGCGCCCACGGGCTGGCGTTGCCGGGCAGCCAGTGGTGCGAGATCCACGAGCCGTCCAGGTCGATCGCCAACTGGCCCTTGGGCAACAGCTGCTGCGAGACCTTGTACTGGAAGTTGGGGTCCAGCGACTGCGCCGGGGTCGGGCCGAGCTGCTCGGTGTACACCGTCTTGACGAACTGCAGGGAGTCGGTGAAGCCCTTGCTGCCCAGCACCCACTTCCGCGCAGGGAGGTCGTAGAGGGTGTCGCCGGTGCCGTAGAGCAGCATCTGGAAGCCCTGGATGGCGGCGGCCTCGCCGACGGCCTTCCCGGAGTAGATGTTGAACGGGATGACCCCGGGCACCTTGGCCTTGATCGTGCGGGCGGCGCTGAGAATGTCGTCCCAGGTCCTGGGCTGCCAATCGGTAGGCAGCCCGGCCTTGGCGAAGATCTCCTTGTTGAACCAGATGGCCCGGGTGTCGGTGCCGTCCGGAACGGCGTAGGTCTGGCCGTCCAGTGCCTTCGCGGCGCCCCTGGCGGTTTCGCTGAACTGGTTCCAGTCCGGCCAGGCTTTGAGCCGGTCATCCAGCGGGCGCAGGTAGCCGGCCTCGATGTCGGAGTTGATCTGGAAGGTGTCCTCGTAGGCCAGGTCCGGGGAGGTGCGCTGGGAGCGCATCTGCAGCTGGAGCCTGGTGAGATAGTCGCTGTCCGAGGCGGTGATCGGCTGCAGGTTCACCGTGAGGCCGGGGTTGGCCCGCTCGAACTCGGCCTTCGCGGCGGTGAGGAATTCCTGTTGGGAGGGGTCGCCACCGGTCTGTTTGTAGGTCACGGTGATCTGTGAGCTGCTCTCGGCGCTGGACCCGCCGCCACAGGCCGCGACGGTGGCCGCCACCAGGCCGGCCAGCACGGCGGCGACCACCCTGGTGGCGAGGGCCCTCCGGCGTCCGCCCGTACGACGTCGTTCGGCCTGCTCCGTCTGGGTTTCCATCGCGCCTCCGTCAGAACGACGTTGTCTGCTGGGCTAGTGGGCCGGGAATCGCAGGGTGAGGATCTGGAACGGGCGCAGCGCCAGCCAGACACCGCCGCCCTCGAGCTCGAGCGCCGGCGCCTCCTCGGCGGGCAGCGGGCGCTCGAGCAGGTCGGTCGCGGTGACCGAGGTCGACGGGAAACCGAGCTCGAGGCGGGCGCGCGCCCGGGCGCCCAGTGCTTCGTAGAGGCGGACGATCACGTCGCCCGAGCCGTCGTCGGCCAGCTTCACCGCCGAGATCAGTACGCCGTCGTGATCGACGCGGACCAGCGGTTCGACGTCGGCGTCACCGGCGAGCCGGCGCTCCGGCAGGTTCAGCCGGTACCCCTCGCGGGTGGCATCCGCCAGGTCCGCCCCCGGTACCAGCGCGAAGCCCATCTGGTGCACGCCCTGGTCGGTCTCCGGGTCGGGGAAGCGCGGCGCGCGCAGCAGGGACAGCCGCACGGTGGTGGTCGTTCCGCCGTCGGGGCGGACAGCGCGGGTGACGTCGTGGCCGTACGTCGAGTCGTTCACCACGGCGATGCCGTAGCCGGGCTCGGCCACGTGCAGGAAGCGGTGCGCGCAGATCTCGAACTTCGCGGCTTCCCAACTGGTGTTGGTGTCGGTGGCCCGGTACACGTAGCCGAACTGGGTCTCCGCCGCCGAGCGCTCGGCGCGCAGGTCCAGCGGGAACGCCGCCTTCAGGAACCTTTCCGTCTCGTGCCAGTCGACCTCGGTGCTGATGTCCACCCGCCGGGCGCTTGGCGCCACCGAGATGACCTGGGTGACCGACGAGGCGCCGAACCGGCGGGTCACCCGGACCGAGGCGGTGCCGGCCGGGGCGTCCTCGACAATCGCCAGTTTGTCCAGGTCAACGAGGTCGATCACGGTCCGGCGGTAGGTGTGGTCGACGTCCCAGGCGTCCCACTCAGCGGGCAGGTCCGGGTGGATCTGCAGCAGGTTGCCCACCGCGCCGGGGGCGAGCGCCTCCCGGCCGGAGACCAGGTCGACGACCGAGGTGAGCAGGCCGCGCTCGTCCAGCACGGCGCGCACCAGGCCGTTGTCCAGGACGTACCCGCCGCCGTCGGTGGGTTCGAGGGAAGCCGGCGGCGCGGCCTGGCCGGCTCGGGTGGCTCCCCGGGCGGGGACGCCGTCACGGGCGTGCGGCGCCGCGTTGAACACCACCTCGCCGGAGCCCGCTGCCGCACCCGAGCCGGTGCCGACCAGCGCTCGCTGGGCGGACTCGATGATCGCTTCCAGCTCGGTGGCCAGACGCCGGTAGGTGGCCCGGCTCTCCCGGTGCACCCAGGCGATGGACGACCCGGGCAGGATGTCGTGGAACTGGTGCAGCAGCACCGTCTTCCAGATCCGGTCCAGGTCCTGGTACGGGTAGGGGTGCCCGGCGCGGACCGCCGCCGTGGCGGCCCACAGCTCGGCCTCGTAGAGCAGGTGCTCGCTGCGCCGGTTGCCCCGCTTGTTCCCGGCCTGGCTGGTGTAGGTGCCCCGGTGCAGCTCCAGGTACAGCTCGCCGACCCAGACCGGGGCGTTCGGGTAGTCCTCGTGCGCCTTGGCGAAGAACGCGTCGGGCCGCTCGATATCCACCCGCGCGGAGCCCTCCAGGTCGCGCAGTCGCTCGGCTCGAGCCAGCATCTCCCTGGTCGGACCGCCGCCGCCGTCACCCCAGCCGAACGGCACCATGGAGCGGTTGGCCAGGCCCTTGTCGGAGAAGTTGCGCACCAGGTGCGCCATCTCCGCCCCGGACAGCTCGGAGTTGTAGGTGTCCACCGGCGGGAAGTGGGTGAACACCCGGGTGCCGTCCAGGCCCTCCCACCAGAAGGTGTGGTGCGGGAACCGGTTGAACTGGCTCCAGGAGATCTTCTGGGTGAGGAACCAACGGGTCTGGGACAGCTGTACGAGCTGGGGGAGCGCCGCGGTGTAGCCGAAGGAGTCGGGCAGCCAGACCTCGTCGGTCTCCACACCGAGCTTGTCGATGAAGTACCGCTTGCCGTGCACCAGCTGGCGGGCCAGTGCCTCGCCGCCGGGCATGTTGGTGTCCGACTCGACCCACATGCCACCGACCGGGACGAACTGCCCGGTGGCCACCTTGTCCCGCATCCGTTGCCAGACGTCGGGGCGGTGCTCCTCCATCCACGCCCACTGTTGCGCCGACGACATCGCAAAGACGAACTCCGGGTGCTCGTCCATCAGCGCGGTCACGTTGGACGCCGTGCGGGCCACCTTGCGGACGGTCTCGCGCAGCGGCCACAGCCAGGCGGAGTCGATGTGCGCGTGGCCCACCGCGCTGACCCGGTGCGCGCTGGCCGTGGCCGGCGCGGCGAGCTGCGGGGCGAGCACGGCCCGGGCCTCGGCGGCGGTACCGGCGATGTCCTGGAGGTCCAGGGCGCCGTCCAGTGCTCGTTCCAGCGCGCGCAGCAGGTTCCACCGGCGCGGGTCACCGGTGTTCAGCTCGTGCATGAGCTGGGCGAGCACTTCGACGTCCTGCACGAGTTCCCAGACCTGCTCCTCGAACACCGCCAGGGCAACTCCGCGCACCCGGTAGAGCGGCTCGTCCCCGGCGGTGAGCACGTCGCCCTGGCGCGTGCCGACACCCCCGATGAGCGGGTTGGCGGCGGCCTCCACGTACAGCTCGACCGGCTCGCCGCCCTCGGCCCGGTCGGTGATGCGCACCCAGGTGTTGGTCGGGTTCAGCCCCTTGACCGCGGTGCCGTCGGGGCGCAGGACCAGCCCCTCGGCGGAGAAGCCGCTGCGGTCGGTGGCGAAGCCGAGGTCGATGACCGCTTCCACGGTCTGTCCGGCCCAGCCCGCTGGCACGGCTCCGGTGAGGTGGAACCAGCTGGTACCCCACGCCGGGCCCCACGGCTCGAAGGGCTGCAGTGGGCGGTACTCGGCGGCCAGGCCCTCGGCGATCTCCGGTGGTTCACCGGGCGCGTGCCAGACCTCCGCCGCAAGCGGCACGGTCTCGCCGTACACCGCCGGGTGCAGCCGTTCGCGCAGGATTCGCGCGATGCGCCGCTCGACAACGGCACGGTCGTCGTGCATTCGGGCTCCTCGTCGAGGCCGGGGGTGCTGCCGCACGGGAGCCACCGCCCCCATCGAGTGACGGTAGATTCAACGCTTTAATGCGTCAATACTCTGAGAGACAATGTGCCAGCCGCCGTCGCGGCGGCCTGGTGGTTCGCGGACAGGAGGGTCGCAGTGGGACCTCCGGCGGAACGATCGCCCGCCAGCCCGCCCCCAGGCGTCGCTCTGTTCGAGTGGGTCAAGCAGGAGCTGCGCCGGTCCATCGCGGTCGGCGAATTCTCCCCGGACGAGCCGTTCATCACCCAGCGGGAGATCGTCGAGCGCTACGGGGTGTCCACCACAACCGCGGTGCGGGCGTTGAACGAACTGGTGGCGGACGGGGTGGTGGTGCGGCGCCGAGGATTGGGCACGTTCGTCGCCGAACGACCGCCGGCGCCGGCGCAGTCCGGCCAGCCGGTGCTGACCTTTGTCAGTCCGGGGTCGGGCGGGGTACATGAGTTCGAGCTGCTCTCCGGGTTGGCCGAGGAGTGCGCCGGGCGCGGGTACCGGCTCGCGATCGAGCACACCTACACCGTGGCGCAGGAGGAAGAGGTGCTGCGCCGGATGGCGGCCGGCGGCTCGCGGGGCGTGGTGCTGTTCCCCCGCGACCGCTCCACCGCGGCGGAGGCGGTGCACGAGTTGCAGCGGGTGGGCGTGGCGGTAGTGGTGGTGGACCGCTACTTCCCGTCCCTGCCCACCGACGCGGTGATCTTCGACGACTTCGCGGTCGGCTACCAGGTCACCGAGGCCATGCTGGAGCGGGGCCACCGGGCTCCGGCGATGCTGTGGAGCGAGTCCGAGGTCACCAGCGTGCGGGACCGGCAGTCCGGCCACTACCGGGCGCTGCTGGACCGGGGGCTGCCCGCGCTCCCCGAGCGGTCCGCGCTGCGCGTCTACGGCCCGCTGGACGCAGCGACCAGGCGGCGGCGGTTGCGGTCCATGTTGGAATCCCCGGAGCGGTTGACCGCGATCATCTGCGGTAACGCTCCCACCCTCGAGCTCGCCGTCTCCGACCTGCTGGCCATGGAGAGCGGCTTCCCCGGCGCGGTGGAGCTGGCCGCCATGGACCAGTTCCTCTCGCACGACATGTCTCCGCTCGCGGTGGTCTCCGCCCGGCTGCCGGCGCGCGAGATGGGCCGGGCCGCCACGCGCTTGATCCACGAGCGCCTCGAAGGGTCGACCGCGCCGCTGCGGCATGTGGTGCTGCGAGCGACGATGCTGGTCGCCAACCGAGGGCGGAACATGCTCGGCGTCATCGGGGCCGATCCAGCCGTCGCGCCGGCCGTCGAGGAGGGGCGCACCCCCGGGGTACCGGCATCGCTTCCATACCGGTAACTTTCCCCTTCGCCAACCGGTTGAGGCGCCGCCGCGCACCGGCTGGGTCATAACAGCGCCTGGTGACTCATCTGGAGGAAGTGGATGCGTGCCCTCGTCGGACTGTGCGTGTTATTAACCGGCCTGCTCGCCGGCTGCTCGGGATCGGCCCCACCGGCCAAGCCCGCGCCGACCACGGCCGCGGCTGCCGAGGCGCCGCTGGCCAACGCCCCCAAGTGCCGCACCGCGCAGTTGGCCGCTCACCTGGGCGACCGCACCGATCTCGGTAGCGGGCAGGGTGCCATGCCGTTGATCTACACGAACACCTCGAAGGATCCGTGCCTGCTGCGCGGGGCGCCGGTGGCGGACCTGCATGGGCCGGCGGATACCGAAGGCGCGGTCTACTCGCTCCTGCACGACATCCGGATGGGTCGAGGGGCAGTGCTGCAACCAGGCCAGAGCGCCTCGGCCAGGCTTGTGGTCCTCTCCGGCCCGGCCGCGTCGACCGCCTCGGCTGCCTCGACCATGGCTATCGACGGGCAGGACTGGGTGCCCACCGAACTGGTCACCATTCCGCCGGGCGAAACCGCCGAAATGACCGTGCCGTGGCCCGCCGGGCTTTCGGTGACCCGCCAGCCCGGCATGACGAGCCCCGGCTCGTGGATCGAGGCCTTCACCGCCGTCAGCTGACGCCGGGAGGCCGACAATCGGTGGCCCTTTCGCCGCCTCATGGGGAACAAACCGCAGGTCGGAGCGGTTTTACAGAGTACATTCCCGAGGCAGAGGCGGCGAGAGCCATGAAGGGTGACCGCGTAGAGATTGTCATCGACGCCGGTAGTGGCACCACCCGGACCTACGAGATCGTGGCGACCCGGGCGGGCCGCAAGGTAGGCATTACCCACTCCCGCGGCGTCATCGAGGTGGCTGAAATTACCCGAGGTGGGAGCACCGTGCGCACCGCGCGGTTCCTCGCCAACCGCGTCCTGGCGTTGGTCGAGCATCCGAGCTCCGACACCCCGGTCGCCGACGAGATCAGCCCGGCGTTGCGCTCGGTCTGATCTCGCCGGCTCAGGTGCTAGCCAGGTCGGTGAGGTCGATGTCCCGCTTGAGGATCTTGCCGGTCGGCCCCTTGGGCAGCGAGTCGAGGATGCGCACGATGCGCGGGTACTTGTACGCCGCGACCTGGCCCTTGACGAACTCGCGCAGCTCCTCGGCGGTCGCGGTACTGCCCGGCTTGATCGCCACGGCGGCGGCCACCTCCTCGCCGAGCTCGGCGTGCGGCACGCCCACCACGGCCACCTCGGCGACCGCCGGGTGCTCGTAGAGAACCTCTTCGATCTCCCGGGGATACACGTTGTAGCCGCCCCGGATGATCATGTCTTTCTTCCGGTCGACGATGTAGTAGAACCCATCCGCGTCCTTGCGGCCCAGGTCCCCGGTGTGGAACCAGCCGCCCTTGATCGCCGCGGCGGTCTGTTCCGGCTTGTTCCAGTAGCCCTTCATCACGTTGTGCCCGCGAATGGCGATCTCGCCGACCTCGTCGATGGGCAATTCGTTGCCGAGTTCGTCCACCACGCGGAATTCCACCCCGTTGATCGGGGTGCCGATCGAGCCCGGTTTGCGCTTGTCCGGCAGGTTGAACGAGGCCGCCGGGGAGGTTTCGGACAGCCCGTAGCCCTCCAGCACAACGCAGCCGAACTCCTTCTCGAACGCGGTCATCACCTCGACCGGCATAGCGGCGCCACCGGACACACAGATCCGCAGGTTGGAGAGGTCGAAGCTGGCCCGTTCGGGGTGGTTGACCAGCGCGACGTACATCGTCGGCACCCCTTGGAAGATCGTCACCTTGTCCCGGACCAGCACCTCGAGTGCCTTCGTCGGGTCGAACCGGGGCAACAGGGTCAACGTCGCGGCGGTGGCGACCGCGGTGTTCAGCCCGCAGGTCTGCCCGAACACGTGAAACAGCGGCAACCCGCCGAACACCACGTCGTCCTCGTTGGCGTGCACCAGATCGAACGCCGATACCTCGACGTTGCGCAGCAGGTTGCCGTTGGTCAGCTCGGCGCCCTTCGGCTGGCCGGTGGTACCCGAGGTGTAGAGGATCACCGCGGTGTCCTGATCATCCCGCTCCACCAGCCCGGGCACCGGGGTGGCCTCGGCCAGCAGGCTCAGGAACCCGGTTGGGTCGACGCTGATCGCCTCCGCGTCGGTGAGCTTGGCGGCCGCCTCGGCCTCGGCGGCGAACCCGTGCCAGACGAACATCAGCTTCGCCCCGGAGTCGCTCAGGTAGTACGCCACCTCCCGCTCCTTGAGCAGCGGATTCATCGGTACCGCCACCGCGCCGGCACGCAACACCCCGTAGTACAGCACCGCCCAGTGCGGCACGTTCGGCAGCATGATGCCCACCCGGTCGCCGGGCTGGACGCCGCGCTCCGCCAACAGGCCGGCCACCGCCCGGGAGGCGAGGTCGAGCTGCGCGTAGGTCACCTCAGCGTCGTCCAGTTTGAGGGCGACCCGCTCCGGGTGGGCCTGGGCGGTGCGCAGCAGGTTGGCGGCAAGGTTCATGGCAGGCGGCTCCCGGCGTCAGCTGTGACGACCCAATCGTGAAATGGCGATTGGGGCAGCGTGCCATAGTGCGGCGGTGTCCGCGGATCATTCAAAGGGATGGGTCAGCTGGTGAGCGAAGGAATGCGGATGAGTCCGGTCGACCCGGGGGAGAGCCCGGCCGGCGGCCCGGAGCTGGACCGACGCCGCGCGGCGGTGGCTGAGCTCGGCCATGAGCTGCGTGCGCTGGTCGAGGCGGCGGTGAGCACCGAGGTGGAAACCGAACACCTGGAGCGCGGCGCCGCGCAGGTCCGTGCGCTCACCGAGGTTCTGCGGGGGCGGGTCCGCGATCGGCACATGCCCGCCGGCGTGGACGACCTGCGCGCCGGGGTGCGGATGTACAACCCGGTCAGCGGGGTGGGCAGCCCGCTGGCCCCGCCGCTGCACATGGAGATGGCTGACGGCAGCGCATCGGGGGAGTGCACGCTCGGCCTGGCCTACGAGGGCCCGCCGTCCTACGGGCACGGCGGGGTGAGCGCCCTGCTGATCGACCAGGTGCTCGGGGGCGCGGCCGCCGCCAGCGGCAACCCGGGCATGACGGTTGAGCTGACCGTGCGCTACCGCCGGCCGGTGCCGCTGCGCGAGTCGTTGCTGGTCCGCGGCACCACGGTGGACGTGTCCGGCCGGTGGGTGCGGGCTGCCGGCTCGATCGCGGCCGCCGAGGAACCCGAGCGCGCCCTGGTCGAGGCCGAGGCGACGTTCGCCAAGCTGAACCCCGAGCAGGCCCGCCGCCTCTTCCCGGCCTGACCGAACCGGGGTCTCAATCCACCTCGGGGTCGAACGGGTCCGGACCCTGCCGCCCGGCCAACTGGAGCAGGATGGCGGCGAACCCGTTCTGGATGTGGCGTTCGGTCGCCGCCGCCACCCGGTCCGGATCGCCACGCTCGAGCTCGCGGAGGATCTCCAGGTGCTCCTGGTGGGACGCCTCGGAGCGTTGCGGCGAATGCAGCATGAGGTCCCACGGGAAGGCCTGCCACATGGCGGCGATCCGGTCGGTCAGGGACGGCATCCCGCAGCGCTGGTAGAACAGGAAATGAAACTCCCGGTTGCGTTCGCGCGCGGCCGCCGGGTCGTCCCCGGCGCTCGCGCCGTCGACCAGCAGCTGCTGAGCTCGAGTCAGGTCACGGCGGGTCAGCCGCAGAGTGGCACGGCGCATCGCGTAGGTCTCGGTGAGCCTGCGGACCACGTAGGTTGCGGTGACCTGCTCCAGATCAACGCCCGCGACCCGGACCCCGCGATGCGGCTCCGCGATGACCAGCCCCTCGGCCTCGAGCTGCCGCAGCGCCTCCCGCACCGGGGTGATGCTGGCGCTGAACACCCGGGCGAGCTCGTCCTGAGGCATCCGGGCACCGCGCTCGAGATGGCCGGACAGGATCCGTCGGCGCAGCTCGTCGACGATGTGGTCACGCTTGGTGGGAAAGGCCATGCTCACCCCCCACCCTGTCGGCGCTCAGCTGCGTCGGGTTGGTCGAGCCAGCGCAGGATCGCCTCGTTGTGCTCGCCGACCGCCGGGATGGGCGCCATTCTCGGGGTCCGGCCGGGCAGCACGATCGGGGGGAGCAGCGCGCGCAGTGGGCCGACCGGGGAGCCGACCTCGGTCCAGCGGTCTCTGGCCGCCAGCTGTGGGTGCTCCAGGACCTCGGCGACCTCCCGTCGGCGCGCGTAGGCGATGCGGGCGGCGGCCAGCCGGGCGATGACCTCGTCGCCGGTCAGGCCGTGGAAGACTTTGTCGATCTCCTCCTGTAGGGCTGGGCGGTTGGCCACCCGGCGAGAGCTGCTGTCGAACCGGGGGTCGGTGGCGAGGTCACCGCGTTCCAACACCCGCTCGCAGAACACTACCCACTCCCGCTCGTTCTGCACCGCCAACACGATCTCGCTGCCATCGCCGGCGCTGAAGGTGCCGTAGGGCGCGATCGCCGGATGGTCGGCGCCGGTCCGCCGGGGCGGTTCGCCGCCGTAGCCCGCGTAGTACAGCGGGAAGCCCATCCATTCGGTGAGCGCGTCGAACAGGCTCACCTCGATCTCCGCGCCGACACCGGTGTGTTCCCGCTCGTACAAGGCCGCCAGGATGCCGGAGAAGGCGTACATCCCCGCGCCGATGTCGGCCGCCGGAATACCGCTCTTGGCCGGCTGTTCCTCGGTGCCGGTGACCGATACCAGCCCGGCCTCGGACTGGATGAGCAGGTCGTAGGCCTTCGCGTCCCGGTAGGGCCCGTCCGAGCCGTACCCGGAGATCGAGCAGGTGACCAACCGGGGGAAGTGGAGCCGCAGCGCCGCCGCGCCCAACCCCAGGCGTTCGGCCGCGCCGGGGGCGAAGTTCTGCACGAACACATCCGCCCGCTCCAGCAGCCGCAGCACGGTCTGCACCGAGCCGGGTTGCTTGAGGTCCAGCGCGAGGCTCTCCTTGGAGCGGTTCAGCCAGACGAAGTGGCTGGACATGCCCAACACGGTCTCGTCGTAGCCCCGGGCGAAGTCGCCCGAGCCCGGTCGCTCCACCTTGATCACCCGAGCGCCGAGGTCGGCCAGGTGCCGGGTGGCCAACGGCGCCGCGACAGCCTGTTCGCAGGCCACGACGGTGATCCCGTCCAGGGGCAGCGACCCGTCTTGACCGGTCATGTCGAACTCCTCAACCTCGGTGGCCGCTCTGTCAAACTATGCATCAAATGAAGAAAGATGCACAATTTCTCCTCAGTACCGGCCCTGGCGCTGGTCCAGTGATCTTGACCCGCCGGTCCATACACTGGCTGTGTGCAGGCCATTCGCCGCTACTCCGGCCGACAGCTGTCCTGGCACGAGCACGAGTGGGCCGGTGCACAACTGGAGCTCGCCCGATGGAGCCCGGACGCCGGCGGTGAGGGCATGATCCAGTTGCCCGAGCACCTGCTCTTCGTCACCTTCCTCGGCGTGACGGAGCGGACCGAGGCGGTGATCGAAGGCAGCCCCGGGTACGCCGGAGCCGACTTCCCGGGCGCGGTCACCTTCGTGCCCGCGAACCGGGAGCGGCGTGCCTGGCACCAGGGCGGGCACATCGAGTACGCCACCATCCGGCTGGACCCAGCACGCGCCGCCGCGGCCGCCGCCGGCGAGCAGGTGCGCGGCGCGGAGCGGGTCGAGTACGTCGGCTTCACCAACCGGCCGGACCCGTTCGTCCATCAGATCGCGCTCGCGCTGCGTGACGAGGCCGTCTCCGGCGGGGTCGGCGGCTCGCTGTTCGCGGACAGCCTCACCACGGCGCTGAGCTGCCACCTGCTCCGTCGGTACTCGAACCTGGCGCCGCCCGAGCAGCACACCGAGCAGGCGCTCGCCGGCAGCCGACTCAGCGACGTCATCGGCTACATTCACGACGAGCTGGGTGGTGACCTGCGGCTGGAGCGGCTGTGCGGACTCGCCGGCATGGACCGCTCCCGCTTCTGCCGGGCGTTCAAGCGCGCTACCGGCCGGTCGCCGCACAGCTACGTGCTGGAGCAACGGGTGCAGCGGGCCGCCGAGCTGCTCGCCGGCTCGAGGCGACCGATCGCCGAGGTCGCCCTCGCGGTCGGGTTCTCCAGCCAGAGCCACCTCACCACCGCGTTCCGCAAGATCACCGGCGCCACCCCGCACGCCTACCGGCTGGCCCAGCGCGGCTGACCCGACGGCCTTCGGGCGCGCTTTGCTCTGCGCACATATACGCAACGGGGGCCTGTTGCGTGGAGGTGCGCAGAGCAAAGCACTGATCCAGTGGCGGCTACGAAAGTGAAATGCCGGCCGCAAAGCTGGAAGACACGCGCTCGCCGACCGGGCGAGTATCGAACGGCCCGCTCCCCGGAGCAGCCGACCGATACAAGGAGCGCGATGTCAGCCGCGAGCGACCGAGACCTTCCCGCCGGCGGCTTGCCGTCGCGGCGCACGGTGATGAAGGCCGCTCTGGTCACCGGCCTGACCGGGGCGTTGGTGTCGGCCGGTGGCTGCGCTTCGGCGCAGAGCCAGTTGCCGGCGGCCGCCGCGGCGGCAACGGGTGCGCCGCCGGCCCCGGGCCCCGGGGGCGACGTGATCACCAGGGAGATCCCGCGCACCCGGGAGCGGCTGCCGGTAGTCGGCCTGGGGTCGTTCATGACCTTCGACCAACGCCCGGCCCAGCCGCGCGAGCACCTCCGGGAGACGCTCAACCGGTTCTGGAACGGTGGCGGACGGTTGGTGGACACCTCGCCGCTCTACGGCCTGGCCGAGGTGAACGTCGGCGACCTGGCGGCCGATGCCGGCATCGCGGACCGGCTGTTCATCACCGGCAAGACCTGGGCGACCGGGGAGTACCTCGGCGACTTCAGCCACGCGCGCCGCCAGCTCGAGCAGTCCAAGACCCGGCTGTGGCGCGCCCAGCTGGATGTCCTGCAGGTCCACAACCTGGTGAACGTCGAGGTCAACGTGCCCATCCTGCGCCACTTCAAGCGTGAGGGGCACATCCGCTACCTCGGCGTCACCCACCACGATCCGCTCTACTACCCGGCGCTCGAGCACTGGATCCGCACCGGCGACCTGGACTTCATCCAGGTCCACTACTCGATACAGCACCGACTTCCGGAGCAACGGATCCTGCCGCTGGCCGCCGAGCGGGGCACCGCGGTCATGGTCAACATGCCGCTGGAGAAGCACCGGCTGCACAACCTGGTCCGGGACGCGCCGCTGCCCGACTTCGCCGCCGATATCGGCTGCCAGAACTGGGCGCAGTTCTTCCTGAAGTACGTCGTCTCGCACCCGGCCGTCACGTGTGCCCTGCCGGCCACCAGCAACCCGGACCACCTCACCGAGAACCTCGGCGCGATGCGCGGCGAACTCCCTGACCAGCCGATGCGCGAACGGATGGTGCGGCACATGGAGACGATCCCCGGATTCAACGAGCTGCAGAGCGTGCCGTGGTATCCGGGCAAGTCGTTCTCCGGTGTGGTGAGCCACCCACCGGTGCCCAGTGTGACCTGATCTCGACGCGTGCCCAGGCGTACGGATCTCACCGATAGTGAAACGCTCATCGTGCACGGAATGTGGTTCAGGAGTAAATTGGGACTGGTCGGGCTCCTAAGCAGTCTCGTGTGTCGGCCATAGGCCCGGCGGAATGAGCTATGGCGGAGGGAATTCCCGCAGACGGTTCGGAGGCGTCAAAATGTCGCTCGCCCGCAGGTGGATCGTGTCCGGCATCGTGGTCACCGCAATGGGGCTACTGGGCTCCGTCGCGCTCACCGGTACCGCGTTCGCGGATCTTCCCCCGCAGTGTCCCAGCGGGTACGTCATGGTCCCGGGGACCACGTGGTGCGCTCCTCCGGGCACGCCGGCGCCAGCGAACTAGAGCGTGTCTCAGACGTCGATGCCGAGGTTGACGACACCGAGGTAGCCGTTGCCCTGTGGCTGGATGGTGAGCAAGCCGCTCCGGTCGAAGATCGAGTCGTTGGTGTTCGTGGTGTCGCGACCGGTGTGCCCGCTATAGGGCGCCGAGCCGTAGACCTGCTGGGTCACGGTGTCCTCGAAGTACAGCTGCGTGGTCAGCACCGTCTTCTTGTCCAGGTGCACCTTGCAGTGGATGTGCGTGGTCCGCCCGGCGTACCAGCCCGGGTAGACGGTGGTGAACTGGACGATGCCCTGGGAATCCGCGACCTGGGCACCACGCAGGTAGGTGGCGTCGTCGGTGGTGGCGGCCTCGGCGTCACCGATGCTGTAGGAACCAGCTGATTTCTCGCTGGTGGCGCGGGCCGGCGGCGGGCCGGTGGGCCTCCCGTTCTGCCTGGCGCTCTGGGAGGCCGACTGGAACCCGGAGTAGACCCCGCCAGCGTCACAGTGCCAGATCTCCACGACGGCATTCGGCACGGCGGTGGCGGCGTCGCCGGCTGTGCACCCGGTCAGGTCGTGCACCCGCAGCGCGAGGGCCAGCACCGCTCCTGGTCGGTCCTCACGGATGTCCGCCCGGATGCTGTCCACGTCGAACCAGTACGGACCCTGGGTCTGCTCCTTGGTCAGCGCGCAGGTGTTGGCCCGATTCAGCATCGTGACGAGATCGGCACCGGCCGGCGGGCTCGCGCTGCTCGGGGCCGCGGCCGCCGTGGACGACGGCACCGTGGACGACGGCACCGTGGACGACGACGCGGAGGTCGAGCCGCCGGCGCATGCCGCCAGGACGCCGGTGAGCCCTACCGTGCCCCCGAGGGACATGGCCCGCCGCCTGCTGATCCGCAATCGACTGAGTCGAACTTCCTCATTCACCTGCTACTCGTCCTCTCCAGAGACAGTTTCGGCCGTCGGTGATAACACTTTCGACGATTCCGGCTACTTCTGTGATTGGTCTCTGGATTCACTGTCAAACGGCCAACAGACGGTCACAGAGAGTGCACCGTTCTGTCGAGCACTGGACACGCGATGAGTTTTGTCGAGTGTGCTGGTCCAAGCAGATAGCCGCGCGGTTCACGGACTTCAACTCCATGCGAGAGGACTACCAGAGGGTCGCTCCCGACCCGGACCACTTCGAGGCGTTCGCCGAGAAGACCTCGAACATGGTCGGCGCGTTCACCGGCTGGACCGACGACGAGCTGCGGGCGGTGGCCGTGCCGACGCTGGTGATGCTCGGCGACACCGACTTCGTGCGCATCGAGCACGCGGCGGAGATGTTCTCGCTGATCCCGGACGCCCAACTCGCCGTGCTCCCCGGCGCGACGCACATGGACCTGACCCGGCGCGCGGATCTTGTCCGGCCAGTGGTCGAGTCGTTCCTCGGCGAGGCCGACCCGTCATAGATGTGCTCGGTCGGCGTGGCTTGCCGGCGCGGCGGGTGGGGTGATCGCTGTCTTGGTGCCTGGAGAGACGATTTTCGTCCGTCCGTTCACCGAGACGCGGATCATGGCCGGGTCGGGCCGGGGCCGGGCTCGACCGGTTGGCGCGGGTGTCCGCCCGGCGATGTCCAGCTCCACGGCCCTCCGCTCGCTTGACGAACTCTGTGCACCTTTGTATACCGTTGTGTGCGGACGTTGTCATCAGGAGGAGCCCAGGTGCGCGGTGGAGCCGGATCATGAGTGAGCGGGACCCAGACGTGGACACCGACGTCGTGGTCGTGGGCGGCGGCAACGCGGGGTTCTGCGCCGCGCATGCGAGCCGGGAGAGCGGTGCCCGGGTGCTGGTCCTGGAGAAGGGTGCGCCCGAGGAGGCCGGCGGAAACTCCTTCTACACGGCCGGGGCGTTCCGGGTCGTCCATGACGGCGCGGGCGGCGGGCAACAGCTTCGGGAGCTGGTCGACGACAAGATCACCCAGGACCGCTTGGCGGACACGGTGCTCGAGCCGTACACCGCCGAGCAGTTCACCGAGGACATGCACCGGCTGACCGAAGGGCACTGCGACCCGGCAATGACCCGGATCCTGGTCGAGGACAGCGCCGAGATCGTGGCCTGGCTGGCCGGCCACGGGATCCGGTGGCGGCTGATGTACGAGCGTCAGTCCTACCTGTC
>DATHIT010000911.1:0-4775 GCA_035489915.1 Pseudonocardia sp. | reverse complement strand
CGAATCGCCGCATGCTCCCACCCGCCCGCACCGTAAGCCAGCGAGCCGAGTACGCGTGACGGCGCCAGGCCGCACATTTCGGTGAACGTCGACACCCCGATGCCAAGCTGCACCGGATCCTTGCGCTCGCGGCGCTCGGCTTGCTCGCGCCGCAACCCGTCGTAGTCGAACAACTCCCGCGCCCGCGCGGTGGCGGCCTCGTAGTTGCCGGAGTCGTAGGTCAGGCCAGCGACCGTGTCGAAGGGGAACTCCTCGTGGGTGATCCAGTTCCGGGCCCGCAGCTCGAGCGGATCCAGCGACAGTTCGGCCGCGAGTTCGTCCATCATCCGTTCGACGGCGAACGTCGCCTCCGGGCGTCCGGCGCCACGATAGGCGTCGGTGGGCACCTTGTTGGTGAAGACGTTGGTGCACGTGAAGTGATACGAACCGAACTTGTAGATGCCGTTGAACATGAACGCGCCCAGGATCGGTATGCCCGGGCTGACCAGCCGCAGATAGGCGCCCATATCGGCGAGCAGTTCCACCTTCAGGCCGGTGACGGTGCCGTCGCGGCGGGCGGCAAGCGTCAGTTTCTGGATCTGGTCGCGTCCATGGTGGGCCGCAAGCATGGATTCGCTCCGGGACTCGGTGTACTTGACCGGCTTGCCGAGCCGCCGCGCGACGAGCAGTGCGATCACCTCCTCGGGCGTCACCTGGAGCTTGCCGCCGAAACCGCCCCCGACATCCGGGGCGATGACGCGCAGCTTGTGCTCCGGGATGTCCAGCGTCATCGCCAGCATGAGCCGCAGGATGTGCGGGATCTGCGTGGCGGACCACATAGTGATCTGGGCGGCGGTCGGGTCGACCACCACCGAGCGGGGTTCCATGAACGCCGGAATGAGCCGCTGCTGGCGGAAGGTGCGCTGCACGAGCACTTCGGCCTCGCGGATGGCCTGTTCGACGTCGCCGCCCGTGCCGGCCTCCGCCGAGTCGAAGGTCCAGGTGGCGCTGATGTTGGTACCAAGATCCGGGTGCACGAGGTCCGCGCCGTCGGCGGCCGCGCCCGCGAGATCGAGCACTATCGGCAGTTCGTCGTAGTCGACGTCGATCTTCTCGAGCGCGTCGTGCGCCTCATAGGCGCCGCGGGCCACCACGACGGCCACGGCTTCGCCGGCGAAGTTCACCGTGTCGACGGCGAGGGAGGGTGCAGGCGGCGCCTTCATGTCTTCAGTGATCGGCCATGCGCACGGCAGGCTGCCCTGCTCGGCGGCGAGATCGGCGCCGGTGAAGATCGCGACGACACCGGGCATGCTGCGCGCGGCGGTGGTGTCGATACCGGTGATGCAAGCGTGCGCGACGGGACTGCGCAGGATCGCAAGATGCTGCATCCCGGGCAGTACGAGGTTGTCGGTCCACCGGGTGCGGCCGGTGATCAGATGCTCGTCTTCCTTACGCAGCCGGGCCCTGCCGATTTCCGGCTGGGCGGTGGCGGTCATCGCACACCCCCGGCCGTCTCGGCTTTCGCCGCATCCTTGATCACAGCGTCGCCGGACGAGGTGGCGCCGCCGCGCAGCCTCTGCGCCGCATCCTGCACCGCGCGCACGATGTTCTGGTACCCGGTGCAGCGGCACAGGTTGCCTTCCAGACCGTGCCGCACCGTCTCGTCGTCCGGATCGGGTTCCTCGGCGAGCAGGTCGAGCGTCTGCATGATCATGCCGGGCGTGCAGAAGCCGCACTGCAACGCATGGTTGTCGCGGAACGCTTCCTGGATGGGGTGCAGCTTCCCGTCCCGGGACAGGCCCTCGACGGTGAGGACGTCACCGCCGTCGGCTTGCACGGCGAGCACCGAGCAGGACTTGACGCTGTGGCCGTTCAGGTGAACGGTGCATGCACCGCAGTTGCTGGTGTCGCAGCCGACGACGGTGCCGACCTTGCCGAGCCGGTCACGCAGGTAGTGCACGAGGAGCAGCCGCGGCTCCACTTCGTCCGTGTAGGTCGTTCCGTCGACGGTGACAGTGATGCGCATCGGGCCTCCAATGCCGGGAGCGTCAATTGATACGTCCTACTCTGCTCTGACCGGCGGCCAAGGACGCCCGAAACGGCGGAACCGGTTCCGCGGCACACTCAATCGTGAGCAACGGGTTCCCTCATGCGCGTGAATCGGCCCCTGGGTCCGCATCAACCGCTCGCCCCCGCCGCCCCACCGCAGCGCGATGATCCCGGCGGCAATGGACACCGCGGTCTCATCCGGGGTGGGCGCCCCGAGATCCAACCCGATCGGCGAGCACAGCCGGGCGAGCTCCACGTCGGTCATGCCGGCTTCGCGGAGGCGGGCCAGGCGGTCGTTTTGGGTGCGCCGCCACCCCATCGCCCGGTCGTATGCGAGGTCGAGTCGCAGCGCCCCATCGAGCAGGGGGACGTCGAACTTCGGGTCGTGGGTGAGCACGGTGACCACGGTGCGCCGGTCCACCCTGCCCGCCGCGGCCTCTGCCGCCAGGTAGCGGTGCGGCCAGTTGACGACCACCTCGTTGGCGGCGGGGATCCGGGCCGCGGTCGTGAAGACGCCGCGCGCGTCGCACGCCGTCACCCGGTAACCGAGGAACGCCCCCGAGCAGCACCATCGCCGCAGCGAAATCGATCGCGCCGAGCACCAACAGTCGTGGCGGCGGCTGGAAGACATTGACGAACAACGACATTCCCTCGCCGCGCCGCTGCCCGACGGGGCCGTAGTGCAGCGTGCCGGAGCGGCCCTCGAGCAGCCCGCGCGCGTCGTCGGTAGCGGCGGTCGAGTTCGTCGAGCACGTCACGCACGGTGTACCGCCTCGAGCAGTTCCTGCAGCGTCGCCAGGCTGTGGCCGGCGAGCAGACGATCGGTGAACGGCAGGGCGGCCGCGATCCCGGACTGGACCGGCTGGTAGCCGTCCGCGCCGGCGTGCGGGTTCACCCACAGCACCGCGTGGGCGAGCCGCCGCAGCTGAGCCATCTGCTCGGCGAGCAGGATCGGGTCGCCGCGCTCCCAGCCGTCCGAGAAGATCACCACGACGGCGCCGCGGGCCAGGCCACGTCGGCCCCAGCGGTCCAGGAACGCGCGCAGCGTCTCGCCGAGCCGTGTGCCACCGGCCCAGTCGGGCACCGCCCGGCCCGCCGCGGCCAGTGCCAGTTCCGGGTCGCGGACGCGCAGCGCTCGCGACAGCCGGGTCATACGGGTGCCCAGCGAGAACACCTCGGTGCCGGCGGGGTTGCTGCGGGCGACGACGTGCGCGAAACGGAGGAGCGCATCCGCGTACGGGCTCATCGAGCCTGACACGTCGAGCAGCAGCACCATCCGGCGCGGCCGGGTGGCCTTGCGGTGGTGCCTCGGCCGCACCGGTTCGCCGCCCGCGGCGAGCATGTCCCGCATCGTGCGCCGCGGGTCGACGGGGCCCCGGCGGGACGGGCGCAGCCGCAAGGCGGGGCGGGTCGGGGGCCGCGGACGCAGGGATGCGATGAGCTCGGCGAGGTGCGCGCGTTCGGCTGTGGTGAGTTCGGCGATGTCCCGGCGGCGCAGTACCTCGGTGTCGTCCGCCGCGACCCGCAGTCGCGGCGCATCCCCACCGGCGTCGGTGCCGCCGGTCGCATTCAGCGCAGCGATGCGGGCGCGGCGCGGCTGCTGCCCGCGCTGCGGTATGCGGGTCAGTACCGTTCCCCCGAACCAGTTCTCGAACGCCAGGTCGTACCGCGGGATGTCGTCGGGGCTGCGGCACAGGGTCGCGCGACCCGCCCAGTACACCTGCCCGGGGTCGCCCAGATCTACCTGACGCAGTGCCCGCGTGAACGCTTCGACGGCGTCCGACGCGACTGACAACCCCGCCACCGCGAGGGCATGCGCGAACCCGGCGACCCCCACCAGCGGGTCGCCGACATCCGACGCCGTCGACATGGGCTTCTCACCCCGCCAGCAGTCGGTCCAGTCCGGCCCGGGCCACCCGCTCGAGGTCCTCCCGGTACTTGAGGACCGCGCCGAGCGTCGCCGCGGCGGTCTGCGCGTCGAGCACATCGCGGTCGAGTTCACGCAGTGCGCGCGCCCAGTCCAGCGACTCGGCGACACCCGGCGGCTTGAGCAGTTCCATGCCGCGCAAGGTGTGGACGGCGCGGGCGACCTGATCGGCGAGCGCCGCCCCGATACCCGGGATGCGGCGGCGCAGGATCGCGACCTCCCGGGCCAGGTCGGGATGTTCGAGCCAGTGGTACAGACAGCGGCGTTTGAGGGCGTCGTGCACGTCGCGGGTGCGGTTGGAGGTGAGCACCACCAGCGGCGGTGTCGCTGCTCGCACTTCGCCGAGTTCGGGGATGGTGACGGCGTTCTCGTCGAGCACCTGTAGCAGCAACGCTTCGAACTCGTCGTCGGCCCGGTCGATCTCGTCGACCAGGAGCACGCACGGCGCTTCGGTGAGCGCCCGCAGCAGCGGTCGCGCCAACAGGAACCGCTCGGTGTAAAGCGAGCGTTCCGCGGCTTCGGCCTCGAGGTGGCCGTCGCTCGCCGCCTCCAGTGTCCGCAGGTGCAGCAGCTGCCGCGGGAAATCCCAGTCGTAGAGCGCCTGCGAGGCGTCGATGCCCTCGTGGCACTGCAGGCGGATCAGCGGCAGGTGGAACGCCTCCGACAAGGCAACCGCGAGGGAGGTCTTGCCGGTGCCGGGTTCGCCCTCGCAGAACAGCGGTCGCCCCATGCGCAACGCCAGGAACGCGGCCATCGCGACGCCGTCGTCGGCGAGGTAGCCGGTGGCCTCGAGCGCCTGTGCCAGTTCCGCCGGCGACCC
>DATHIT010000910.1:0-15713 GCA_035489915.1 Pseudonocardia sp. | reverse complement strand
GGCCGGCGTCGCGGTGCCCTCCGCGTAGCCGTTGGCCTCGATGCCCGGAGGCAGCCAGCCCCGGCCGCCGACCCGCACCTCGTACCGCTGTTTGACCTGCTCGGGCAGCGCAAAGAACGCCCGGGCATGCGCTCGCACCCGGTCGCGCAATGCCCGGCTCACCCCGTGCCCGGTGATCAGCAGGAAACCCGCGGTGCGCAGCGCGTCGTCCACCCGTTCGGCCACTTCCCGGCGCCCCGCTTCGGTACCGGAGAACCAGGGCCCCAGGTCAATGCTGGGTACGTAGGCGCCGCTCCCAGGGGTGTCGCCGAGGAGCTCGGTCACCCGCGTTCACCGCCGATGTCCTCGAACCACAGGTCGGGCCGGGCGGCGATGAACTCGGTCATCAGCGCGATGCATGCCGGGTCGTCCAGGGTGGTGACCCGGACCCCGTGCTCGACCAGCCAGTCCTGCCCGCCGTGGAACGTCCGATTCTCGCCGACGATCACCTCACCGATTCCGAACTGCCGCACCAACCCGCTGCAGTACCAGCACGGCGACAACGTGGTGACCATGATCGTGTCGGCGTAGCCGGGCCGCCGACCAGCGTCGCGGAATGCCGCCGTCTCGGCGTGCATGGCCGGATCATCGTCCTGAACCCGACGGTTGTGGCCCCGTCCGAGCAACTGCCCAGATCGGTCGAACAAAGCCGCGCCGATCGGCACTCCGCCCTCGGCGAGGCCTGCCTTGGCCTCATCGAGGGCCACCGCGAGCAACGTTGTCGGGTCGGTGGCACTGAGCTGAACCATGGATTCATACCCTCGGTGAGCCAACCCGAGGACGCAATGGGCGATCTGCTTCGATCGGGTAAATTCGGCTGAGCATTGGCCAGCGCATAGCCGATCCAGCTCGACTGATGGTGCTCACAGCAAGGCCAATTGCTCACCTCCCGGGTCAGCGTTTCCCGGTCCGACCACTCCCGAGGGCAGGCTGGCCTCGGCGTCACCGGGCACCGCCTGGCGTGCGGTTTTGCGAACCAGACCATGTCTGCGCAGCAGCGGCGCCACCCGCTCGCCGAGCGCCTCCCGGTATCGCTTGTCGACGTAGGCGCCGCGCGCGTAGAGCCGCCGGTATGGCTCCAACAGCGACGGGTGTTCCCTGGCCAGCCAGGCCAAGAACCATTCCCGGGTGCCCGGCCGCAGGTGCAGCGCCAGCACGGTCGCTCCGCTGGCGCCGGCCCCGGCGATCTGGCCGAGCAGGTCATCGAGCGCTTCGGCGGAGTCGGTGAGCAACGGCAGCACCGGCGCCACCATCACCCCGCAGGACAGCCCGGCATCGGTGATCCGCCGCACCAACTCCAGCCGGGCCGCCGGGGTCGGCGTGCCTGGCTCCAGGCTGGCCTGCAGCTCCCGATCGGACAGCGCGATCGATACGCCGAGCCCGACCGACACGTCCGACGACACCGAGGACAGCAGCGGCAGATCCCTGGCCAACAGCGTGCCCTTGGTGAGCACGGAGAACGGCGTGCCCGACCGGGCCAGCGCGGTGATCACCCCTGGCATCAGTCGGTACCGGCCCTCCGCGCGCTGATAGGGATCGGTGTTCGTACCCATCGCCACGTGGTCGCGGCGCCATCGCGCGGAGCGCAGCTCCCGCTCCAGCACCCGAGCCACATTCACCTTCACCACTACCTGGCGGTTGAAGTCCTCACCGGCGTCGAAGTCGAGGTAGGTGTGGGTATTCCTGGCGAAACAGTTGTGGCTGACCACACCGTCGGCGATGAAGTCACCGGTGCCGGTCGTGATGTCGTACATCGGCAGCTCGACACCGAGGGGCTCGATCGCCGCCACCTCGAGCCTGGCACCCTCGGCACGCACCTCCTCGCCGTCCAGCGAGCGCTTTCGGCTGACCGCCGGATCCACCGCGTGGCAGAACCGCAGCCTCTCGAGCTGGCCGCCGAGCAGCCGCACTCCCCCCGCGCCGTCCGCCCGGGCCCGCTCCTCCGCCCAACGGAAGCCGAGCCGCCGCAGCCCGTCGCCGACCCGCCGGACAACCTCCTGGTCGGCGTGGAAGATCCGCACGACGCCCGCCGACGACTCTCCCTCCGCGTCGAACACCCCGGCCAGGAAACCGCGGTACCAGTCGTCGTCCGGCACCGTCGGCCACCTGGCGAGCAGGCCGGCGGCTGGCGACCCGGCGCTGGACCAGGACTCGACCGAGGAGCCAGGTGCCGCACCCACGGCGGCCAGCTCATCGGTGCGCACCCCGTGCGACGCGAGGTAGCGCCGGGTGCGCCGCAGGGCCTCCAGATCGACCACGGCAAGCCGGAACCGGGGCACCGCGCCGAGCACCCGGCCGCTGCGGTAGCCGGACCGGGCGCCGATCGGGCCGCCACCGCGCACCATCCCGCACAGGTAACCGCGCCGATAGGACTCCCCGTCCTCGGGGCCACCGACGAACCGACCGGTGCCGAGGAGCGTGTCCCCCACCGACAGGTGTGGCCGCCCGGCCCAGCCGTGCCCCGGGGCCACATGACGCCAGCCGCGACCGGTCAGAAAGCGGTGCTCCCCGCTGCCCACGAGCTCCGTGCCGTCGGCCAGGTGCACGCGGTAGGCGGGCTTCACAGTCGACCAGTGCGCGAGCACCGTGGTCCGCACGTATCGCCGGTGCCTCCCCCGCCCCCGGGTGCCGTAGATCTCGTCGCCGACCCGCAGCCGGGCCAGCTGCCTCCGCCGCCCGTCAGCCAGCAGCACCGGCGTATCGCCGACCAGGCAGTAGGTGCACGCGTGGCTGCAGCCCCGGTACGGGTTGACTGTCCAGCCGAACGGCAGCGGGCCACCAGGCACCTTGTTCAGCGCGGAGCGGGCCTCCACCTCGTGGAACACGATCCCGGCGAACTCCGGCGCCCGCACGGTACGCAGCAGCCCGCGCATGCCGGGGAGCACCGCGTCCGCCCCGACGCCGTCGGCCAGAACTTCTTGACTACCCCATCGCACCCATACATTCGAACATATGTTCGGGCATATGGCAATCTCGAAAGCCGGCGCCTTCGCTGGGGACGATCCGCTCCGGCGTCACGTCAGCACCCGCGTCAAACCCGCGGCGTAACGATCGTGTTCTCGATACTGGCCACATGAGTAATGACGCCGAGCAGGCGCTGAGGCGAGCTGAGGAGCATCAACGTCGCGTCGGTTTCGGCGACCGCGCTGCCAGCATCGCGGTCCGGGCCGCGGAACGTGCACTTGCGAAGGCGCGCGGCGAGCCCTACGCGGACACGCTCGACCTCGGCGTTAGGTGGAGTGGCGGTGCACCCTTACCGCACGTCGTCTCCAACGGATCTCGAGCGATCCTGCTGTGCCACGCCGCGGCGGTTGATCCCGACTGGGATGGCACCTACGTGACGGTGGTGTCGGCGGCGGACACCACCGAGGACACCTTCGTGGAGATCGTCTTTGAAGGTTGTGCATCGATCCGGTTCGGCGCGCCGAACGACGAAGCCCTCGGCGGCCATCCCCTCTCCGGGCGCGGCCTGGACGGATATGAGGCGCACGTCGTGCACAACTCGACCTGGCTAGAGGAACACATCCGCGTCAACTCTGTACACGAGCAGCACAACGAGCATGGCTGGCGAACGCTCACGCACTACTTCCTGGTATTCCACGACGAGATGTTCGAAGCCCTCGCCGGCACCATCGCGGCCCGCCTCGTCCCGGGCACCATGTCCAGCCTCCTGACCCACGCGGCTGAACGCCTCACCCTTGCCTAGTCACGAAGATCGGGTCGTTCAGGGCTTGCGCGCGAGCAGATACGCCTGGGGTGAGCCTTCCGGTGGTTCGGCTGGACGCCCGGCCCAGAACACGGTCGCGAACCCGGCATCGGCCGCTCGCCGGCTCATCTCGTCCGGGGACAGCCAGTAGACGTCGAATTCGACTCCAAGATTGGCGCCGCGGCCGCCGCGTCGAACCTGACTGTCGCCGGCTTTGAACGCAGTGACGAAGTAGCCCCCTGGCTTGACAACGCGAAAGAGCTCACCGAAGGCGGCCGGCCTATCGCAGGGCGCGAGATACATCAGCGAATACCAGCAGACCACGCCGGCCAGCGAAGCATCCTCGAAAGGCAGCTCACGCAGGTCAGCCACGTCGAACCCGAAGCCGGGATAGTCGCGTCGGGCGACGCGGATCATCCCGGGCGAGAGATCGACCCCTCGAGGCGACAGGCCTCTGGCCGCCAGGTAGGGCTCGAGACGGCCTGACCCGCAGCCGATATCGCCGACGCGGGCACCGAGGTTGGCAGCGACTGTCACCTCGCAGAAGAGGTCAAGCACGGCTCGCTCGGCGGTCATGCGCTCCAGAGCATCAGCCAGCCGGTCTGCGTAAAACTCGGCGAGGACGTCGTGTGCACTCCGCAGCTCTTCGGTGCCGGCATCCACCAAGGGATCGTAAGTGGCCCTGCCGACAACACGCGGCTCACATCCGCGCATGCCGTGGCAGACAGCAACCTACTGGTGCGCAGCCTCGAGCATCAGGCGGGTTGGACCGGGAGGGTGATGCTGGAGGCGTGCCAGATCTCGTGGTCGGTCGGGGTCAGCGTGGTCGCCTGGCCGAGGGATTCCCCGGTGCCGGTGTTGCGGGCAAAGCGCGGGAACGAGCCGCCGGAGATCTGCAGGCGCAGCCGGTGGCCGGGGTCAAACCGGTATGCGGTCGGCCAGAGCCGGACGGGCACGGTGTGGGTCGCGTCCGCGTCGGCCGGGAAGGTCTCCGGGGTGATCCGTTGCAGGCCGTCGCAGACGTTCACCGAGCGCCCGCTGGGGTCGACATCGCAGAGCCGGACGAATACGTCCGCGTGACCGGTGCTGGTGCGTAGCTGGATGTTCGCCGAGACCGGGCCGATCACCTCGAGCGGTTCGTCCAGCGTGGCACTGGTGTAGCTGAGCACGTCGGGCCCGGCTTCGAGCTCGGCGTTGTCCTTGCGGCCGCCGGTTTTGGGGTCGAGCAGCGGTCCGCCGACCGTGGGCGTGGGGTTCGCCGGGTCATAGCGGAAGCGGTCCGCGCCATCGCGGGGCGGGGTGGGTGCCAGGCCGCGATCTGGCTGGAGGTACCAGGTCTGCCCGGTCGTGCCTGGCGGTGGCCATTCGGGGTACTCGCGCCACTGCTCGGCGCCCTGCACGTAGATCCGCACCGGTTGCTCGCGCAGCACGGTGTGGTCGCCGGTGACGTGCGCCC
Source organism: Pseudonocardia sp. (assembly GCA_035489915.1). GTDB lineage: Bacteria > Actinomycetota > Actinomycetes > Mycobacteriales > Pseudonocardiaceae > Pseudonocardia. Next base: position 10,512 of record DATHIT010000910.1, on the reverse strand, counting down.
GGAACCAGACCAGCGACTCGCGCACGGCGGCGGCGAACATCTCGAAGGAGACGTGCAGCCAGGGCCCGATGGTCAGGTAGGGGTTGCGTCCGGCGGCACGCATGGCGGCGTAGTCCTCGAGCTGGCCGAGCAGCAGCACGTCGTGCCAACCCCCGAACAGCAGGGTCGGCGCGGTGATCTGACCGATCCGGTCCCGGTGCTCACGCTCGGGCCCCCAGTACGGGTCGCCGGGACGCTCGGTGACCAGCCACCGCTGGAACCAGTCGACCTGTCGCCCGGTGCCGAGGGTGTCCACCTCGGCGAGCGGCAGATGCGTCATGGCGTTACGGGCGCGCCTGTCGCCGAGCAGCTCCAGAACGTCGGCCTTCAGCGGGTTGCTGCGCTCCAGGGTGACCATCCGCGCGGTCCAGGCCAGCAGCCCAGCCAGCTCGAACGCGCCGCCGTAGTACCAGTTGTCCCGGAAACCGGAGGTGGTGATCATCGGCACCAGCGCGGTAATCCGGTCACCGGCGTCGGGAGCCAGCGCCAACTGGACGTACCCCAGGTAGCTGGGCCCGAACATGAGCACCTTGCCGTTGTGCCAGGCCTGCTCCTCGACCCAGTCCAGGGTGGCCAGCCCGTCCTTGCGGTCGTCCAGGAACGGATCGAACACCCCGCCGGCTCCGTCGGTGCCCCGACAGGTGGCCACCACGACGTTGTAGCCACGCTCGGCGAAGGTACGGCAGGTCAGCCGGCTGACCAAACCCCGGCGCCCGTACGGGGTGCGGATCAGGATGGTCGGGGCACCCGGCACCCGGCGCGGCCGGTACACGTCGGCGAGCAGCTCCACTCCGTCGGGCGTCGGTATCCGTAGCCCCCGGGCGACCGCGACACTACGGGTCACCGCCGGCGGCAGGTGCCAGATCCGCTCGACAATGCGACTCTGCAGGCTCACCGCAAAACCTGCTCTTCGTCTCGCACCTGGGCCAGTGCGACCGTGTCGCCGGTGCGGATGGTTCCGGTGCGGGTGGTGGTGGCGTAGGCGCCGGCGCAGGGGTACTTACCCACATCGCGGAGCGCGAGCCGGTTGTTCTTCACGATCGTGCGCAGCACCCCGGGGTCGGCCGGCAGCTCCTCCTGCGCGAGCGTGGTCATCACGCAGCGTGGCGTGGGCAGCGGCACCGCGAACTCCACCTCGTTGCCGATGTGCAGCGCGGAGCCGACCCAGGTGTTCTCCGCGAACCCCGTGGTGGGGGTCTCGATGATCAGGTTCATCCGGAACCGGCGGAAATCGAAGTCGCTGTCCGGCGCCAGGCCGGCGAGGTGGTCCAGGGTGGAGGTGGTCAGGATGCTGACCGGGAACAGGTCCATGAACGAGCCTTCCGGGACCGCCGACTGCCACCCCAGCAGGGCGAACAACGCCGAGCCCAGCTTCATCTCCACCAGCACGTCCCGCTCGCCGGCGGGGTTCAGCTGCTCAAGGTCCGGGTGGTACTCGTCGATGGTGTAGTCGGCCGGGGCCAGCCGCGCCAGGTGCACCTCGCGGCCGAAGAAGCGGGACAGCACGGCGTCGACATCCGCGTCGTCGCTGCGCGGCGAGGTGCCGTCGGCGAGCTCGATCCGCACCGGTGGGAGTGACTGCCCGGCCTGGGGCGGCCGCACGTAGTGGGCTCGGCAGCCGAACAGGTCGGGCCACAGCCGGGGGTGCTTGGCACTGACAACCTTGCCGGTCTGGCGGTCGATCAGTGCGTACGCGCGGTCACCGACGATGCCTACCTCGGTGGCCTCAACGGTCTCGACGCGTTCGCCGAGCATCGACTTCACCGGGAACCGCCAGAGATCCACGATCCTGCCAACGCGCTCGATACTCATGCTGTTCTCCCGGTGAGTCGGTCCGCCTCAGGTGGCGATGGTGATTCGTCTCTGACTGATGTCGTCGAGCCAGTAGGCGCGGTCCGGCTCGACGATGAGCAGCTCCTCGAACTTGGCACCGAACTCGCCGGCGCGAATGTGCGGCTCGATCGCCCACACGCCGGTCTTCGGACCATGGTGGTGCGGGCCGAGCACCTCGGGGAAGACCAGGCGGCGGCTCAGGGTGAACAGGAAGCCGGGCCCGTGCCAGCTGGCGATCCAGCCGAAGGGGCGTTGCGGCAGGAACCACATGTAGCCGTCCACCACCGGCGAGCAGTCCAGGATGGCCACGTCGCCCTCGCGCAAGGTGACCCCCTCTCCGCGCGGCGGCCCCCATTGGTCATCGGGCGCCAGCGAGTTGGGGCCGATCGCCACGATCGGCTTGTGCAGCATGGTGCGCACCCCGTGATCGTGCAGCCAGTCCATCATCCACCGACAGGTGCGGCCCTCGGTCCAGCCCGGGCGCATCTCGGCCGCGACGGCCTGCGCGCAGCTGAACCCCAATCCCTGCGCGTGCCGGAAACCTGCCACATCCGCCGCGGTCGGGGTGCGGTGTGACGCGGTCCGCCGCTTCGACAGCGACTCCTCGAGTCGGTGGCTGGTCGACATCGTGACCTCCGGGCCTGTGCGCGTTCTAGAGCGTCACTACGAAACTAGAAGATAGTTCTGGTAATGTACGCGCATGCTGCTCCCCTTGGCTAGTGGGTTGTCCCGTTGGGTCGGTCGACGGACCCGCCCTCGGTTGCGCTGGGCCGTGCTCGTCACGGTCGCGGTCGGATTGCTGGTGACGCTCGTGGCGGTGACGCCGCGCGCGGCCGCGGCGGAGCCGTTGTTGCCGCCACCGCCCAGCCAGGACGCGTTCTATGTGGTGCCGTCGGATCTCGACGCGCGAAACGGTGCGGTGCTGGACTCACGCCCGGTGCTGGCCACCGCGCTGAGCGTGCCGATGCCGGCGCGGTCATGGCAGATCAAGTACCGCTCGGTGGACAACCACGGCGACCCCAGCGCCTATGTGGCCACCGTTCTGGTGCCCCTGGCGCCGTGGCTCGGTGGTGGCGCCCGGCCGCTGCTGTCGTATCAGCCCGCCGAGGACGGGGTGGGGTTGAAGTGCGCGCCCTCCTACGGTCTGCGGGCCGGGCTCGGGTTGCGCGCGGGTCTGCTGACCGGGACGAACAACTCGACGCTGGAAACCACGCTGATCGCCCAGGCGGTGGCGCGCGGGTGGGCCGTGGTGGTGCCCGACTACGAAGGCCCCCACTCCGAGTTCGGCGGCGCGGCCGGTTACGCACACGGCGTGCTCGACGGCATCCGCGCCGCCACCCACTTCGCCCCGGCCGGGATCAGCCGGTCCGCCCCGGTTGGGCTGATGGGCTACTCAGGCGGGTCCATGGCCACCGCCGCGGCCGCGGCCGCCCAACCCGACTACGCCCCGGAGCTGACCCTGGCCGGGGTCGCGCTCGGTGGCATGCCCGCGGATCTGAAGGCGACCATGTTGAGGTTCAACGGCTCCGCGGTGGGCGGCTCGATCATGGTCATCTTCGCCGGGCTGGACCGCTCCTACCCGGAGCTGGACGCGCTGCAATACCTCAACCAGGCCGGGCGGGACGCGGTGGCCAACAGCCAGTCCTCGTGCCTGAACGACGCCTCGGTGAAGTACCCGGCGGCGAGCCTGGCCACCTACGGTGCCCGACCGGACATCGCCGACGACCCTGGACTCACGAGGGCATTCGCCCATGCCAGCCCGCTGAACTACCCGGGAACCGCGCAAGCCCCGGTGCTGTTCTACCACTCCGTTCTCGACGAGTTCGCCCCGATCGAGAAGATGCGCCAGCTCGCCGCCCGCTACTGCGGCGACGGGGTTCGGGTGCATCAGGAAAACAGCGCGGCGGGCGAACACGGCGTCTACGCGATCACCGGCTCGCTCACCGCGATGGGCTACCTCAGCGACCGGTTCCGAGGCCAACCCGCACCGAATGACTGCTAGCCACCTAGCCTGCAAGGTACGCACGCACAGTGATGGGAAGAGCATGGCAACGGCTGAATCGAAGAGCTCGCCGCGCCAGGATCGGCGCAAGGCCCGCACCCGGGCCCGGATCCTGGACGCCGCCGAGGAGTTCTTCGCCTCCTCCGATCCCGAGTCGGCGACGATCGCCCGTATCGCCGAGGCCGCCGACGTGGCCGTCGCGACCGTCTACCAGCACTTCGTCGGCAAGGACGACCTGCACCTGGCCGTGGTCGAACGCGCGCTGGAACACAACGAACGCCAGATGCTCGCCGTCTACGACTCCGAGCTGCTCCCGGAGCTCAAGCTGATCGACGCCGCCGGGGCCTACCTGCGCTTCTACCTCGAATCACCACAGCTGTTCCGGGTCATCGCCCTGCGCCAAGGCCGAGTCAGCGAAGAATCCACCGACAGCCCGGTCGCGGTGATGATGGCCGAACGCGTCGACCGGATGACCCACGCCCTCGCCCGCGTCATCAACGACGGCATCGACGGCGGCTCGCTGCGTCCGGTCGCTCCCCTGGACACCGCGCGGTTCCTGTGGGGAGCGTTCAACGGAGTCATCGGCCTCGCGTTGCGCCCGGACCGTCTCAGGCTGGACGAACACGAGATGCGCACCGCGCTGTCCCAAGGCATCGAGGTCATTTTCGACGGACTGGTCGGCGACCGGCTGCGCGGCGCGGACGGCCGGCTCGCCCCCGAACTCCGCCGGCGCCTACACACCGTGTTGGGCAGCAACCCCAAATAGGTCAGTGGCCGGCGGGGCCGGTAGTTGCGAGGCCGGTGAGGCGTTCGGCCGGAGAACCCAGCGGAACCAACCGGCTTCGGTAGGGGGCCCGGCGGCCCTCAGCGGGGGGTTGCGAGGATGCCCGGATGGGACGCCACGGTCGCGACAGCCGGCCCGAGCCGCCGGGCCCGTCGCGGTCGGGGCCAGACAGCCCCCACCGCCCGCCGGTCCAACCGCCCCGACCACCCCCGCCAGCCCGCCCCGCCGAGCACCTCACCGTCGACCACCGCCCCACCGACCACCGCCCCACCGAACACCGCCCGGCCGAGCGCCAAGCGAAGCAGCAGAACGTCGAAGCCCGACCGGCGCCGCTCTTCGACCCCACCGCACCAGCCGAACTGCTAGTCACGCGCGAGCCGCTGACGCTGCCCTGGCCGCCGAGAACGCCGTCCACTCCCCCACCGACGACGCCCGCCAACGGCCACGCACCGACCCAGGCACCCGGGCACAGCCAGGCGTCCGGGCACGGCCACGGACACGGCCACGGATTTGGGGCGGCGGCGCCGGCCAGCCGCCGGGTGCGGCTGCTGCTCGCCATCCTGCTGGTGCCCTGCGCGGTGGCCAGCGTGGTCGGGGTGCTGCTGCTCTACCCGTTCGGCGGAGCCCCTAGCGCGCCCGGGGCCGGTGGCCCGCAGGTCAACGCGCGGGTGGGCGCGGTGACCCCGGCGGACTGCTCGCAGTCCTCGGCCGGCCAGCCCGCCCCCAGCCAGGCGGCCGGCGGCCAGGCGGCGGCCGGGCAAACCGACAACGGCGCGACCGGCTGCGTGGCGCTCAGTTTGCTGATGAGCGACGGCCCGGCGGCCGGCAAGGGCATCGTCAGCGTGGTTCCGGTGGAGCCGACCACGCCGATCTACACCGAGGGCGACAAGGTGGTGCTGGCCTACTCCGGCGGTGACCCCACCGATACCTCGTCCTACCAGGTGGTGGACTTCCAGCGCGGGGTCTCGCTGTGGCTGCTCGGGCTGCTGTTCGCCGCCGCGGTGATCCTGCTCGGCCGCTGGAAGGGGGTGGCCGCGCTGATCGCGCTGGGTGCCAGCTTCGTCGTGCTGATCGGGTTCATGCTGCCGGCGATCCTGGCCGGCCGAGCCCCGCTCGAGGTCGCCCTCGTCGGCTCCTGTCTGATCATGTTCGCGGTGCTGTACATCAGCTACGGGGTGACAGCGCAGGCCTCCACGGCGGTCCTCGGCACCCTGGTCAGCCTCGGCCTGATCGGGCTGCTGAGCTGGGCGTTCACCGCCGCCGCCCAGCTCACCGGGCTGGACGATCCGACGCAGAACCTGATCGCCGCGCTCGGCGGGTCCGCCCACCTGGACCCCCGTGGGCTGCTGCTGGCCGGCTTCGTGATCGGCGCGCTGGGTGTGCTGGACGACGTCACGGTCACCCAGACCAGCGCGGTGTGGGAACTGCGCCGGGTGAACGCCTCACTCAGCGCGGCCGAGCTGTTCGCCTCGGCCATGCGGATCGGCCGCGACCACATCTCCTCGGCGGTGAATACCCTGGTGCTGGCCTACGCCGGCGCGGCGCTGCCGCTGATGCTGTTCTTCACCGTGTCCGGCAAGTCGCTCGGGCAGTCGATCAGCGCCCAGGACGTGGCCTCCGAGGTGGTGCGCACGCTGGCCGGCAGCATCGGGCTGGTCGCCTCGGTGCCGATCACCACGGCGGTCGCCGCCCTGGTGGCCAGCCGGGAACCCGCGCGCGGCGGCTCGTAAGCTGGAGTGACCGCCGAGAACAGAATTGTGGGGACGACAGTCATGGCTCAGACCGCCGAGCCGCCCTCGGGTACCCGCGACTTCCTGGCCGCCGAGGTGCGGCGCAGGGAGCACGCGTTCGCCCAGGTGCGCGGCGCCTTCGAGCGCTACGGGTTCGAGCCGCTGCAGACCCCCGCGTTCGAACGACTCGAGGTGCTCACCGGCAAGTACGGCGACGAGGGCGACAAGCTCATCTTCAAGATCCTCCGCCGGGGCGAGCACGAGGCCAGCGGCGAGGCCGACCTGGCGCTGCGCTACGACCTGACCGTGCCGCTGGCCCGGGTGGTGGCCACCTACGGCAACCGGCTGCCGATGCCGTACAAGCGCTACGCGCTGGGCCCGGTGTGGCGCGCCGACCGGCCGGGGCGCGGGCGGTTCCGCGAGTTCACCCAGTGCGACCTGGACACCGTGGGCTCCACCTCCCCGCTGGCCGACGCGGAGACGTTGCTGGCCATCAACGACGGGATCACCGCGCTGGGCATCGAGGACTTCCGCATCGAGATCAACTCCCGGCAGGCGCTGTACGGGCTGCTGGACGCCTACGGGGTGCCCGAACAGCTGGGCGGCCGGGTGCTGATCACCCTGGACAAACTGGACAAGCTGGCCCCGGACGCGGTGGCCGCCGAGCTGGTGGATCGCGGCCTGAGCGCGGACATCGCCGCCGGCCTGGTCGCCGACCTGGCCGCCGAGGACACCGACAGGGTGCGCAAGCAGCTGGACGGTACCGAGCGCGGCCGGGCCGGGCTGGCCGAGGTGGACCGGCTGCTCGCGCTGACCGGGACGCTGCCGACCGGCCGGATCGCGTTCACCCCGCGCATGGTCCGCGGCCTGGACTACTACACCGGCCCGATCTTCGAGGTCAGCGCGCCCGGGTTCACCGGGTCGATCGCCTCCGGCGGGCGCTACGACGGGCTGGTGGCCTCGCTGGGCGGCCCGGACCTACCGGCCTGCGGCGGGTCCATCGGCATCGAGCGGATCCTGTCCCAGCACGGCGCCGAGGACACCGAGGACACCGCCCCCGGGCTGGACGTGGCGTTCACCGTGCTCGCCGAGGCGTCCGAGCCGACGCTGCTCAGGCTGGCCGGCGAGCTGCGCGGCGCCGGCCTGCGGGTGGGCATCTACCTCGGCGCCTCCGGCAAGATCGCCAAGCAGCTGAAGTGGGCCAACGACCAGCGCGCCCGCTACGCGGTGCTGCTGGGCCCGCGCGAATTCGCCGAGAACGTGGTGACCGTGCGAGACATGACCAGCGGCGAGCAGCACCAGCTCCCGATCGCCGGGGCCGCCGCCTGGCTGCGCACCGAGGCCGGCCGGTAGCCACCCGGCGAGCACTCAGCACCCGATCGTTAGGCTGCGGCGTTGCCTCGGGCCGGCTCGGCACGCACCGACCGCGCCGAGACGTCCGGACGCCTGGACGTCTCCGCCGGCCCGAGCAGGTCAATCGAGCTCAGGTACGGGAGGACGTCAGCGGTGGCGACGAACCAGCAGCGCCGGGAGGCCGCGAAGCGCAAGCTCGAGCGGCAGCAGGACCGCCGGATGGAGCGGTCGAAGCGCCGCAAGAAGGTCGCCTCGATCACCGCGGCGGCCGTGGTGGTAGCGGTGATCGGCGCCGTCGTGGCTTTCAGCCTGCTCGGTGGTGGCTCCACCCCGCCGGCCAGCAACAACGCCGCCGCGCCGAGCTCGAGCGCGGCCCCGCCGCCGCCCTCCGCCGTCAACATCCCCACCCAGGTCGCCCCGCCGCTGAAGCGGCCGACGGCGTTCCCGGCCACGGTCAACTGCGCCTACCCGGCAGACGGCCAGCCGGCCAAGCCAGCCACGCCACCACCGGGCGCCAACGTCAGCGCCCAGGGCACCGTGCCGGCCACTGTGGCAACCAGCGCCGGCCAGATCGGCCTGACCCTGGACCGGGCCCTCGCGCCGTGCACGGTGAACAGCTTCCTCAGCCTGGCCAGGCAGGGCTACTTCGACAACACGTCCTGCCACCGGCTGACCACCTCGCCCGGCCTGCAGGTGCTCCAGTGCGGCGACCCGACGGGCACCGGCAGCGGCGGCCCTGGCTACAAGTTCAACGACGAGACCTACCCGCAGCTCAGCTACGGCCGGGGCTACCTGGCGATGGCCAACGCCGGCCCGAACACCAACGGCAGCCAGTTCTTCATGATCTACGGTGACGCCTCGGCCCTGACGCCGAACTACACCGTGTTCGGCTACATCGACCCGGCCGGCCTGCAGGTGCTGGACAAGGTCGCCCGGGCAGGCGACGACGGCTCGATGGACCCCAGCCCGGGCGGCGGCAAGCCCAACATGGCCGTCACCATCACCAAGGTCAGTTAAAGGGCCGTGAGTGGTATTGGTCGCTATAGCGACCAATACCACTCACAGGTCCTTACCGCGCTGCGCCCACCGCGCTATCGCGCTGAGGTCACCCGGTAGACGTCGTAGACGCCCTCCACGTTGCGGACCACCCGCAGCAGGTGGCCGAGGTGCTTCGGGTCGCCCATCTCGAAGGCGAACCGGGACACCGCCACCCGGTCCCGCGAGGTGGTCACCGAGGCGGACAGGATGTTGACCTTCTCGTCGGCCAGCACCTTGGTCACGTCGGAGAGCAGCCGGTGCCGATCCAGCGCCTCGACCTGGATGCTGACCAGGAACATCGCGCTCGGGGAGGCGTGCCACTCGACCTCGACCAGCCGCTCGCTCTGGCCGCGCAGCGCGTCGGAGTTGGTGCAGTCGGAGCGGTGCACACTGACCGCGCCGCCCCTGGTGACGAAGCCGAGGATCTCGTCGCCGGGCACCGGGGTGCAGCAGCGGGCCAGCTTGACCCAGACGTCGGTCATCCCGCCGGATTCGCCCACCACCGCCACGCCCGAGTCACCGACCGCCCTGCGCCGCTGCACGGTGGACGGGGTGGCCCGATCGGCGAGCTCGTCCTCGGCGTCCTCCACCCCGCCGAGCAGGGCGACCAGCCGGGCCACCACATGCTTGGCCGAGGCGTGGCTCTCCCCCACCGCCGCGTACAGGCCGGACAGGTCCGGATAGTGCAGCTCGCGGGCCAGCGCGGCCATCGAGTCGGCCGAGGCGAGCCGCTGCAACGGCATCCCGGTGCGCCGGGCCTCCCTGGCGATGGCCTCCTTGCCGGCCTCGATCGCCTCCTCGCGGCGCTCCTTGGCGAACCAGTGCCGGATCTTCGCCTTGGCCCTCGGCGAGGCCACGAACGACAGCCAGTCCTGGCTGGGCCCCGCGCCGCCGGCCTTGGAGGTGAAGATCTCCACGACCTCGCCGTTCTCCAGCTTGCGCTCCAGGGCGACCAGCCGGCCGTTCACCCGGGACCCGATGCAGCGGTGGCCGACCTCGGTGTGCACCGCGTAGGCGAAGTCCACCGGGGTGGACCCGGAGGGCAGCGTGACCACGTCGCCCTTCGGGGTGAAGACGAAGATCTCCTTGGACGCCAGGTCGTAGCGCAGCGACTCGAGGAACTCCCCCGGGTCGGCCGCCTCCCGCTGCCAGTCCAGCAGTTGGCGCATCCAGGCCATCTCGTCGACCTCGACGGCCTGCCCGGTGTGGGTGCCCCTGGTCTCCTTGTAGCGCCAGTGCGCGGCGATGCCGTACTCGGCGGTGCGGTGCATGTCGTAGGTGCGGATCTGCACCTCGAGCGGCTTGCCGTCCGGGCCGATGACCGTGGTGTGCAGCGACTGGTAGACCCCGAACCGGGGCTGTGCCACATAGTCCTTGAACCGGCCGGGCATCGGCTGCCACAGCGTGTGCACCATGCCCATCGAGGCGTAGCAGTCGCGCACGTCCTCGACCAGGATGCGCACGCCCACCAGGTCGTGGATGTCGTCGAAGTCCTTGCCCTTGACGATCATCTTCCGGTAGATGGAGTAGTACTGCTTGGGCCGGCCCTCCACCTTCGCCGCGATCCGCGCGCCGTCCAGCTGCGCGTTCACCTCGTCGATGACCTGGCGCAGGTAGGTGTCCCGGGACGGCGCCCGGTCGGCCACCAGCCGGACGATCTCGTCGTACTTCTTCGGGTGCAGCAGGGCGAAGGCCAGGTCCTCCAGCTCCCACTTGACGGTGGCCATGCCGAG
>DATHIT010000909.1:0-2136 GCA_035489915.1 Pseudonocardia sp. | reverse complement strand
ACGAAGATGTGCAGGTGCTTGGAGTACAGCACGATGATCAGGAACGCCAGCATCACGCCGATGTGCAGGATCAGCCCGACGCTCTCCAGCACCGCCAGCGCGCCGTGTGGCAGGCCGGCGAACAGCTTCCCGATGCCGATCGATACCCAGGCCCCCGAGGTGTAGGGGAGGTTGCCGGCGGCCGAGGCCACACCGCGGAAGAAGAACAGCGTCCAGACCACGTTGAAGATCATGAACAGGATGAACCAGGCCGGCCCGGTGTGCGAGCCGTAGAACCGGGACTCCCGCTGCCGCCGCTCCGGGGCCTGGCGGATCCGGATGATGGCGAAGACCACCAGCGAGATCAGCACCATCACCGCGATGAAGTCCTGCAGGAGGCCCAGCGCGGCCCAGCGCCCGATGAACGGGATGGCGAAGTGCTCGTCGAACAGCGCGCCGTAGGCCTCGATGTAGACGGTCAGCAGGATGATGAACGCCCACATGGTGAACAGGTGCGCCAGCCCGGGCACCGTCCATTTCAGCAGCTTGCGCTGGCCGAGTACCTCGACGAATTGGGTCCGCAGCCGGGCGCCCAGCTGGTCAGAGCGGTCGTGTGCCGGCTGGCCTGAGCTGATCAGGCGGTAGAGCCACCACGCCCGCCGGCCGGCGATGGCCAGCACGATGACCGTCACGGCTAGGCCGATCACCATTCGCGCGATCACGGTTGTTCCTCCCGGTATGTGTTGCCGGTGAAGGGTAGACCCCGTCGGAGCTGGGCGCTTGGGATGCCACGCGCGACTCCCTCGCCAAGCTACTGGACGGTAACAACGCCTGTCGGTGTGAGCACCGTGTGTTTCCTTACCCCCGCCGGCCAGCGTGAGGCGCGGGTAAGGCGCGGGTAAGGCGCCGACGGTGCACGGTGTGGGTGAATTGAGGACGACAACACCCACATTCACCCGGACGAGTCAGGGTGTCATCTTTGCGGCGCAGGTGGGAGTGTGAATCAGGCCGAGATTTCCGAAACGCCTCCGGCCGAGAGGCCGCGGAGTTAGTCTCCGTTTGTGCTCGGGTCCACTGCTCCGAACCTCGTCGCAAAGGCCGGATTGCCGGTCGCTTGTGCCGGCGTTCAGTTGTTGACCGGGCGGGCCACTGGCCGTCTTTTTTGGACTGTCACATGGTGGGTCGAACCTGCGGACACCGCCGGTGCGGCAGGGCTCCGGGGATCGAGGCTGTTGGTCGGTCGGAATGCCGGAAAGATGCATGAATGGGCGAGCTCAGTTACCTCCGAATCCGTCAGGTTGGCTCGTCGCGATAAGCGCTGCCCGGTATCGGATTGCAAAGGCGGGCCTAACCCGGATAACACCCCGGATAGGGTTCCGCTGAGGCGCCTTTCCTTCGGCGCGGGGCCTCCAGGAGAGCGCATCACCCGCTTGTGCGTCCAAATGGAGTACCTCGGTCACGCTCCGGTGCTTGCCCTCGGCGCGCCTGCACCTCCCGGCGGGTCCCGCCGTCCTAGGCTCGGATCTCGCTGCGTGGTCTACTCAGGTTCGAACCCAACGGTCGATCATGGTTCGGTCGGGTGCCCGCCTGTCCGAGTGGGTCGGGGTGGGCGGCACTCGGACGAAGAATCGCATGTGAGGAGCCGTCATGACTAGCTTGTTCGCCACCGTGTTCGGCAGCGGACTGCTGGCCCAGGACAAGCAGTTCGGCACCGGACCCCTGCAGAACTTCATCCAGAGCAACATCGTCCCGTTGGTCCTACTGGCGATCGCCGTGATCCTGTTGTGGATCGGTGGCCGGGGCGACAACGCCGGGGTGGCCCGGCGCAGCGTCGGCCTGATCGTGGGCCTGGTCGCGTTGGGTATCGCGGTATCCGGTAAGGCCGGCGAGGTGGGCACGTTTCTGGCCAGTCTCATAGTTGGCACCTCGTGACGTCCCGGTCCGACGTCATTTCGCGCCCGCCCGGTGTGCACCCGGCGGGCGTTCCACGTCTGAGGGTCCCGGCGGCTCACCCTGTGCCGCTGAGGCGGGCGCTGCGAGGTGACCGCGATGCGGGTGCGCACTGACGATGAGATCTACCGGATCGACCAGGTGTGGCTGGGGCCGCCCCGGGCCACGTTCCCTTGGCGGGCGACCTATGCCAGCTATCTGGTCGGC
>DATHIT010000908.1:0-2654 GCA_035489915.1 Pseudonocardia sp. | reverse complement strand
GAGCTGGGCCGGCCCGCCGACGCGCTGGCCGCCTACCAGCAGGTCATCGACCGCTACGGCGAGGACCCCGCCCCCGCCCTGCGCGCGGGGGTCGAGCGAGCGACTACTTCCTCTTCAGACATCCGCGGACGCCGGGAGATCTGACTGACTGACCCCGATCCTCTTGCGGACGCCGTCGTTGCGTTTACCGCCCGAGTACCCTTCGCGCACACCTGTGTTCGGCTCGTGAGTGAAGCGGGGGAGCAGTCGAATGGGCTAGAGGCGGGTTGGATAGGTTTCGGGCAGCTCTCCGGCGATCCACTCACTGGTCAGCTCGAGCGGCTCCAAGGCTCGCGTCGTGTCAATGTGGATCATCGCGTCAAACTGCTCGGCCGGCCGGACATGGAAGTAGTGGCTCTGCCGTTCGGTCTCGGGGCGGTAGATCACCCCGATCGCGCGTCCCAGCCGGACATCGTCCAAGGGCTCGGCCGACACCCGATCGTCCACCCGCATCGGCACGTAGAACGACTTGTTGTCGGTCTCGTGCATCAATTCCTCCACGCTGTTGGGCAAGCCCGGCTGGACGACTTTGCGCTCCGCGATCCCGCCCCACTCGCTGGCCGCGGTCACCGTTCCGGTGTACGTGCTGAAACCGAGCAGGCGTGACTCGCCGCCGTAGTTCTCTCTTGCGAGCTGACCCAATGTGAGTTGACCGTCCGCCGACACCTCGGTCGCCCGGGCATCGCCCACGTGGGAATTGTGCGCCCACACCACGATTCGGGCGGGTTGGCGATCGCCGTGGTGACCCAGGTGGGTCAGCAAGGCGTCCAGGGTTTCTGCCATGTGCTGGTCCCGCAGATTCCAGGTGTTGACCCGCCCGGTGAACATCGCGCGGTAGTAGACCTCGGCGTTGCGAACGACATGCGCGTTGCGCTCGGCGTAGAACTGTTCATCCTCTGCGAGAAGTCCGTCGCGGCGCCCCTGCCCCCGCTAGCTGGAATCGGTCCTACCCGTCAGCAGCAGGCGCCAATTGGGGTTGGCGGTAACGACAATTGAGTTTCGAATGCGCGAGACTCGGAGACCAGTGCGCAACCACAGTTGGAGATGGCGATGACGTCAAACCGAGCGGTGACCTACCTGGGCCCTGGGAAGGTCGCCGTCCAGGAAATCCAATACCCCAAGCTGGAGGTCCAGGGCGGGCCGGGTGTCCCCCCGGCGAACATCGGCCGGCAATGCCAGCATGGTGTCATCCTGAAAGTTGTCAGCACCAACATCTGCGGCAGCGATCAGCACATGGTTCGCGGACGCACAACCGCCCCTGAGGGGCTGGTCCTTGGCCACGAGATCACCGGTGAAGTCATCGAAGTGGGCCGCGATGTTGAATTCATCTCCGTCGGCGACCTGGTCTCGGTCCCCTTCAACATTGCCTGTGGGCGCTGCGTCAACTGCAAGGAACGCAAGACCGGCATCTGTCTCAACGTCAACCCGGACCGGCCCGGGTCGGCTTACGGATACGTCGACATGGGTGGCTGGGTCGGCGGCCAGGCCGAATACGTGATGGTGCCCTACGCCGACTTCAACCTACTGAAATTCCCTGACGCCGATCAGGCCATGGAGAAGATCCTCGATCTGACGATGCTCACGGACATCTTCCCGACCGGATTCCACGGGGCCGTCACCGCCGGTGTCGGAGCCGGTTCCACGGTCTACATCGCCGGCGCCGGCCCCGTCGGGCTCGCTACTGCCGTCAGCGCACAATTCCTCGGCGCCGCAGTGGTCATCGTCGCCGACTTGAACGAGGAACGGCTCGCGCAGGCGCGGTCCTTCGGATGCGAGACCGTCGACGTCTCCAAGGGTTCGCCTCAGGACCAGATCGAACAGATTCTCGGCGTCCCGGAGGTCGATTGCGCCGTCGACGCAGTCGGTTTCGAAGCCAAGGGGCACGGCGCCGACGCAGGTCGTGATGCTCCCGCGACGGTGTTGAACTTGCTGATGGACATCACCGCGGCGGGCGGCGGGATCGGCATTCCCGGCCTGTATGTCACGGGTGATCCGGGCGGTGTCGACGACGCCGCCAAGCGCGGTGCGCTTTCGCTGAGTCTGGGTACTGGGTGGGCCAAATCACTGTCCTTCGCCACGGGGCAGTGCCCGGTCATGCAATACCACCGAGGCCTGATGCAGGCCATCCTGCGTGACCGAGTGCAGATCGCGAAGGCCGTCGGTGCCACCGTCATCACCCTGGACGAGGCGCCGCAGGGCTACGCGGAGTTCGACAGCGGTGTCTCCAAAAAGTTCGTTATCGACCCGCATGGAGAACTCGCGTCGCAAGCCGCCTAGAGCAAGCACTTTCACTTCGAAACTGTGATGAGCACCGCTCACTGCGGACCCGTCGAACACATCCGATTGGTCTGACCGCTTCAGGTCCAGGCGCGCCGTGTCTAGCCTTGTCCGATACGCCTCGGTTTGCGAGGTGAATATCTAGCTGAACAGAATAAATCAGTTTCTTCTGGGTGGCCGGTTCCTTACTCCCCGTCGGGCCATCCTGGTTGATTTGCGGTGTTTGTAGCCAAATCGGTCTGACCACTTCGTTGATGTGTTCTAAACAGCGACAACAAGTTCCGGAAATCGTCGCGTCCTAGCGTTCGAGGCAGTCACCGCGGGTGAAACCGGCTATG
>DATHIT010000907.1:0-12997 GCA_035489915.1 Pseudonocardia sp. | reverse complement strand
CGCTGACCACCACACCGGCACGCATCCGCGACCAGATCGATCTGAGCACCGAGGACATCTACAACCGCAAGACCGTGGTGCGCGACGTGTACACGATCCGCGCCTCGGTGGTCTCCGGAAACTCCGGCGGCCCGCTCATCGGTCCGGACGGCCGCATTCTCGGGATGATCTTCGGTACCGATCCGGACCACGCCAACAGCGGGTACGCGCTGACATTGCCGCAGATCGCACCGATGCTGCAGGCGGCACCCGGGCTCACCCGGCAGGTCTCCACGGGTGCCTGCGGCGCCTGAGCAGTAGGTCAGCTCACAGTCCCGACCCCGACAAGTAGTTGTAGCCTGCCAATAGTTAGCGAGGCTCAACAGAGGGGTTTACCGGTGCCTGAGCTCAGCCCGCGACGCCGGATGCTGGTGCTGGCGATCTGCTGCATGAGCCTGCTGGTTGTCGGTATGGACGCCACCATCGTGAACGTCGCCCTGCCGGCGCTGCGGCGGGACCTGGGTACCTCGGTATCCAGCCTGCAGTGGACGATCGACGCATACACGCTGGTCCTGGCCAGTTTCCTGATGCTCTCCGGGTCGACCGCGGATCGGGTCGGCCGGCGCCGCACCTTCCAGGTGGGGCTGGCCGCGTTCGGGGTCGGTTCGCTGGTGTGCAGCCTGGCGCCGAGCGTCGGATGGCTGATCGCGGCGCGGGCGGTACAGGCGCTCGGCGGCTCGATGCTCAACCCGGTGGCAATGTCGATCATTACCAACACCTTCACCGACCGCGTTGAGCGGGCCAGGGCCATCGGCGTGTGGGGTGCCGTGCAGGGGTTGGCGCTCGGGCTCGGGCCGATCGTCGGCGGTGCACTGGTGGACTCGGCCGGCTGGCGGGCCATCTTCTGGGTCAATGTGCCGATCGTCATCGTGGCGATCGTGGGCACCGCGCTGTTCGTTCCCGAGTCCCGTGCCGCCCGTGCCCGCCGGTTCGACCCGGTCGGCCAGGGGTTGGTGATCCTGCTGCTGAGCAGCGTCGTCTACGCCATCATCGAGGCACCCCGGCTGGGCTGGGCGTCGCCGCTGATCCTGGTGTTGGCCGGCGTGGCGGTGGCCAGCGCGATCGGCCTGCTGGTCTACGAGCCTCGCCATCGCGACCCGCTGCTGGAGCTGCGGTTCTTCCGCAGCGTGCCGTTCAGCGGCGCGACCGTGACGGCCGTGATCGGGTACTGCTCCTACGGCGCGTTCCTCTTCCTCAACACGCTCTACCTACAGGACATGCGGGGCTTCTCCGCGCTGCAGGCCGGCCTGTGCACCCTGCCCGTGGCGGTACTGATCGTCGTGCTGGCGCCGATCTCCGGACGCGTGGTCGGCCGGCGCGGGCCGCGAATGCCGATGCTCGTCGCCGGGGTCGGCGTCGCACTGGCCGGGCTGGCGTTCACCTGGCTGACACCAACTACGCCGATCCTCGCGCTGCTCGGCATCTACCTGCTCTTCGGCATCGGCCAGGGCATGATCAACCCACCGATCACCAACTCCGCGGTGTCCGGGATGCCCCGCTCGATGGCTGGGGTGGCCGCCTCGGTGGCCTCCACCAGTCGGCAGGCCGGCACGACCCTGGGGGTGGCCATCTCGGGCTCGATCGTCGCCTCGACGCTGGCGACGGGCGGGGTCGCGTTCACCACGGCGACGCACGCCGTCTGGTGGATGTCGTTCGGCATCGGACTGGTCATCATCGCCCTCGGGCTGATCACCACCAGCCGATGGGCGCTGGACACCGCCCGGCGCGCCGCGGCGCTGTTCGACGACGTGGACGGGGTTGCCGCCCCGGCGGCTCGCCAGCAGGTCGTCTCCGGATGAACTACCCCGACATGAGCACGCTCGACCCGTTTGAGCTGTGGCGGGGCCTGCGAGGGCTGGTCGTGGACGGGCTGGACGACTACCGGCGGCAGGTCGCCGAGATCACCGGCCTGCCGTTCTCCCGGATCCGCGCGCTGCGCCGACTCAGGCCCGGCGCGATGACCCACGCGGCGCTGGCCGAGGCCATGATGGTGGACCGGCCGGCGGCCACCGTCGCGGTGGACGATCTCTGCGCGCGCGGGCTCACCGTCCGCGCGGCGCACCCCACGGACCGGCGGAGCAAGCTGGTGTCGCTGACCGCCGAGGGGCGCCGGATGGTCGAGCTGATCGAAAGCGTGGTGCCGCCGCCCCCGCCCGGCTGGGCGCAGCTTCCGCCGGAGGACATGGCCGCGCTGGGCAGGGTGCTGGACGTGGTCACCGCGGCCCGCCTGGTCGGCTCCCGCTGAGCCTCTCAGGTGCGGTCAGCCGCGCATGACTCCGACCGGAAGGTAGGCGCTGACCACCCAGTTCGGCGCGTCAACCACCTCGGTGATCTTGAGGTCCACGCACGTGCTGCTGAGGATGTAGGCGTCCATCGGGTCGAGTCCGTACTCCGTGCCGAGGTGGTCGATCATCGCGCGGAGCGCATCCCGCGAGGCGGCCATCAGGTCCGGCCCGACGCCCATGGTGGCGTAGTAGCCGGCGTCGTCGATCCCGCTGCGCACCGGGCCGGGGGTGCGCAGCTGCGGCCCGGGCAAGTGCCGGTCCTTGTGCAGGCGCAGCCGGACCGCGCCCTCAGCGGACGCCTCGATGGCGCTCACACACACCTCCCCGTCGCCCTGGGCGGCATGCGGATCGCCAAGGGCAAGGCGCGCGCCCGGGACCTGGACGGGCAGGTACAGGCGCGAGCCGGCGACCAGGTCCCGACAGTCCAGGTTCCCGCCGAAGTGGCCCGGTGGGAGCACCGGCAGCGCCTCCCGGGTGTCCGGACAGACCCCGATCACGCCCAGGAACGGCCGGATCGGCACGGTGGCCAGACCCTTGAAGTCCGCTCCCTTCGGGTCGGTGAGATCCCAGCGGTGGAAGTGGGCGTCCGGGAAATCCTCGGCGAGCAGCCCCAGCCCGGGGACCACGGCGGTCCAGCCCCAGTCGCCCGGGACGACCTCCAGAATCTCGATCTCGAGCACGTCGCCGGGCTGTGCTCCGTCCACCATGATCGGGCCGGCCAACGGGTAGACCCGATCCCAGTCCAGCTCGGGCAGCGGGTCGCCGGTGCGCAGTTCGTCGAACTGGCCGGCCAGCGCCTCTTGGACCTCGAAGGTGACCGTGTCGCCGTCGGTGACGGTCAGCGCCGGTGGGTGCTCGGTGGTCCACAGCCGGTGCACGGGTCCGGCGAGCTGATGAACGGCCATGCGGAGCACTCCTCCACGGGGTGGATGCGGCGGGAAAGTTATCTGATGACCTGATAGATCCGCAGTCATTGTGCTGAGCTGGCGTAGCGGCCGTCAATGCGCCGGACGGGGCGTCAGTCGCCGGGGTGCCGGCGGGCGGCCTCGAACAGGCTGACCGTGTCGTCGAGATGCTGGCGGGTGGCCGCGACGGCGGCGGACGGGTCGGAGTCGGCGATCGCCTCGAGCAGCACCTCGTGCAGGTCGTTGGCCCGCTGCAGCTCGACCAGGTCGGCGATCGCCACGCTGGCGTTCTCCAGGTACCGCCGCAGCACCGCGTAGAGCTCGACCAGCACCACGTTCCCGGTGGCTTCGGCGGCCACCTGGTGGAACCGGGAATCGGCGGCGACGAACGCGGCGACGTCGCCGGTCGAAGCGTGCTCGCGGCACTGCCGCAACGCCTCCCGCATTCGTGCCACGTGGTCGCCGGAGCGCCTGGTCGGCGCGGTCTGGGCGATCAGCACCTCGAGCGCGCGGCGTACCTCGAAGACCTCGACGACGTGCGCATTCGCCAGCCGCTCGTCCAGGCTCGCCACGCTCTCCCGGCTGGCTGAGGAGCTCACGTAGGTGCCGCTGCCCTGCCTGGTCTCCAGCCGGCCGCTGTGCGAGAGCACTCGGATGGCCTCCCGCAGCGTGGAGCGCCCGACGCCGAGGCGGGCGGCCAGCTGTGCCTCGCTGGGCAGCTTGTCGCCGGAATGCAGGTCTTCGTCCTCGACGAGCTGGTTGAGGCTGGCGATGACCTGGTCGACCAGAGGACGCCGCACGGGCATCGCGGCCGGTCGCCAGTCCTCGAGCATGGCCACAGGCTACGGGAGCGCTCCCTTGGTGGCGCGGATCGACCGACAGACAATAATTTGTCTGATAACCTGCTGACTCGATAAATTCGGCGATCGCCGGGAGGAATGCACCCATGACCGCACCCAAGTCCTCGCTGGCGATTCCGGACGCGCCGGAGTTCGAGACGGTCGAGCAGGAGCGCCGGCACCGCAAGCAACGGCTCGCCGCCGCGCTGCGGCTGTTCGGACGGCTGGGGTACGACGAGGGAGTGGCCGGGCACATCACCGTGCGGGACCCCGAGCGCCCGGACTGTTTCTGGGTCAACCCGTTCGGCGTCTCCTTCGGCCGAATCAGCGTCAAAGACCTGGTTCTGGTCGACAGCTCCGGCGAGGTCGTCGACGGCACCCGCCCGGTCAACCGGGGCGCGTTCGTGATCCATTCGGCGATCCACGACCTGCGGCCGGACGTGGTCGCCGCCGCGCACGCGCACTCCATCCATGGCCGGGCGTTGGCCGCGCTGGGCGTCCCGCTGCGGCCGGTCGTGCAGGAGGCCTGCGCGTTCTTCGAGGACCAGAGCGTCTACGCCGAGTACAACGGGCTCGCGCTGGAAGCGGACGAGGGTCGCCGAATGGCCGAGGCGCTCGGCGGAAACCGGGCGGTGGTCATGCGCAACCACGGGGTGATCACGGTCGGCGCCAGCGTGGAGGAGGCGGCGTTCTGGTTCATCAGCTTCGACCGGGCCGCCCAGGTGCAGCTGCTGGCCGAGGCGGCCGGAAGGCCGGCCTACCTCAGCTACGAGCAGGCCCGGGTGGCGCACCGCCAGTTCGGCAGCCCTCGCCTGGCCAGGTTCAGCTTCGAGATCCTCTGGGACGACATCGTGCACGCCCAGCCGGAGCTACTGGACGAGCGCTGATCCGCGAAGTCGGGTGCGGTGGCTCAGGCCGCCCCCAGCGCGACGCGTAGGTCGTTGACGCTGTCGTAGACCGCGGTGGCGCCGGCACGGGTGAGCTCGCCGGGTTCGCCGTAGCCCCAGCCCGCGCCGATGCACGGCACGTCGTTGTTGCGGGCGCCGACCACGTCGTGGCTGCGGTCGCCGACCATCACGGTGTCGTCCGGCGTCGCGTCCAGCTGGCGCAGTGCCTCGGCGATGACCGCCGTCTTGGTGGGCCGCGCCGAGCTCTCGGTGTCTCCCACGATGGTGCTGAACAACGAGGTCCAACCGCGGTTGGCGAGGATCCGGCGCGCGGCCGGCTCGGCCTTGCTGGTGGCCAGCGCGAGCCGGCGGTTGCTGTCCACCAGCGCCCCGAGCAGTTCGTCCACCCCGGGGTAGGGCGTCGAACTGAGCACCCCGCGTTCGGCGTAGATCCGCCGGTAGACCGGGACCACGGCATGGGTGGCTTCCTCGCCGACGATCGGTGGCAGCGTCTCGTACAGCGGCGGTCCGAGCAGCTGCCGGCCCAGGTCGGCCTCCGACCAGGCCAGACCAAGCTCGTCGAACGCCTCACGCAGCGAGCCCAGGATGCCGGAGGCCGAGTCGACGAGCGTGCCATCGAGGTCAAGCAGAACGGTGTTGGGATGCACGTTTTCCATCCTGCCTGGCCGGGTGGCCGAGCTGCCTCAATCGGTCGGCTGCCTCACATCAGCGGATCTGACCTGGCCTGACCGGGGCGGCGGGCAGGGTGAGCCGGATGGTGGCGCCGTGGCGATCGGATCGGATCGCGCTCACCGTCCCGTCGTGCCGTGCGGTGATGTCGCTGACCAGCGCCAGGCCGAGCCCGTAGCGCCGCGGACCGGGGGATCCACTCGCCGGCATGGAGGCGAAGCGGTCGAAGAGCCGGGGCTCGATGTCGGGGTCGATGCCTGGGCCGTCGTCGTGCACGTCGACCACGACCTGATTCCGGGTGTGCACCGCGCTGAGCCGCACGGTCGCGTGCGCGTGCCTAATGGCGTTGTCCAGCAGCGCGGTGAGCGCCCGCCGCAGCGCTACCGGGGAGCCGAGGACACGGGCGGGTGGGCCCGGCACGCAGGAGATCCTGATCTTGCTGTCCCTGGCGTACGAGGAGGAGGACGCGGTGATCTGCTCGGTGAGCTCGACCAGGTCGACGACGGTTCGGGTGTCTTCGCGGCTGTCCGCGGCGAGCAGTAGGTCGTCCAGGATCGCGCTGAGTTGGCTGGCGTCGCCGACCAGTCCGTCGACCTCGTCGAGCAGCTTCGTCGAGGCGTTGTCCGGCACCGAGCGGCGGATGAGTTGGGCGCGGGTGCGCAGCAGGGTGACCGGGGTGCGCAGCTCGTGGCTGGCGTCGGCGACGAAGCATCGCTGCAGGGTGAGCGCGGAGGCCAGTGGGCGGACCGCCCGACGAGCGACCCAGGCGCCGGCCAGCGCGGCGAGCGCCAGCCCCACCCCGCCGATCAGCAGCAGGGCACGCAGTACAGAGATGGACTGGGCCCGGGCGGACCGCAGATCCAGGCCGGCCTGGACGATCGCCTGGCCCCTGCTCTCAGTGCGGATTCGGAATCGCGTGCCGTCCAGCGCCACCTCCCGGATGTCCGCACCCCCGGTCCGGCGGACCTCGTCCATCGCCGCGCGTATCGGGAGGCCGGGAGGGAGCCCAGGGCTGACCGATACGCCACCACCCTGCTGGATGGCGAGCCACATCCCCGACGGCGCATCCACCGCGTCGTCGGCGCGGTGGACGGTATCCGCCAGCAGGGTCGCCGCGGCGGCCCGCTGGTTGTCCAGTAGTACGAGCAGGGCGGCCGCGGTGAGTACCGCGACGATCGCTCCCGCACTGAGGCCGGCCATGATGCCCATCCGCACAGCGGCACGGCGCACCAGCGCGTCGTCGGGATGCTGAGCGCGGCGAGGCGCGACCCGGCGGAGGCCGCCGAGGGCGCGGTTCACAGCCGACCGAGCTGGTAGCCGCGGCCGCGAACGGTAGCGACGATCTGCCGCCCCAGTTTGCGCCGCAGGTAGTGCACGTAGGTATCCACCACGACCTCGCTCTCCGCCTCCGGGAACACGATGGCGAGGAGATCCCGGCGCGGGTAGACCTGGCGTGGCCGGCCGGCCAGGGTGGCCAGCAAGCTGCACTCCCGTTCGGAGAGCCGCACCGGTTCGGCGCTGTCGGTGTGTACCTGCCGGGTGTCCAGGTCGAGCCGGCCGATCGTCAGCGGCAGACTCCGGGCGGTGTCCAGGTGCCGGCGGCGCAGCGCACGCAACCGGGCCAGCAGTTCGTTGAGATCGAAGGGCTTGGACAGGTAATCCTCCGCCCCGGCGTCGAGGCCCTCCACCCGGTCAGCCGGGTTTCCCAGTGCGGAGAGCACCAGGACGGGGGTGACCACGCCCCTGGACCGCAATCGGCCGAGCAGCTGCAGGCCGTCGGTTCCGGGGAGGCGGCGGTCGAGGATGATCAACTCGTAGTCTCGGGTGAGCGCGAGGTGCAGGCCGCGCTGACCGTCGGGCGCTTCGTCGACCTGGTAGTCCTCGCTGGTGAGCAGCTCGCGGAGCATCCGGCGCAGTTCGGGCTCGTCTTCCACCAGCAGCAGTCGAGGTGGGTCCGCGAGGTCTGATGGCACCCACCCATCGTGGACTAGCTGAGACGCCGCGCTGACCATCTCTCTGAGATCTCTCAGCTGGGAGCGACGCCGCTCTGGCTCGGCGCGGGCGCTAGCGGCTGCTGGCTGAACTGCCCGGTCCACGCGGCTCGGGCGCCGGAGTCGCCGATCCGATACACGGTGACCACCGAACCGACCGCGACGACCACGGCGAGCACCGCGATCGCGGCGCTCAGCACCTTGTCCCGCTTCGGGTCGCCCCCGTGGTGTCGGTCCGAGTCGCGGATCTCCACCGTTGCCGGCTCGCCGCCCGACGCGACACGAGGCCGGCGCGCGGTGGCGCGGTTTCGAACCAGGATGAGCAGCGCGACGACCGCGAGGCCGATCGCCCACGGCAGCATGGTGTCGCCGAGGTGGGTGTGGATGTGCAGCAGCGGGGTCCGGGGAAGCCGGTGTTCCAGCCAGTCACCGGCCGACGTGGTCAGCGGCACGCTCGCCAACGCGGCCACCGAGAGCGCCGCGGTGGTGATGTCCAGTCGCTGCCGGGCCGCCGGCCATACGGCCACCAGCACCACGAGCAGCGCGCTCAGCGGAATCAGCACCACCACGACGTGCACCAGCAACACATGTGCGGGCAGCCCATTGATCTCTGTCATGCGTACCTCTCCGGAGCGTGCTGGGGGCCGGCACGTGTGCCCGAAGGGGGCCGAGCTGCCGGTGCGGTCGCTTCCGGTCCAGGCTTTCAGCGCATTTTGGGAGATTTCTTGGAGGCGCTCAGCCGGTGACCATCAGTCAGAACGTCGTGGTCATGCCGCCGTCCACCGCGATGGTCTGCCCGGTGATGTAGGACGCGCCGTCGCTGCTCAGGAACGTGACGACGCCGGCGATCTCCTCCGGTCGGCCCCAGCGGCCCAGCGCGGTACGCCGCCGCAGCCAGTCGCTCCACTCCGCGTCGCCGGTCAACGCGGCGTTGGTCTCAGTGGCGAACGTGCCGGGGGCGACCGCGTTCACCGTGATCTCCCGTTGGCCCAGCTCGGCGGCGAGCGCACGGGTCAGCCCGTCCAGGCCCGCCTTGGCGGTGCTGTAGGCCACATCATTGGCCCGCCCCAGCTGCCCGAGTACCGAGGACACGTTGATGATCCGGCCGGGCAGGGAGCGCTTGATCAGCGTCCCCGCGACCAGCTGGCTGAGGGTGAACGCGGAGACCAGGTCGGTTTCGAGCAGCCGGGCAAACTCGCCCTCGGTGAAGTCGCCCAACCCACGCCGGTCGCGCTGGCCCACGTTGTTGACCAGCACATCGATCACGCCGCCGGAATCCTCCACCGACCGCAGCGCGGCGCTGGCCCCGGCTCGATCGGTGACGTCAAACGCGAGCGCCTCGACGGCGAGCCCCTCCCGCCGCAGGGCGTCCGCTACCTGGCGCAACCCGCCCGGCTCGCGCCCGTTGAGCAGCACCCGCGCTCCGGCGGCGGCCAGGCCCCGGGCGATCTCCAGGCCCAGCCCTCGGGCCGAGCCGGTGACCAGTGCGGTGCGGCCCAGCAAGGACAGCCACGGAGTCATCCTGCACCGCCCGATCGTCCACTGAAACGTTCGTTTCAGTATGCTCGGCGAAAGGCTCCGGGGCAACGGAGCCGCCCGGGACAATGTGAGGCCCCGAATGAGCACCAAGAACGCCACCGGGTCGGCGCGGCGGGCTGAGCTGCTCGAACGGGCCTACGCCTACACCCTCGAGCACGGCCTGGCCAACCTCTCGCTGCGACCGCTGGCCGCGGCCACCAGCACGAGTCCTCGGGTGCTGCTGTACCTCTTCGGGTCCAAGGACGAGCTGGTCCAGGAGATCCTGGCCAGGGCCCGCCGGGACCAACTCCAACTGGTCGCCGAGGTGACCGAGGAGCTGCGCGCCGAGGCGAGGGCCCGGGCGAGCTCCGAGTCCGGCGTAGCTGGACTGGAGAGCTACCGCGAGCTGGTGCGGCGGCTGTGGCGATGGCTGGCCGCGCCGGAGCGGTGTGGCACCATCAGGCTGTTCTTCGAGGCCTACGCCTTGTCCCTGCGTCCGCATCCCGGCCCTTGGCGCGGCTTCGCCGAGCAATCCGTCCGAGACTGGACCGAGGTACTCCTGCGCGCCCACCCCGCTGGCTCGCCCGAGCAAGCCGCCGTGCGCGTCACCCGCACGCTCGCCCTGCTGCGCGGACTGCTGCTGCATCGGCTCGCCGGCGGCGACCCCGACCATCTCGAGGAAGCCCTGCTGGCGGCTCTGTGAGCCGGCGAGCGTCGGCTCAGCCGCGCCTCACGTCGAGCGGCAACACAGTCCGGTTTATCCAAGAACAAACCGGACTGGGTTGCCACTCAGTGCGCGCCGCCGCCGGTCGCGGCGGCTGGTTGCCTCAGGCGCCCACCCAGACCGTCTTGAGGTTGCAGAACTCGCGGATGCCGTGCGCGGACAGCTCCCGGCCGTAACCCGAGCGCCGGATCCCGCCGAATGGCAGCTCGGGGAAGGACCCCACCATGCCGTTGATGAACACCTGTCCGGCCGCCAGCTCGGTGATGAACCGCCGCTGCTCCTCCGGGTCACTGGTCCAGGCGTTCGAACCGAGCCCGAACGAGGTGGCGTTCGACACCGCGATGGCCTCCTCGATGTCCCCCACCCGGTACAGCGAAGCGACCGGGCCGAAGACCTCCTCCTGGTAGATCGGCATGTCCTCGGTGATGTCGGTGATCACCGTGGGCGGGTAGAACCACCCGGGGCCGTCGGGGCGCTGGCCGCCGCAGAGCACCGTGGCGCCCCGGCTGACCGCGTCGTCCACCAGCTGCTCCACGTCGGTGCGGCCCTGCTCGGTGGCCAACGGGCCCACGTCGGTGTTCGAGGCGAACGGATCGCCGACTGTCAGGTCCCGCATCCTGGCCACGAACCGCTCGGCGAACGCGTCGTAGACATCCGCGTGCACGATGAACCGCTTGGCGGCGATGCAGGACTGCCCGTTGTTCTGCACCCGTGCGGTCACCGCGATCTCAGCGGCCCGGTCCAGATCGGCGGATGGCATGACCACGAACGGGTCACTGCCGCCAAGCTCGAGCACGGTGTGCTTGACCTCGTCGCCGCAGATCGCCGCGACCGAGCGCCCGGCCGGTTCGCTGCCGGTCAGCGTCGCGGCGGCCACCCGAGGATCGCGCAGCACCGCCTCCACCTGGCCGGATGAGATCAGCAACGTCTGGAAGCAGCCGTCCGGGAAACCTCCCCGGCTCAGCACGTCCTCCAGGTACAGCGCCGTCTGCGGCACGTTCGACGCGTGCTTGAGCAGCCCGACGTTGCCCGCCATCAGAGCCGGAGCGGCGAACCGCACCACCTGCCAGAGCGGGAAGTTCCACGGCATCACCGCGAGCACGACGCCCAGCGGTTGATAGGCGGCATACGCCTTGACCGCGCCGACCGCCTTGGCGTCGGCCGGCTCATCAGCGAGAAAACCCTCCGCGTGGTCGGCGTAGTAGCGCATCCCCTTCGCGCACTTGCCCACCTCGGCCTTGGCGGACGCCAGCGTCTTGCCCATCTCGGTGGTCATCAACCGGGCCACGTCATCGACCTCGGCGTCGAGCAGGTCCGCTGTCGCCCGCAGCCAGTTGGCTCGCTGTTCAAAGCTGGTATGCCGATACTCGCGGAAGCGCTCACTGGCCCGGGCGATCCGCTCCGCCAACTCAGATGAGCTCGCCGATTCGAATGCCTTGATCGTCTCACCGGTTGCCGGGTTGATCGTGGCGATCATTGTTGGTTCCGGTCCTTCCTTCGACAGACGTGCGGGCGCGACACGATTACCCGATGCGGGCGGCCCCTCACCCCACCTTGGCAGTCCGCACGCCGATGGACCAGCAGCGCCCGGCGCCGGTACGCCGAGGGGTACCCGTTCCTGAGGAGTCGCCTAGCCAACCGGTATAACCGGCGAAAGGTCGCGCCGCGGGGGCGGTCCGGAGATCACCGGATCCGGCTCAGCGGCTGTGCCCCCCGCCGTCCGAGCCGCTCGACCCACTGTCACCGGAGTCACTGTGGCTGGAACCGCCGCTGTCGCTCTTGCTGTCCCCGGAGTCGCCGCCGCTGTCGCTCTTGCTGTCGGAGTCGCCGCCGCTGGAGCTGCTGTCGCCCGACCTGCTGTCGCTGGAGTCGCTGTCGCCGGACCGGGAGTCGTTGTCGCCGGACCCGCTGTCGCCGGAGCCACTGTCCTGGGACGGGCTGTCTTCGGAGGTGCCTCGGCCGGAGCCGGTGTCGCTGCTACCGGCCTGACTGGAGTCGCTGTCGGCGCGGGAGGCGCCTTCGGCGCGGGAGGCGCTTTCGGGCGCGGACGTGCGGTCACCGGAGCCGGCGCTCTCGCTGGCCTTGCGCTGGCTGGAGCTGTCGGCTGATCCGCTGGCACTCGAGCCCTCCGCGGAGGTGCTGGCCGGGGTGTCGGAGCCGGAACCCGAGGTCTGGGCGGTCGGGGAATCACCGGAGCTCGAGTGCGCGGGCGTGGCGGTGGAGTCGGCGGCGGCGGGCGCGGCCGGGGAGCCCGCGGCGGTGGGGGAACGGCCGGAAGTCGAGCCGGCGGGGGTGGCCGGGGAGCTCGCGGCGGAGGGGCTCGAGGTGCCGCCGAGCAGCGAGCCCAGTGCGCCGGTGGACGAGCGGACCGCGTCCGAGGTCGCATCCGACTGGGTGATCGGGCCGGTCAGGGCGCTCAGCGCGGATCCGGCCGAAGGGCCGGCGTTGCCACCGGTGGTGCCGGCACCCGTGGGGGCGGTGAGGCCGTTGGCCAGGGTGGAAGCTGGCTTCGACGCCTCGCTCAGCGTGCTGGCCAGGCTCGACGGCGGAGCGCTCGGCGCCGCCGGGGACACC
The DNA here is from genome assembly GCA_035489915.1 of Pseudonocardia sp. Classification (GTDB taxonomy): domain Bacteria; phylum Actinomycetota; class Actinomycetes; order Mycobacteriales; family Pseudonocardiaceae; genus Pseudonocardia. The sequence goes on along the minus strand of DATHIT010000907.1, from coordinate 545 downwards.
GCACCGGCCGCGGCCGAGGCGGGCGTCGGCGAGGACGTCACCGGGGAGGGCGTCGCCGGGGAGGACGTCGTTGCCGGTGCGGATGTCGTCGGGGAGGTGCCGCCGAGTAGACCGCCGCCGAGTAGGCCGCCGGTGAGTCCGCCGACTGTGCTGTCGAGGGTGCCGGTCAGGGTTTGGGTGGTTTGGGTGGGGGTTGAGCTGGCGGCTTGGGCTGGGTCCGGGGAGGTCGCCGGGGAGGAGGTTGTTGGGGTGGTGCCGCCGAGTAGGCGGCCGCCGAGTAGGTCGCCGGTGAGTCCGCTGACTGTGCTGTCGAGGGTGCCGGTCAGGGTTTGGGTGGGGTTTTGGGCGGGGTCTCCGGGGGTCGCCGGTGCGGATGTCGTTGGGGAGGTGCCGCCGAGTAGACCGCCGCCGAGTAGACCGCCGGTGAGTCCGCCGACCACGTCGTCCAGGGTGCCGGTCAGGGTTTGGGTGGTTTGGGTGAGCGTCGAGCCGACAACTTGGACGGTCGGGCCGAGCACCGGGAGCGCGCCGCCGAGGTTTTGCAC
>DATHIT010000906.1:0-13271 GCA_035489915.1 Pseudonocardia sp. | reverse complement strand
GTGAAGACGTCCAGCAGGTCGGTGGCCAGCTCGGCCGGGATGCGATAGCCGACGTCGATCCCGCTGGCCAGGTCCCAGCCGTGCACCGCCAGGTCCAGGGTCATCTGCCAGCCGTAGCTGGTCGCCCGGTCGGTGCCGTAGCTCAGGTGCACGGAGCGCTCCAGAACCCCGGTTTCGAGCCAGGCCCGCCGCGCCGCGTCGGCCGCCCCGCGCCAGGCCGCCACCGGATCCGCGCCGAGCGGATCGCCGTCGAACCGGTCACCCACCTCGGCGATGGTCTGCCCGGCCAACAGCGCCGGCACCCAGAGCTGCTCGATGACCAGGTGGGCGACCAGGGCCCGCACCGACCAGTCGGCGCACGGCGTCGGGCTGTCCCAGCGGTCGTCCGGGACGGCTCGAACCAACCGGTCGAAGTCGCCGAGGGCATGGCCATGTGCGCCCAACAGTTCCATGGTGGCCTCTCCTCACACGCTGACGGGGATCGCTGCCCGCCGCCCAGCCTGCCTGCCGGAGCCCGACGCTATACCACTCGTCCGAGTGAACCCGCACGTGTCAGGCGTGTCGGAACACGGCCGTAAGGCGGAGGCCGAATCCCCAGCAGGCCTGATGGCGTTAACCTCATCGTCAGTCCCGTACCGTCCTCGGACAGTCGGCTTCTTGACTTGAGGAGTAGACATGCGTCCAGATGGCTCCACCGCAGCGGCCGTCGGATTTGATGGGCACGCCTCCTGGGCCGGCCGGGGAATGGCGTTGTCCGAGGAGCACCGCGACCAGGTGGTCGGGGTGCTCGAAGGGGTTCAGGCGGCGCTCGCCGAGCCTGACCCGATCGATCCGTTCGACGTCGGCGACTACCCGAGCGCTCGCGAGGCCCTCGGCCAGTCGTGGGACCGGGTGTTCCACGCGCTCACGGCGGCCGTCCGGAGCGAGGCCCCGCGCACCGCCGCGGACACCTACCTGGATCTGCTGAACGAGATCAAGCGCACCGACCAGGATCTGCTCGTGTCGCGGCTGCGGCACCGTGACAGTGCCTTCGGTCGGGTACGCGAGGCGCTGGCCATGCTCCGCGAGCCCGAGTCCACCGCGGCGCTGGTCGAGCAGGCCACCATCGCGGCCTGCGTGCTCGGGTTCGACCGCAGCATCCTGTCCCGGATCGACGAGTCGGCGTGGATCCCGGAGAAGGTGTGGATCGAGCGTGACCCCAAGTGGGGTGACGAGATCCTGGAGATCGGCCGGGCCAACCCGCAGGTGCTGGACCGCACCCTGGTGGAGACCGAGATGATCCGCCGCAGGGTGGGCATCCTGGTGCACAACGTGCAGGACCGCCCCGCGGTGAACCGGCCCATCGCGGAGGCGTCGCTGTCGCGTTCCTACGCGGCGGTGCCGCTGCTGGCCAACGGGCACGTGGTCGGGTTCATCCACGCTGACTGCTACTACCAGCAGCGCAACCTGGACGACTTCGACCGGCAGCTGCTGGGCATGTTCGCCGAGGGCGTCAGCCAGGCGCTGGGGCGGACCGCGATGATGGACCGGCTGTCGTCCATCCGGGTCGGGGTCGACCAGGTGGCCGGGGCGCTGGCGGCGGCCAAGGACGACCGGGTCCAGCTGGGCGCCCAGACCGTGCGGCCGGTGGCGCAGCTGGGTGGCGGCTTCGTCAGGCAGCGCGGCCAGCAGGGTTACGACGACCTGTTCTCGGCCGGCGGCGAAGGCTCCACGCTCACCCGGCGTGAGGTGGAGGTGCTGCGGCTGATGGCCGCCGGGGACACCAACGGCCGGATCGCCCGGCGGCTGGTGATCTCCGAAGGCACCGTCAAGTCGCACGTCAAGCACATCCTGCGCAAGCTGGGCGCGGCGAACCGGGCCGAGGCGGTGTCCCGCTGGCTGGGCATGGAACATGAGCGCGGCGGCGGGCGTAACAACGGATTCGGCAACCGCCGGGATGTATGACCGAGCACGCATGTGTCGCGCCATTCGCGCTGTGCTCTGATCGCCGAGCCAGATGCGGACGGAAGGGAGTTCCACCATTTTCGGCGTTGTACTTTTTGGAGTCCTGGGGATCGGACTGATCGCCCTCGGATGGTGGGGCGCACGCCGTGGGGACAGCCTGAGTGTGGTGCCGACCTGGGACGAGAATTCCGCCGACCGCCGGCGACGGACACTGCGCCGGGGCGCGTTCACCTGCCTGGGCATAGGTGTGCTGTTCGTTATCGCCGCCGCGCTCTCCACCCTCGGTCCGCCGCCGAGATGATCCGGCAACGCTTCCTGTCATATCATCAATGGCCTTATCGGTTGCCACGGCGGCAATCACCAGGGAGATGAGCATGCCACTTGAGCCGATTCGGCCCCGGCCTGGCCTGCTCGCGCCCGATGTCTCGCTGGAAGACGTCACCACGATCATCGACGACTCGGCGGTCCTGCACCGGCTTCGGCTCTATGTACCGGCCGGCAAGGTCACCGTGCTGATGGGCCCTTCCGGCGTCGGCAAGACCACGTTGATCAAACATGTGGTGGGTCTGCTGGAGCCGGACGGCGGCACCGTGCGGATCGGCGGGCAGGACATCTGGGATTCCTCGCCGGAGGAGTGGCAGCTCATCCGCAAGGGCCTTGGCGCCATGCTCGGCGGCCACAACCTGTACAGCACCTCGGTGTTCAGCTCGATGACCGTGCTGGAGAACTTGACCTACAGCCTGCAGGCACTGGGTGTGCCCGAGGACGAGCGGCACGAGCGGGCGATGGCCCGGCTGCGCGAACTGCGCCTGGACGACCTGTCCGACCAACTGCCCGAGCGGCTGCCGGCGCACGCGAGTAAGCGGCTCGCGCTGGCCAGGGCGCTGGTCGCGGACGCCCCGCTGACCGTGCTGGACGAGATCGACGTGGGGCTGGACCGCGAGCACACCGCCGAGATGCTCACGGCGGTGCGCGACCTGCGGGACCGCACCGGCTGCACCCTCCTGGTCACCACGCACACCCTGGAGCTGGCCCGCTCCATCGCGGACAATCTGGCGATCCTGGTGAACGGGCGGATCGTCGCCGCCGGTCCGCCCACCGAGGTGTTGGACGGCGTGGAGAGCACCGAGGACTTCGACCGCCGGTTCGAGTTCTCCGACTTCACCGGGCCGCCCCGGCTGGAGGATGCGGAAGCCGACGCCGATCGGCAGCGGCCACCGGCCGGGCGTAGCTACCAGCTCCCGGTGGACCCGCAGATGGTGTGGATCGCGCTGGCCGCGGTGGTGCTGATCGCGGTGCTGTTCATCACCGTCAAGCTGCTCTCCGGCGGCTGGCCTTCGCCGTTCTAGACACGCTCTGGCCGCGCCAACCGTATGCTCATCCGGTGGGCACCGAGCAGGCCGGCGACGCCCGCCAGGGCATCCAGTCAGTCGAGAACGCCATGACGGTGTTGCTCGCCCTTGAGCGTGGCGCCGGGCCGATGACGCTCACCCAGATTGCCGAGGGCAGCGGCATGCAGTTGAGCAAGGCGCACCGCTACCTGGTGAGCTTGAGCCGAGTTCGGCTGGTCTCGCAGTCTCCGAGCTCCGGGCTGTACGACCTCGGCCCGGCAATGCGCCGCCTCGGTGCCGAGGCGCTGCGTCGGATGGACGAGGGCAGCCTGGCGTCGGAATACCTCCCGGGCTTGCGTGACCGCACCAAGCACTCGGTCGGTCTGTGCGTGTGGGGCCAGCACGGCCCGGTGCTGATTCGGATGGAATACGGTGGGCACCTGTTGCCGATGACGGTGCGGATCGGGACCACGCTCCCGCTGGTGACCACCTCAGCCGGTCAGGTATTCCTCGCCTACCTGCCGGAATCGCTGACCGAGCCGGTCCTGCGGGCCGACCAGCCGGACGGTCGGCAGGAGATCAGCGGCGAGGAGCTTGAGCGGATCAAGGACGAGGTGCGCCGTGACGGGTTCGCGGTGACCACGGACGCGGTGCTGCCCGGCGTGACCGTGGTGTCCGCCCCCGTTTTCACCACCGTGGGATCGCTCCCGCTGGCGGTGGTGATCGCTATGCCCAAGCGGCAGGCGACCCCCTCGGTCCTGCGCACGGTCTGCGCGGAGCTGCTCAAGACCACCGAGGCGATCTCTGCCGAGGTCGGCTACGCGCCCAAGCCCTGAACGGGCCTGCCAGGCTGCCCAGAACCGTGATTTCCCTCCCGATGATCCACGTTCTGGCGCGGAGAAGGACGTATTTCGTCTCTTGGCACACCGAATCACGGATCACCCCTTGTCTCCAGGTCGTAGCCCTCCAGCGCGGCTAACGCGGCAACCAGGACGAGCATCGCGGGCGCGGAAAGGGGCGACTTGGCGACCGGCTCCTGGATCGACACGGGATGCTCCTGCTCACCGGCTCCGTACGAGGCGCTCGGCCGTGGACGTGTCGACGCAGAGGGCGCTGACCAGCTCGGCCGCGAGCGCCTGGGCGGCGGTGGTGTCGACGGCGGTGCCGTACACGTAGAAGTCCGGGCGGACCGCCACGGCAACCCAGCCATGCTCGGCGAACCACTGCCGGTAGGTGCCGTCCAGGTCGACCACGGTGCCCTCGGCGTCGGGTTCGCTGGCCAGGCCGACCACGGCGACCCCGGCCGCCCGCAGCACGGCCGCCGTCCCCGAGCGCTCCAGCTCCGGCAACAGCGCGGCGGTCGTCAACAGATGGAACCCGTAGCCGGCGATGGAGTCGAGCCGCGCGCGTCCGGCCCCGCCGTCGACGAAGCCCTGCACAGACAGCTCGCCGACGCCCGGCCCGGTCTTGCCCGCGAGGAAACCGCCGGTCAGCCCGGGCAGCCGGATCTTTGCCGGCTTCTGCCGCGCCGCCCGCTGGGCGAACATCCGCCGATCCCGTTCGGCCGCGGCGCCCGGATCGCGCATCGTCTGCACCCGGCCGAGTTCGATTCCGCGCTCGGTCACCGCGCGCACGTGCGGCTCGCGTTCGACCTGGTAGGTGTCCAGCAGCTCGGGCCGGGCCCGCTCGCGCAACACGAGATCGAGTTTGAAGGCGAGGTTCTGCGCGTCCCGAACGCCGGAGCACATGCCCTGACCGAGGAACGGCGGCATCTGATGTACGGCGTCCCCGGCCAGCAGGACCCGCCCGACCCGCCAGGACCGGGCGACCAGCGAGCGGAAGGTATAGGTGCCGACCCGGATAAGGTCGGCGTCGTCGCGGTCGAGGAAGCGGGCCGCCTTCCGCCAGACGCGTTCGGGCTGGCTCTCCACCTCGAAGTCCCGCTCCGAGTCGAGCATGAAGCTGAACCGGTGATACGCCGGCCCCAGGGAGATGACCGCGATGGGCTGCCGAGGGTCGCAGACCTGGCGAGCCGCCGGGAGGTCGACCTGGCGGCGCAACCGGAAGTCGCAGACCATCCAGGCCTCGCCGAACCCGTAGTCGTCCTGCTCGATGCCCAGATGCTGGCGCACGAAGCTGTTCCCGCCGTCGCATGCCACCACGTACCGCGCGCTGACCGTGCCCGGGCCGTCCGGACCGGCAACGGTCAGCGTCACTCCGGTGCTGGTCTGTGCTAGCCCGGTCACCGGTGCGGAGTGGCGGATCTGGACCTGAGGGCACCGGCGGCAGACGCGGTCCAGGGCGTCCTCGAGGTCCGGCTGGTACATGCCGTAGAACTCCGACCACCCGCTGCGCCCGATCTCGGCGACATCGAACTCCGCGAGCACTTCGCCCGCGCCGTTCTGAAAGTCGTAGCGCGGCGCCGCCCGAAGCGTCGGCTCCAGCTCCTCGGCGATGCCGAGCGCGGCCCAGCTGCGCATGGTCTCGTCGTCGAAGACCCCGGCCCTGGGCAGGTTGTACAGCCCCGAGTACCGCTCGAGCACCACCACCCGGTGGCCGTAGCGGCCCAGCAGCGCGGCGATCACCATGCCGACCGGCCCGTACCCCACCACGGCCACGTCCGCGTCGACAGACTCGTCCTCCCGGCTAAACGTGATGTGAGACACGCCGGAAACCGTACGATCCATAAATAGTGAAGTCAATGTCTTAATAGTGAATCGAATCCGACGGTATTCTCCGCGACGAGATCAACAGCGTCGAGGGGACCGGATGGCGAGCGCCGAGCTACTGGGCCTCCCACCATCGACTCATGCGCTCGGTCACCGTCACCCACCCCAAGCTGTTGCGGCACACGATGCCGTTGCTGCTGGTGGTGGCCGCCATGCCGTTCCCGACCAGCCTTCTCGGGCGGTACGGGTCGGTCCCGATTGCGCTCGCCCTGTACGGCGCGGTGAACGTCCTGGCGGTGCTGCTCCTGCTCTGGCTGCGCCACGACGTCGAGTCATTCGAGCTGGCCGCCGAACCTGCTGACCCAGACGAATGGCGCTGGTCCGGGTGGGAGCTGCGGGGCAACCTCGTCGTCTTCCTGCTGTGCATCCCGGCCGGCTACGTCCTTGGTGACAAGGGGCCCTATGTCCTGGTCCTGCTGGTCTTCAGCAGCAGGGCCGCACCGGCACGGCAGCGCTGGCGGCGCCGAGGGTCGAAGCGTGTCCCGGTCAGCCGGTGAGCTGGGCAGGACCGTTGGCACTTACCGGGGCTTGACGCTGCTCGTACCATCGGCGAGGCCGGTAGGCTGGGCTGGAACGCGGATCGCTCTGCGAGGTGAGAATATGGAGACCACCGCGCAATCCACGCAGTTCAGCGCGAGCACTTTTGGTCAGCATCGTCATATTTGTGCTTTCTTCAATAGCATCGACGAGCAGCATCGCGTGCTTCGCCCGTTCGTGACCGACGGTTTCGACCGAGGCGACAAGGTCTACCACTACGTTGACCCCGAGCGATGGGACGAACAGCTCAGGTGGTTGGCCGAGGCAGGTATCAACGTGCGGGACGCGATGGGCACCGGTCAACTAGAGGTGCGGCAGTGGCAAGACAGCACGCTCCGCGGCGGCCTCTTCGACCTGGAGGCCTGGCTGGCGTCGTTCGAGCAGGTGCTCCAGTCCGGGCCCGCCGCCGGGTACGCGAAGACAAGAGTCCTCGGCCACATGGAATGGGCGCTCGTCGATCTACCGGGTGTCGACGACCTGATCGAGTACGAGACGCGGGTCAACTACGTGATTCCCAAGTACGAGGATGTAGTGATCTGCACGTATGATCTGACGAAGTTTGGCGCGAGCGTGGTGATGGACGCCTTGCGAACGCATCCAGCCGTTATTATCGGCGGCCTGCTTCAGGAGAACCCGTTTTTTGTTCCTCCCGACCAGCTGTTGCTCGAGATCCGGGATCGGCGGTCGGCTGGCAAGCGTGCGGGAGCGGCGCAATAAATGTCCGTGGACTCAAATGCTGAGATCCTCGCGCTGCGGTCCGTGCTCAGAGATCTCGTGGCACTCTCCGCTATGCCAACGGCCTGGGTCGGAAAGGAACCGGCTGACGTGGCCGCCGGGCTGGCCGACGTATTGATGGGATTGTTGCCGCTCAATTTTGTCTTTGTCCGTTTGTGCGTCCCCGGTATCGCGGGCGGAGTTGACGCCACGCGGGGGAAGGCATGGGAGGCGTTCCCGGAGTGGCTGGAAAGTCGTCTCGCGGAAAGCGGCCGACTCCCAGGTAAGGAGATCGTTCCCGACGTCGATGGCGGCGGTGGTGTCCAGCCGTACCGGGGGGTTGCCCTGCCCATCGGGGTGAATGCCGAGGGCGGGGTGGTTGCCGCGGCCAGTGATCGCATCGAGTTTCCCACGGAGGTTGACCAACTGCTGCTCAGCCTGGCCGCCAATCACGCCGCCACGGCATTTCAGAGCGCACGCCTTGTCCATGAGCGCACGATGGCCGAAGAAGGGCTTCGCAAAGCCCAGAATGAGCTCGAGCTGAAGGTGGTCGAGCGGACAGTCGAATTGCGCAGAAGCGAAGCCTACCTTTCCGAGGCGCTGAGGCTGACCCATACGGGTATTGCCGCGCTGGACGGCGCTACCGGCGAGGTAACCCACTCCTCAGATGAACACTCCCGCTTGTACGGCTTCGATCCTGAACAAGGAGTCCCCTCGTTCGACGACTTTCGCCAGCGCGTTCATCCGCGCGACCGTGCGGGGTGGAGCGAGGCGCTCGAGAGAGGATTCAGCGAAGCGGCACACGTCGAAGGGGAGTTCCGAGTCGTTCCGCCACAGGGCCCGCAGAAGCATCTCCGCGCAATCGTGCATCCCGTCTTCACCGCGTCCGGTGAGCTCGATGAATTCGTGGGCACCGTCGTGGACGTGACCGAGCGCAAGCGTGCCGAGGAAGAACAGCGGGCGCAGCTGTGGTTCCTGGAAAGCCTGGACGGGGTCGACCGTGCCATCCAGCGGACCAGCGACCTCGAGGAGATGCTCAGCGATGTCCTCGATGTCGTGCTGGTGACCTTCGGATGCGACCGGGCGTGGCTGGTGTACCCGTGTGACCCGGAAGTTGACTTCCATCGGGTGCGAAAGGAGCGGACCCGGCCGGAATACATCGGCGCCTCCGGCCTCGGCGTGGCCATCCCGAATGACCCGGGGGTCGCCAGCGTCTTCCGGAGCGTGCTGGCCACGAGCGGTCCGGTGCGATTCGATCCCGAATCAGGTCGCGGACTTCCGGGACAGCAGGAGCGTTTCGAGATCAAGTCCATGATCGCCATGGCTGTTCACCCCAAGGTCGAAATGCCTTATATGTTCGGGCTGCACCAGTGCTCTCACCCTCGGGTCTGGAAGCCCCGGGAGGAGCGGCTGTTCCATGAGATCGGACGGCGGCTGGCGGACGCGCTGGACACGCTGTTGATGCTTCGCAACCTGCGCGAGAGCGAGCGCAACCTCGCGCGGAGCCGGGCCGAGCTCGCCGCCTCCCGGGCGAGGATCGTGGCGGCCGCGGACGAGACGCGGCGCCAGATCGAGCGGGATCTGCACGACGGAGTGCAACAGCGGCTCGTCTCACTCGCGCTCGCCCAGCGGAGCGCGGAGGCGATTGTCCCGCCCGAGCTGTACGAGTTGCGGGTGCAGCTGTCCCAAGTGGTGGACGGACTGGCGGGCGCGATCGAGGAGCTGCAGGAGATCTCCCGTGGCATCCACCCGGCCATCCTCGCCCAGGGCGGCCTCGCGCCCGCCCTCAAGACACTTGCCCGACGGTCCGCCGTCCCCGTCGAGCTTGCCGTGCGCGCCGGGGCGCGGCTGCCCGAGCCGGTGGAGGTGGCCGTCTATTACGTCGTGTCAGAAGCGCTCACGAATGCCGCCAAGCACGCGCACGCTTCGGTGGTGCAGGTAGCCGTCGAAATTCGGGACGCGGTGCTCGAGCTCTCGATCCGTGACGATGGCGCCGGCGGGGCCGCTCCGACCCTCGGCTCCGGACTCATCGGCATCGCCGACCGCGTCGATGCGCTCGGCGGGACAATGGAACTGGCCAGCCCGGCCGGGCAGGGAACCAAGCTGCTGATCAGGCTTCCCGTCGCCGATGGCCCCGGAGATTGAGAGCTCACTGGACTGGCGGGAATGGCCGCCGCGCGCGTCGGGTTCAATGTGCACATGGCCAACGAAACCGCTGAGTTCAGTCCTACGGACTGGGTCCAGAACCAGACGAAGACAATTCTCGAGACCGGCACGACGGAGGGCATCGACATCCTCGGGTCGTCGATCGTGCTGCTCACCCTGCGGGGCGCGAAGTCCGGCAAGCTGCGCTACACGCCGGTGATGCGTGTGGAGCATGACGGCAGCTACGCCGTGGTCGCCTCCAAGGGCGGGGCCCCCGAGCACCCCGTCTGGTACTACAACATCAAGGCGCACCCGGAGTTCCCGTTGCAGGACGGGACCGTGACCAAGGACTACGTCGCCCGCGAGGTCGAGGGCGACGAGCGCGCGGAGTGGTGGGAGCGCGCGGTCGAGGCCTTCCCGTCCTACGCCGAGTATCAGACGAAGACGGACCGGCAGATCCCCGTCTTCGTGCTCGACCCGAAGGCCTGATCCACCGCCAGCGGCAGCACGCAACGGCGGTTGACACCGGTTCAACTGGTGTGCACTCTTGACACCAGACGAACTGGTGTCAGGAGATGGGTCGCATGCATGCTGTCCAGGTGCGGGAGTTCGGTCCCGCTGACACGTTGGCCTGGGTCGAGGTGTCGGATCCGCCGCCGGGGCCGGGCGAGATCCTCGTCGAGGTGGCGGCCGCCGGGGTGAACCGCGCGGATCTGCTGTTCCGGTCCGGCCGCTATCACAGCGGTCCCGCGCTGCCCGCGGTTCCGGGTTCCGAGGGCTCCGGAACAGTGGTCGCCGTCGGTGCCGGCGTGGACGACCGGGCGGTCGGTGACCGGGTCGTGGCATGGGGGCCACTGGGGCGGCCCGGCTTCTACCGGGAGCTGGCGGTGGTCAGCGCGGCGCGGACGCTGCCGGTGCCCGCCGGGGTGAGCTTTTCCGCCGCCGCGGCCCTGCCCGTCGCGTGGTTGTCCGCCTGGTACTGCCTGCGTCACCTCGCCGCCGTGCGGGCCGGTGACACCGTCCTGATCTACGCCGCGGCCAGTGGTGTGGGGAGCGCCGCGGTGCAGATCGCCAAGGACGCCGGCGCTTCGGTGATCGCTGTGGTCGGGTCGGCGGACAAGCGGGCCTGGGTGCGGGAGCTCGGCGCCGACCATGCACTGGACCGCCACGAGGACGATGTCGTCCAGGAGACCAACCGCATCACCGAGGGGCGGGGCGCGGCGGTGGCACTGGATCTGGTTGGCGGGGACAGCTTCGCGGAGAGCCTGAAAGCGGTCGGGCGCGCCGGCCGGGTGGTGGCGATGGCCAATGTCGCACTCGCGCCGAGCACGATCGACACCCGCGACTTCTACCCGAAGAATGTCAGCATCCACGGCTTCCAGATCACCGACCTGATGCAGCACGGCTGGGACCCCAGGCCAGATCTGCGCGAACTGCTCGCCGGGGTCGCCGCCGGGCGGTTCAGCGTGCCGATCGATGCGACCTTCAGCCTGGAACAGGCCGGTCAAGCGCACCGGCACCTGGAAACCCAGGACACCAGGGGCAAGGTGATCCTGACCTCGGGGTAACGGCTCCGCGGTGCCTGATCAGCCGGTGATGTCCCGGCCGATCAGCTGGCGGGCGATGATCCACTGCTGTAGCTCGTTGGCGCCCTCGAAGATCTCCAGGATCTTGGCGTCCCGGTAGAGCTCCTCCAGACGCACCGACTCGCCGGTCTCGCCGACCTCGGCGGCGAAGCCGAGCGCGCCGTGCACCTGCACCGCGTCCCGCACCAGGTCGACCGCGAGTCGGGTGCCGTACGCCTTGGCCATCGCCGCCTCCGGCTCGGCGGAGCGCTCGCCGCGATCCAGCAGGATGGCCGCTTTCTGGTACAGCGAGCGGGCACACTCGATCTCGGTTGCCCGCTGGGCCATGGTGAACTGCCAGTGCTGCATGGCACCCAGCGGCCGGCCGAACACCTCCCGCGAGCGCAGCCGGGCCACCGCCAGATCCAGCGCGGCCTGGGCCACGCCCACCCCGGTGGCGCCGATCCCGATGCGGCCCCGGACCAGCGCGGACAGCGCCACACCCAGGCCATTGCCGGCCACTCCGAGCAGGTTGGCCCGGGGTACCGCCACGTTGTCGAACACGATGTCGGCGGTGATCTGGCCCCGGTGGCCCATCTTGCGGTCCGGGCGGCCGATGCGCACCCCCGGCGAGCGCAGATCGACCAGCAGCATGGTGGCTCGGTCGGTGCCACCGGCGCGACACAGCACGGACACCCAGCCGGCAACCACGCTGTTGGTGATCCACCGCTTGCGCCCGGTGACCTCGAAGCCGTCCGCCGTCTCGGTGGCCACGGTGGTCATCCGCTCTGCGGTCAGATCGGAGCTGGTGTCCGGCTCGGTGGTGGCGAAGGAGAACGCCGTTTGGCCGCTGACCAGCTCCGGGATCAACCGGGCGCGCATCTCCTGGGTGGCGAAGGTGAGGGTCTGCGGCACCAGGATGCACTGGCCGTCGTACACCCCGGCCATGGACGAGGAGTGGTAGGCGATCTCCTCGGCGACCGTGCAGGTGCCCAGCATGGGGTGCTCGAGCCCGGCGCCGTACTCGGTGCCGTCCACCGTGCCCGACTCCCGGTCGAACGGCACCGCGAACAGACCCTCCTCGGCCAGCCCCCGGAACGCCTGCCAGGGAAAACTCTCGACGGACTCCTCGCGGCGGCCGATCTCCCTGGCGTGCGGGGCGAGCCGCTGTTCGACCGCCTTGCGCGCCCTTGCCCGCAACTCCACGATCTCCGCCGGCAGCCACACGTCATGGGTCATCCGGTCCTGGGTGCGCGGCACGGAGGGCGATGGGGCGACCGACATGGCTGGCTCCTCGGAGGTGTTCTGGTTGTCTTCGGCTGTCGTGGCCCGGCGGATGATCATGGCGCCGGAGCGTCCGGTCAGACGTGACTGTTTCCCCGGCGGCGGCGGGGGACATGGACCACGGTGGCGTCGACGTCCTCGAGCAGTAGGTAGGCCATGCCCCGCCACAGCGGCAGGTGGGGATCGGTGAGCCGGTCCCGCCGGTCGAAGGCGTAGGTCATGGCCACCCCCCGCATGCTGGTCAGCAGGATCTCCCGGACCATCGGGTAGCGCGGGTGGCTGCTGAACGTGGGGCCGAACAGCGCGTCGATCACGTGCCGGACCGCGGTGCCCAGCCGGCGCTCCTCGGGAGCTAACGTGCCGCGCAGCCGCTCGTCGGTCCGCGCGGCCGTCCACAGCTCGATCGCGCCCCAGAAGTACCGCTGACCGAAGGTGGACCAGAACAGGTCGATGACTCGGTCCAGCCGCTCGGCATCCGAGCCCCGGCCGTCCAGCGACGCGGCCACCCAGTTCTCCAGCTCGGCCAGATGCGTGCTGGCCAGGTGCTGGCAGGCCGCCACCAGCACGCCCTCCCTGGACGGGAAGTGATGCAGCAGCCGGCCTCGGGAGACGCCGGCCCTGGCCTGGATGGTGAGCGTGGTGGTCCGGGCGTAGCCGTTCTCCAGCAGGCAGTCCAGCGTGGCGTCCAGGATCAGCTGCCGGCTGTCGGCGCTGCGCTCACTCCGGCTGCGGCGGGTGGGGTGGTCCGGCTCAGCCACGAGAAATACCTTTCGAGTGCTCGGTGGTCATGCGGAACTGCTGGTGGGTTGGTCGGCGATCCGGGTGGGCGGGGTGCGCCCGGCGTCCTCGGCACGGCCGGTCAGCCGCACGGTGCCGGCGAAGCCGTCCACCTCCACCGTGGCGCCGTGGCCGATCCGGGAGGTGGCGTCCACGGTGGCCACCACGCACGGGATGCCGAGGTCGCGGCAGGCCACCGCGAGCTCGGAGAGCGCGGCGCCGGCGTCGGCCACCACGGCGGCCAC
>DATHIT010000905.1:0-11048 GCA_035489915.1 Pseudonocardia sp. | reverse complement strand
CCGCGGCTTGCTGTTCTCCCTGAAGCACGAGCTGCGCGCCATGGTCGAGCAGGGGTACGGCAGTATCGTCAACCTCTCCTCGACCTTCGGCGAGCGCGGCGGCCGAGGCGCTGGCCTGTACGTGGCCAGCAAGCACGCGGTAAACGGGCTCACCCGGTCCGCGGCCCTCGAGGTCGCAACCGAGGGCATCCGGGTCAACGCGGTCGCGCCCGGCCCCGTGGCCACCGCCGGCCTGGACAACTTCGCCGGCGGCGCGGACGCAAGCGCCGCAATGGCCGCCGGCGTCCCCATGGGCCGCCTCGGCCACGTCGACGAGATCGCCGACGTGATCAAGTTCCTCACCTCCGACCAGGCCAGATTCATCACCGGCCAGATCGTCGCCGTCAACGGCGGCAAGACGGCCGCCTGAACCACGCCGACCTCATCAGCGGGCAGTCCCATCGCGCTTGAGATGGGAATCGACAGAAGAACAAGGAGTTCTCAATGGCGGGACGCCTTGAGGGAAAGCGCGTCATCCTCACCGACCCCGGCTATTACAGCGGCCCAGGAATAATCAAGGTATTCGAGGAGGAGGGCGCCGAGCTGTTCGCCGACGATCGAGATCTCACCGAGCCCGGCGCCGCTGAGGACCTGGTGGCCAGCGTCGGGCAGGTAGACGTCCTCATCGCCAATCACGCGCGCCCGTTCGCCTTCACCCCAGCGCAGGAAGGCACAGACGACGAGATGGAGCGTCTGATGAACTCGATCTTCTACCCCATGCACCGAATGATCAGGGCAGTGCTACCGCAGATGCTCGAGCGAAGGAACGGCAAAATTGTGGTAGCAAGCAGCGTGAATGCGATCAAGGGCCGCGCGGACGGGGTCACCCTCTACAGCGCGGCCCGCGGGGCCCAGATTGCCTACATGCGGAACCTCGCGCACGAGGTGGCCCCGCACATCAACGTGAACGCCACCGCGCAAACCTACGTGGACAATCCCACCTACTTTTCCGAGGAATACAAAAAGACCGAGGCTTTCCGCCGGCGGCTGGCCGAGGCTCCCGCTCAGCGTCTGGCCTCAATGGAGGAGTGCGCCAAGACGATACTCTTCCTCGCCGGGCCTGAAAGTGACTTCTTTTATGGCCAGGTCATTCCCTTCGCCGGTGGATGGGCCGTCTGACAGCGCCGCCACTGCAGGTCTCGGCCCCCGGCGGTCTGTTCAGCAAGGGGATCAACCGCGTCGCCGAACGTATGCGCGTCGTGGACCGGTGACACACGACAGGAGAGCTCAACAATGGACGAAGCAGCGGAGGCCCTCGCCGAGAGGAACATGCAACAGGACCGCCCAGAACCGTTGCTGACCACTGCCGTGACCGCAGCCGTACGGAACCCGGTCAGTCACGATGACTTCGACCCCAAGTTCGCGCTTGCGCGCATTCTCTCCGATATCGGGATGGACATCTCCGAGACGGGCGGTTCCGTGGAGTTCGTCGGCGCCGACCCCGTCGTGCCCAGCCCGTTGAGGCTCGGCGCGGGCGCGGCAATCACCTTGGCCGCGAAATCGGCCGCCGTTGCCAAACTCTGGCGGCTACGCGGGCGGGGCGGCCAGGACATCGCGGTCGACCTGCGGCCGCTCCCGCATCGGCTGTGTCCCTTCTACGACCAGCGCTGGGAACAGTTGGGCGGGTACACGACCGGGATGCCAGCGACCGACGACGAAGGATTCGGATTCCGCTTCTATGCCACCGCGGACGGCCGCTGGATGATGCCGCTCAACCCCTACCGCAACTTGCGCCGCACCGCGGAGCGTCTGCTCGGCGTCCCCGATGACGCCGAGGCCGTCCGGAAGGCCATCGCCGGTTGGGGCGGCCTCGAACTCGAGCAGGCAGCCGTCGACGCGGGCTGCGTCATGCCCATGCTGCGCAGCGCCGAGGAGTTGCTTGCCGAGCCGCACTACCGGGACCACCTGGCGACGATGCCGCTCATCCAGATCGACAAGATCGGCGACTCGGTGCCCGAGCTGCTACCGGCCGAGGTCAGCCAGCCGCTGACAGGCATCAGAGCTCTCGGCATGGGGCACGTCATCGCCGGCGCTGGGGCAGGGCGCGCGCTGGCCCTCCACGGGGCCGATGTGCTCAACATCTGGCGCCCGGGAGAAGAGGAGAACCCGACGACCTACGCGACGGCCAACGTCGGCGTCCGCTCCACGCTCGTCGACCCTCGCACCCACGACGGCGCGGAGCGAATCCGAGGGCTGCTCGGCGGGGCGGACGTGTTCTACGCCAACCGCCGGCCCGGCTACCTCGAAGACGTCGGGCTCTCGGCTGACGAGGCGAGCGCGATTCGCCCGGGCATCATCTATGCGACGGTGTCGCTGAACGGGCTTACCGGCCCATGGGCGCACCGGATCGGCTTCGATCAGAGCGCGGGCTGTCTGGCCGGGATCATGAATCTGGAAGGCGACGAGAACGGCCCTGCTCTGCCAACAATCAAGGTCGTCAACGATTACATCACGGCATGGCTACTCAGCACCGGAATAGTCGAGGCGCTCGCCCGCCGGGCCATCGATGGCGGCAGCTACCGCGTACATGTATCGCTGACCCGAGCCGCACTGTGGCTCATCAGCCTCGGACTCTTGGACAAATCCTACGCCAAAGCCGTCGCTGGCACTGGCGGCGCACACGCGTATCTCGACCCTGAAGTGTTCACCGCGGACACCCCGATGGGCCGCTACCAAGGGGTGACCGATCAGGTCAAAATGTCGCAAACCCCGGGGTACTACCGGGACGTCCTGGTCCCCCAGGGCTCAAGCCGAGCGGAGTGGCTCCACCGATCCTGACGATGCCACGCCGAGGTGTCGGGGGTCACCAGACCGTCCTGGTGCCGTCCGGTGCGTCGCACGGCCGGTGATTGAGGATCAGGACTCGAAGCGGAACAGCACCTTGCCATTGCGGTGGCCGGCCGCGGCATGCTCGAAGGCTTGCTTGTAGTCGGTCAGCGCGTAGGTCGCCTCGACGGGGGCGGTGAGCTCGCCGGCGGCGACGAGCTCGGCCAGTTGGCGGTAGGTGTCGAGGACCTCGGCTCTCGGGGTGGACCGAAGCCAGTTGATCACCCAGAAGCCAGTGGTCGCGATCTCGTTGAACACGCTGTCGAGCACGGACACGGCCGGCGGCTTCCCACTCACGAAGGCGTAGCTCACCGCCTTCCCGCCGAACCGCAGCACATGGGCGAGCTCGCCAACGGCCGAGCCACCCACCGCATCGAGCACCAGAGCCAATCGCTGCCCGTCCAGTGCGGCGGTGATCCGTTCACCCAGGTCGTCGCCGTCGAGGAGGACGACGTCCCCGCCGGCCCGCCGCGCCACGTCGACGGCGGCATCCCGGCGCACCACGTTGAGGGTGCGCAGACCCAGTCGCTTGGCCAGCGCGATCACGTACAGCCCCACGGCCGAGTTCGCCGCGGTCTGTCCGACCCAGTCACCGGGCGCCAGCGTGGTGAACCGGTGCAACAACACCCAGGCGGTGGGCGGATTGATCCCGGCCATCGCCAGTTGCAGCGGATCGGCGTCTCCGTCCACCACGACCACGTTCGTCTCGGCAACCAGGAGCTGATCAGCCCAAGTGCCCTGTTCGTAGGTGGGGAAAATCATCACCCGCCGACCCAGCAAGTCAGGAGACGTTGCCGGACCGGCCTCGACGACCCGCCCGACCCCCTCGGTACCGACCGGGTAGGGCAGCCTCGGCCGCTCGGGGTACAGCCCTCGGATCAGCAGAAAGTCCGAGTCGTTGACAGGGGCCGCTTCCATCCGCACCAGCAGCTCACCCGGGCCGGGGCGCAGCCCGTCGGTCGTTTCCACCGCGATCGACTCCACCGGGTCGCCGAACGCGGTCAGCACCAGCCGTGTCATGTTCCGCTCCTCCGCGTCAGGCCGGGACATCGACGCGCGGTCGGCTCGCGACCGCGTCGGCGATGCCCTGCACCCGCTCGGGGGCCAGCCCCACCAACTCGGCGGCCGTGGCGCTGTGCCAGGCGGCGCCGTCGACCCCCCATGTCCCGCTGGGGACCTCCACCACCAGGCAGAAGACCCTGGGCGTTGCGCCGTCCGAGCCGCCGCCGTCGGCCTTCAAGATCGCGTCGGTGACCTCGCGGAGCAGGCCGTCGATCCGCGACTGCTCCATGAATCCGGCCATCACATACACCTGCGCCCGGTACACCGGCCGGGCCGGCTGGGCACCGCCGACGCTGATGTGTGCCGGGGGCCGCTCGTCCAGGTACACCCAGGCGATGGAGGCGGTGGCGGGCGTCTCCGGCAATGCCTCCCACCGCAGACAGGTGCGCCACAACGTCCGCAGCAGCTCGGTCTTGGCCGACTCGGACAACGCGCCAGCCGGATAAATCAGGTCGATCATCGGCATGAGAGCTCCCCACCTCGTACCATTAGGACACTTGTACTAATTGGGCAGACCGTAGCGGCCCGTCCCGTGGCTGTCTACAGGACAAGTGTCCTAAAGCGCGGTTATGCTGCCCCGGTGGTTGATCGATCCGAGACCAGGGCGCGCATGATCGAGGCCGCCTCACGGCTGCTGCGACGCGACGGCTACGCGGCCACCGGGCTGCGCGCGATCGTGACCGAGGCCGGCACCCCCTGGGGCTCGGCACACCACTGCTTCCCCGGCGGCAAAGAGGAACTCACCGTCGCCGCGATCCGACACGGCGGAGCACAGGTACTCGGGGCGCTGGAGCACGCCTTGGCCGAGGGAACCGACATCGCCGACAGCGTCCGGCGCTGGTTCGACCTGGCCGGCCACAATCTCGCCGCCAGCGACTACCTCGACGGATGCCCGGTCGCGGTCGTGGCACTGGAGGTAAGCCCGGGCCCGGACCAGCTCGCCGACGCCTGCGCGGCCGAGGTTGGCGGCTGGACGAGCCGGCTCGCGCAAGCCCTGACCCAAGCGGGCTATTCCGCGGCGCGCTCTGAAGAACTGGCCACCGTCATCGTGTCCAGTCTCGAAGGAGCCCTGCTCGTGGCCCGGCTCGCCCGGAGCGCCTCCGCCCTCACCGTCACCGCCGACGCCATGGCCTCGCTGCTCCAGCGGATGCCTACGCCGCCGCCCGGGTAGATGAGACCGACGTCGGCGGGGTACACCTCGGCGCGCCGGTGGACATCGCCGTCGACGCCTACTCGGGATCTCCCGTCACGCATCAGTTGCCCGTTTCTTGCCCCAGCGCGCAACCGCGATGCCAGCCACTGGGTCATGCCTGTGAGCCGTTCAGGTCAACGTATGCAAACAAACGAGTGACAGTGGTAACGCATATCTCCGGGGGCACGACAATTCAGTGTCCTACCTCCCCGGCACCTGTAGGAGAAGTCACCATGGCCCGACGAATTTCTGTAATCGCGTAGCTGAACCGTTCCGCTTCCCCTGAAGGGCACTCTTTTGCTTCGCTTCAATCTCTACTCATCCGCCGGAGCGCTCGGCGAGCTCTTAGCTACGTATGACAAAGTCGGCGAACACCTTGACGAATCGTATATTTCAATTCTTGAGGCGGCCCGAAATACGCAGAGCAAACTGCTAGGAATCGAACTCGCCGAGATGGAGTCCGACCGAATGGATCCGCAGCCGGTCTGTGGGCCAGTCCGAATCGTCAAGGCCGAGCTCTTCAGGAACGCTTCCACTCTATGTGGCCTAGTAATCGGAGTCAGCGAGACGGCGTACAGAATGGCGGTGATCCAGGAGACCGGGCAACGTGGTACCTTACGTGTGTTCACTTTGGCTGACTCTCAGGACGAACGCACCGCTGCGGATTTCGTCGAGAGTATGCAAGACCTCTTCAAGGTATCCCTAAATTCGCGAGACGTGATGTCAGACCGGGCTCGGAGTCTGATAGGGGAGGGACTCGCCCAGATTGTAGTAGCAGAGCAAGCGGAGCACGCGGCTGCCCGCACACTCGCAGGTAAGGACGCAAGAGAACTTGCCGTGGCGATCAAGTCGGGCTCCGGTCTTCTGGTCGACTTGGCGAAGCAGATGGGCTCAGACGGGCAGGCCGGACTGCCGAGCGTGCGCGAGAGACTACTTGAGTCTGATCTTGTCGTCGGTGAGACTGTCGTGCTTTGCGGTAAGACTGGACAGGCGATCAGTAGGGTGAGGTCGAGGTCCACGCTTGACGCTATGGCGGATGCCGGACTCCGTTGCTCCTGCGGTAAACCGGCAAACGAGGAGAAGATCGAGGAAGCACTCAGTATAACTGAACTTGGACGCGACTTGCTCGACAAGAGTCGCTGGATGACACTCGTCTTGATCGAAGAGCTTCTGCACATCGGAGTATCGCCGGATCACATATTTGTGGAGCAGCAGTTCGACGGAGACGAGATTGCCTGTATCGCCATAATTTCGGGTGACGTGGTCCTTTTTGAGTTAAGGGACGGTCGGTTCAGCCTGGGTCACGCGCACTCGTTCAATGCGAAGATCGGTATCGTTCAGCCAGACTACTCGATGGTCGTCACTACTGAGAAAATCGGAAATGATGCTAAGATCCATTTCGATCGACGGCGACAAGCTGTACGCAAAAATATGCCGCGTCCGTACGTCGACGAATCAGTCGAGCCACTCTTCGTTGAAGGAATCTCCAACCTCCGCGCAGGCCTGGAAGACTTAGTTACCAATCTAGTCACTAAGGACGCCCGCCGGGTGCTTAGCGAGGTTTTGCCGCTGGCTGGCATCACTCCGGGGACGCTTCTCAGGGGATGGACGACGAGAAGCCACGGCTAGCCGACCGGGTCGAGGCCCAGGGCCACGCGGCCGGTGAAGAGGTGCTGTCGCTTCTCCTGGAGTGGGTGGAACTGGGCGCCGTGCACGTCGCGCAGCAGGCGCTCCAGGCCGACGCTGCGGAAGAAGGCGCCCCCACCCACCACCTCGAACGCCTTCTCCACGGTCTGGATGCAGGCGTTGGCGGCGACGGTTTTGCGGATCAGCACGGCGTTGGCGGTCTGGACGGTCGGCTCGAACGCGTAGTCGTCGCACAGGTTGGCCATGCCGTGCACGGCAAGCTGCGCAGTCACCAGGGCGTTGTCCATCTCACCAAGCAGGTAGGGCAGATTGGGGTCGAGCCCACTCCGGCTCTTCTTGCGCGCGATACCGCGCGCCAGGTCGGAGGCGGCCTCCGCGACGCCGACATATACCGACAGGACCAGCGGCAGCGCGACCGTGACGACGACGTTGAAGAAGGTGTGCCACTGACCCTGTGGCCGGCGCAGCGAGACCGCGCCCTCGGGCACGAAGACATTCTCGAGCAACACGTCGTGGGAGCCGGTGGCGCGCATGCCCAGCGTCCGCCAGTTGTTCAGCACTGTTACGCCTTCGGCGGCGATGGGCACCGGGAAGTGCAGCACGCTCGGCCCGTGCGCGGGATCGTCGTACACCGCGCTGGTGACCAGCAGCGTGCCGGCGGGAGAGCCACTGCCAAAGATCTTGCGCCCGGTGACGCGGTAGCCGCCCTCCACCTGCTCGGCCGTGCCGGAGGAATCAAGCCAGTCCGAAGCCCCAGTGCTGATCAAGACGATCTGTTCCTCGGCGATGCGCCGCAGCAGCGGCTCCACCGGCTGTTCCTGGCGCCAGCGCCACACGGTGGCGCCGAGCAGGTGGGTGTGCATGGACAGCGCGAGCGCGGTCGAGCCGCAGTGACGGGCCAGCTCGCGCAGCATGGCGCACAGCTCGCGGTGTGAGGCACCGCCGCCACCCAGCTCCGCTGGCACACCGGCGGAGAAGAACCGGTGCGCGTTCAGTTCGGCGTAGTTCTCGGCGACGAATGCGTCTGTCTCGTCAAGGCCAGCTGCTCGCTCCGCGAACGCTGGTCCGACTTCGCGCGCCAGCGCCACCCAATCCGGGCGCGTCTCCCCGATCCGGTCCGTGCGGAGCTCCCGCGCGAAGGTGCCCGGCTTGGCCTCCGCGTCCGCCCCAGCGCTCACGGCCGAGCCTTGAACTCGAGGTTGAACGGGGTCTCACAATCGCGTGGCACGTGCGCTCCTATGTGGTGGGTTGAGTCGCGGACAACCCCCCAGGCCCGGCATGGGCCCTCCGTCATGGCTGTGAAAACACCCTCCCGGTTGGGCGTGTCGCCCGTCGCTCGCATGGCAGCACCGGGTCCGGGCCCGTGGACCCTAACAACGCTATGTGAGCCACAACACCCCTTAGCAGGTGAACGGACCCTCTCTGGGCGAAGGCTACGGCTGGCGGCCGGTGAAGGCGATGAGCCGGGTCTGTTCGTCGGCGTCTGGGGGGACGGGCGTTCGAGGGCCGTAGTGCCCGCTGCTGCGCAGCGCGGCGTCCCACGGCTCGATGCCGTGGAGAAAGGCATGGACCTCGGCCGCATCTAGAGTCTCGTCTTGTCCGGTGGCCCGGGCGAGGTCCCAGGTGTGGATCAGGACGTCCATAAGGCCGGTCATCGCGACGAGCTGCTCTAGCGTCATGCGGCCGGCCCGTGTGTTGGTCATCCTTTGTGCCGTGTTGGTGTTGTCCAGGGCAGCCTGGATATCGCGGTCGACGGCCTGCCAGGCGCCAGCGGGATCGAGGTCGACAGAGGGCTGGACCGGCAGGGGTAGCTCGACACTGGTCAGGAACAGCGTCGGCATCCAGTCGGTCATGTGGCGCACGACGTCACGGGCGATCCAGCCTTCGCAGGGCGCAGGGCGCTCCCATTGGTCCGGCGTGACTGACTCGACCCGCCGGGTGAACTCACCCGCAAGGTGTCTCCACCGCTGTGCTGTCGTCGCCATGACAACTTCCTCGCAGATCGGTCGTCGGTCGGTCGATGTGGTTACCAGAAGGCCGGTGAGTGCTTCGATGCCGACGGTGTCGGCACAGGATCAGACTCCGCCGGGCGGCACAACTCATCTGTCCGTGGAATCCAGCATGGAATCCAGACCGCTGGTCCGGGGGTTCGACTCCCCGAGGCGGCAATAGGGCACAACGAGGCTGGAGGCCCGCCACGGGCATTCGCGCTCGGCAGTTGATCACCTCGTGGCATCGGCTTGCCAGACACCGTCGGAGCTGACTGGATTCGACTCGGTATGGCCGGCCTGGCAAAGAGGGATAAAGGGGGAGCCGGACGCCGAGAGTTGTGAACCGTCGTTGATGACCTTGCTGTGGTGCCGTTCGTGGTGCGAAAGGGAGTCCAACAGAGTAGCTAGAGTGCTCTGGAGATCGACCGTTTGATGCTGTAGTCGCTGGTAGATGGCAATGTGCGTGCCTACGTGTCGCTTTACACCCGAGCGGTCGCAGGTTCAGCCCTGCCGCGCCCACGCAGGTCAGAGGCTTGCTGATTGAAATTGATCAGCATCTCTGACCGCCTTACAGCCACGAAGTACAGCCCTCACCGCCGAGCAGCGCGCCGGCTCAGCGCCAGACGCAGCGTCAGCCCCTCGGCCAACGGGCAAGGGCGTCTCGAACGAATCGCTGTTTCCCTGCGGTGTAGGCCTCGCGGTCGCCGCTGTGGCGGTGAGCGAGTTCGACCTTGAGCTGGCCGTAGGCGCGGACTAGGTCGGGGGTAGTGCGTAGCGCGTCGCGGAAGGCGAGCTGCTGGTGCCAGCGGGCAGCGCCAAGCGTCATCAGATGTAGGTGGGCGGATCGGTGGTCCTTGGCCACCTTGACGAAGAACCGCCGGTAAGGGCGCTGGTCGAGCTCCGGGGGGACATAGTGCCAGCCGTGCGGGGCGAGAATGGGGTCGACCATATCCGCGTCGGCAAGATCGCGGAGGGGTGCCTGGAGGTCGATAATCGGTTTTGCGGCGAGCCCGGGGATGGCGGTAGAGCCGATGTGCTCGATCTCGCCGACGAGGCAGGGCGCAAGGAGTTGCCGCAGGTGGTCACGCTCGTTATGAGCCCGCTCAGGCCACTCCGGGTTGTAGCCGACGACAGTGATGGGCTCGGTGGCCCAGCTGGGCCATGTCGTCTGGTCGTGCTCCAGCTCGGGCATCTGGCAATTCTTCCTGTCACGGATGATGGTCGGCCAGCTGATCGGCCCACGGCTAGCGGGTGGGCTGTTCTCCGCCGCGTTACCTGGTAAGGATGCTTGTTCGAGCAACCTTGGTCACGATGGATCATGTTGTTGGCTGCGGCGGGCGACGTGCAGGACCGCTCCCCAGTGCCGGCGAAGGCGGCCGTCCGATCGCTGTGCGAGGCGCCGCCTGATTTCTGCGTAGAGACGGTCGCGCTTCGATGCCTCCATGGCGATGTGACCGGAGAACGTGTCGAGCAGCTTGAGATACTCCTCGGCGTTGTAGCTGATCTCCCAGTCGAAATGACGAACGGCGACGACGTCAAATAGGCCGCTCTCTTCGATTTCGGCCCGGCTGTCGGGCAGGTAACCCGGGCGGATCGGCGCCCAACCGTCAGGCACCCCCTCGCGGATCTCCTCGTAGACATCCTGGATTTCGGAGAAGAATGGGTCACCGCTGTGGGGGATCACATGGCTGGCGCTCCAGAAGGCGAGATGGCCGCCCGAGCGCAACAGCTCACATGCTCGCTGGTAGCGCGTCGCCGGGTCGATCCAGTGCCAGGCCGTCGCGGCGAAGACAAGATCGAATCGGTCTGCGCCCGGCGGGTGCCAGGTCTCGAATGCGCTGTCGATGATCTCCACGCCCGGGAACTCGTTGAGGTTCCGCCGGGCGGCTGCGGCCAGTTCGGAGCCGATCTCAATGCAAGTGATCCGAAAGCCGCGTCGAGCAAGTGGGATAGTCGCCTTTCCAGTGGCGCACCCGATCTCCAAGAGCCGATCACCGGCTTCGATCCCGGTCGCCCGGACAAGCGTGTCGTAGAGCGGCTCTGGATACTCGGGTCGGGCCTGCTGGTAGAGATCGGCCGCCGCGTTGAACGTCGTCCTCAGCCGATGCCGGTCGTCTGCCACGCGACCCATCATCGCTTCAGGACGGGGTGGCGATGTCGAGGTGCGTCTGGAGCTGCTGCTTGCCTTCGGCCGAGGGCCACACCGGGGCCACATACCCGGCTTCGTACTCGAAGTTCAGCGTCGGGCCCACGTCGCCGTCAGGGGGTCGCATCTGCACCCATCCGTCCTG
>DATHIT010000904.1:0-3161 GCA_035489915.1 Pseudonocardia sp. | reverse complement strand
GGTGGCTGACGTCGGGTTGTTGGAGCGGGTGGTGGCCAATGTGGTGGACAACGCGCTGCGGCATGGCCGGGGCGCGCCGGTCGCGGTGCGGGCCAGCGCGCACCGCCACCGGGTCGAGCTTCGGGTGGTGGACTCCGGGCCGGGGGTACCCAGGGACGCCGCGGACGGGCTGTTCGCCCCGTTCCAGCGCCTCGGTGACCGCGACGCCACCATCGGCGTGGGGCTCGGGTTGAGCGTGGCGCGCGGCTTCACCGAGGCCATGGGCGGCACGCTCACAGCCGAGGACACCCCCGGCGGAGGCCTCACCGTGGTGATCTCGCTGCCGGCCGCCGGGCCGGTGGCTGAGCTGGCGGGTGGGCCGACGGACGAGTCGGCAAGCTCGGAGGTGTACTCGTGACGCGGGTGCTGGTGGTCGACGACGACGCGCAGATCCTGCGCGCGCTGCGGATCAACCTGGCGGCGCGGGGCTACCACGTGCTCACCGCCGTGGACGGGGCGAGCGCACTGCGGGTGGCCGCCGACGGGCACCCCGAGGTGGTGGTGCTCGACCTGGGACTGCCCGACCTGGAGGGCACCGACGTGATCGCCGGGCTGCGCGGCTGGACCCAGGTGCCGATCATCGTGCTGTCCGCGCGGACGGACTCGAGCGACAAGGTGGACGCGCTGGACGCCGGCGCGGACGACTACGTGACCAAGCCGTTCGGGATGGCCGAGTTGCTGGCTCGGCTGCGCGCGGCGGTGCGCAGGTCGGCGGCCGGGCAGGTGGACGGCGAGCCGGTGGTGGCCACCGCGACCTTCACCGTGGACCTGGGGGCCAAGAAGGTCGTGCGCGACGATGCCGAGGTGCACCTGACGCCGACCGAGTGGGGCATCCTCGAGCAGCTGGTGCGCAACCCGGGCAAACTGATCGGCCAGCGCCAGCTGCTGCAGGAGGTGTGGGGCCCGGCGTACGGCAAGGAGACCAACTACCTGCGGGTCTACCTGGCCCAGCTGCGCCGCAAACTGGAGCCCGACCCCGGCCACCCCCGCCACCTGATCACCGAACCAGGCATGGGCTACCGCTTCGAACCGTAGCCAGCCCCAGCCGAGCCCGCCGCCCCAGCCCGACTTGTCGTGTCTTTTTCGAACGACAGGTGGGACTTGTCGCGTCTTTTTCCAACGACAAGTGGAACGGGGTGCGGCTCAGAAGCCGAAGTCTTGGGTCCAGTAGTTGCCGGGCGGGTAGTAGCCGACGCCGATCGTCTTGAACTCGCAGTCCAGGATGTTGCGCCGGTGCGGTGGGGAGTTCATCCAGACCTGCATCACGATGGCCGCGGTCTTCTGGCCGTAGGCGATGTTCTCACCGCCAGTCCGGTCCTCAGGAAAGCCCGCCGAAATTTCCCTGGCCTGCCAGGTGGTGCCGTCCGGGGTGCTGTGGCTGAAGTAGTCGCGCCGCGCCATGTCCTCGCTGTGCCGCTGTGCCGCCCTGGTCAGCCGGGGATCGACCTTGAGCGGCTCGCACCCGGCGGCCTGGCGCCGCATGTTGGTGATCGCGAGCACCTGGCCGGCCGGCCCGGACATTGTCGGCGGGAGCGGGAGCGCGATCGGCGGTGGACCGGGTGGCGGTGGTGGGGGAGCCGGCGTGGTGGGCGGAGGGAACGGCAGCAGCAGCGGCCCACCCGGGTTGACCGGGATGACCGGTCCGCCGGCGTCCGGGGGCAGCACGCCGACCGCGATCGGCCCGGGCACCATGGTCACCGGATCGGGGGTTTTGGGTGCCGGCGCCAAACGAGGTCCCACCAGCATGGTGGCCACCGCGATCAAGGCGCCGCAGCCGAGGCCAGCGAGCGCCGGGGCTGATCGCCGCCGCCCGATGATGGTCACAATCGGTGAACGTAGCAGACTGCGCAGCGTGCACTCCGATAGCGCCATTCGGCTGACAGCCTGGGTACACGCCCATGTGCAAGGTGTCGGTTTCCGCTGGTGGACGCGGTCCAGAGCGTTAGAGTTGGGCCTGGTAGGCAGCGCCTCCAACCTCCGGGACGGCCGCGTGGAGATCATCGCGGAGGGTAGCCGTGAAGCCTGCGAGGCGCTGCTAGCTACCCTCCGTAGTGGCGATACGCCCGGACGAGTGAATCGGGTGACGGAGCGCTGGACCGACCCCACCGGCACCCTCACGGCGTTCGTTGAGCGCTAGCCGGGGCGGCGCAGACCCAGTGCGCGCGGCGCAGACCCAGTGCGCGCGGCGCAGACCGCGCAAAGTCTGTGCCGGTGGTGGAGGGTCTGTGCGGGCGTGGTGGCCCGGCCCGCGCCATGGTCGCGCCGGCCCAGCCAGCGAACTGCTTGTCACCGGACTGCACAACACGCAGGCACCCCCTGTGCGACTCTCGCAGCCCCCGTGCGACTCACGCAGACCTGGTGCGACTCGCGCAGGGCTCGCGGCGACTTGCCCAGGGCTCGCGCAGATCCAGTGTCGCCGCCGCAGACTCCGCAGGCTCTGCACCGGCCGCGGCCGGTCTGTGCCGCCACGGGTGGCGGCGACCTGGCGCAGAGCCCGTGCCGCTGGCGCAGACGTTGTGCTGCTGGCGCAGACGCTGTGTGACCTTCCCCCGTCCCGCTCTGGCGTTTGATCCCGTGCCACTCGGGGCAGGCAGTCTCTGTGCCGGCCGCAGGCGGTCTGCGCGAGCCATTGACACTCTGCGCCGCCACGGCTGGACTCCCGGCACGGCGGTCGCCGCCGCGGCTTGGGGCCTCCGCGCCGGCCCCGGACGCCCGCCCGCCGCCCGCCGCCCGCCGGCCCCCCGCCGGCCCCCCGCCGGCCCGCCCGCCGCCCGCCGGCCCCCCGCCGCCGGGGTGTGCCACCGGCTCGCTGTTGCCGAACTGCACAACACACAGGTTTTCCAGGCCGCCGAGCTGCGGGTGGTGGAGTTCGGTAACCACCGGCAGCCCCGATGGCAGGCCACCGGCAGCTCCGCCGGTAAGCGGCTCGGTAGCCATGGGTATTGCTGCTTGGTAACCACGACATCGCGGCTGCTCCGCCGGTCGTGCCGGGTCCTTCGGGTGCCGGCTTGTACCCTTGCTCCGTTTGGGTCCCCTGTCCCGACGAGAGGCCAGCCACGACGTGCATCTCAAGCGCCTGACGCTGAAGGGCTTCAAGTCCTTCGCCTCGGTCACCGAGCTGC
>DATHIT010000903.1:0-4209 GCA_035489915.1 Pseudonocardia sp. | reverse complement strand
GTTACCCAACTACACACCACGCAGGCAGATCCATGATCGACTCAGCCTGGTGTGCAGCTCGGCAACACGGCGCCGGACGGTGGCCGGCCGGCTCGTCACCGTGCCGGCGGGCGCCGGCAGCTACTTCACGATATCCATTCGGCGGCGGTCCAGGGTGAGCGCGACGGCGGCCACGATGACGGTGCCGTACACGATCTGCTCGTAGCTGGGCGGCACCCCGGCCACGCTCATCCCGACCCGCAGCACCACCACCAGCAGGGCGCCGACCAGGGTGCGCAGCGGGCCGCCGATCCCACCGGTGATCAGCGTGCCGCCCACCACCACGGCAGCGATGGACGGCAGCTGCAGCGAGTCGGCCAGCGCCGGCGCCCCGCTGAACTGCGAGGCGGCCAGCACCATCGCGGCCAGCCCGGCGCACAGCCCGGACAGCGAGAACGCCAGCACCCGCATCCGGAAGGTGCGCGTGCCGGACATCTGCACGGCCCGCTCGGCCAGCCCCATGGCGTGCAGCGAGCGCCCGCGGGACAACACCTTCATCAGCACCGCCGCCAGCACCACCGCGCCGATGGCCAGCAGCGCGGACACCGGCAGCCCGGCGACCCGCAGGTCACGCAGCCAGAAGATGGTGTCGTAGCCCTTGGTGATGGAGATGGTGGACGACCCGGAGACCGCCAGCGCCACCCCGGCCCACAGACCCATGGTGCCCAGGGTGACCACGAACGACGGGATCTGGGCGTAGGCGCAGACCAGGCCGTTCAGGGTGCCGGCCAGGGTGAGCGCCACCAGCACGGCGAGCGCCCCCGCCGGGCCGCCGATCGGCAGCCAGAGCGCCAGCAGCACCGTGCCGAAGGAGGCCAGCACCGCCTGGGACAGGTCGATCCCGCCGGTCAGGATCACGAAGGTCTGGCCGAGCGCGAGCAGCAGCAGCGGGGCGGCGCCCTCCAGCAGGGTGCGCAGGCTGATGGGGCCGAGGAAGGACGGGCGCTGGCTGGCCACCAGCAGCACCAGCAGCACCAGCACGGCGGTCGGGATCACCGCGATCAGCCGCCGGGACAGCCGGGGGGCAGCTGGCGCGGCCGGGACCTGGGACGCCGGGGCGGTGGACTCCGACCCCTCGGAGACCTGAGCTGTGGACATCGGCTACACCATCTGCTCGACGAGATCGACCTGGGTGGGTTTGGCGCCGGGCGCGGCGTCGAAGCGGGCCGCGACCTGCCCGTCCCGCATGACCAGCACCCGGTGGCTGAGCGCGATCGTCTCCTCCAGCGTGTCGGAGAGCAGCACGATGGCCAGCCCCTGCGCGCACATCTCCCGCACGAACCGGTAGACGTCCTCCTTGGCGCCCACGTCCAGACCGCGGGTGGGGTGATCCAACACCAGCACCCGCAGCCTCGGCGAGCTCATCCACTTGGCCAGCACCACCTTCTGCTGGTTGCCGCCGGACAGGCTGGCCACATCGGTACCGGAGTCCGGGGTGCGGATGCGCAACCGGTCGATCCACTCCTTGACCAGCGCGGCGCGCCGGCGGGGCACCGCGAACGGCCCCACCGAGGCCGCCGAGGAGTCCGCGAGCAGGATGTTCTCCGCCACCGACATGCCCATCGCGACACCCTCGAAGCGCCGCTCGGCCGGGATGTAGCCGACTCCGGCGCGCACCGCGTCGGCCGGCACCCGGAACCGCACCCGCTTGCCGCCCACCCGCAGCTCGCCGCCGTCCACCGGCTCCGCGCCGAAGATCGCCCGGCACAGATCCTCCCGGCCGGAGCCGACCACGCCGGCGATGCCGAGCACCTCGCCCCGGCGCACCGACAACGACACGTCGGAGAACCGCCCGCGCAGGGTCAGCCCGTCGGCGCCGAGCACCTCCTCGGCGTCGTCCACGCCGCCCTGCTCCTCCTCCCGGTAGTACTGCCCGGTGCTGGCCCGCCCGACCATCAGCCGGTACAGCTCCTGGGTGTCCACCGAGCCGGGCTCCCGCTCGGCCACGCACCGGCCGTCCTTGAGCACGTAGACCCGATCGGACACCCGCAGCACCTCATCCAGCCGGTGCGAGACGAAGATGACCGAAGCCCGGCTGCGCAGCCGCTCGATCTGCGCGAACAGCGTCTCCAGGTCCTCCCCGGCCAGCACCGAGGTGGGCTCGTCGAAGACCACCACCGGCTCGGCGTGCGCGTGATCCTCCACCGAGATCGCCTTGACCACCTCGATCATCTGCCGCTGCGCGAAGGTCAGGCTGTTCACCCGGGCCGTCGGGGAGATCTTCGAACCGATCTTGGCCAGCTGCCGCTCGGCCCTGGCGTTGAGCTCCGACCACCGGTAGAAGCCGCCGCGCACCGATCTGCCCTCCACGCCCAGCAGCAGGTTCTCCGCCACCGACACCGAGCCGACCAGGGACTGCTCCTGGTGCACGATGCCGATGCCGGCGCGCGCCGCGTCCCGAGGGCCTCGGAAGCGCACCGGCTCGCCGTGCATCAGCAGCACGCCCTCGTCCGGCTGGTACACCCCGGAGAGGATCTTCAACACGGTGGACTTGCCGGCCCCGTTCTCACCGATCAGCCCGACCACCTCGTGCGGGGCGACCCGGATGCTCACGTCGTCCAGCGCCACCACGCCGGGGAAGCGCTTGGTCACCCCGCGCAGCTCCAGCACCGGCCCGGCGTCGGGCGGTCCGGCGTCGGGCCCGGACGGCGGCCCGGTCATTTGATCACCCGCAATCGGTGCCGCTGGGTCCACGCGGTGGCCGCGATGGCCAGCACGATGACCACGCCCTGCACGGAGCGCTGGATCGACGGGTCCACCCCGACCAGGATCAGCCCGTTGGCCAACACGCTGATCAGCAGCACGCCGATCAGGGTCTGCAGCACGCCGCCCCGGCCGCCGGTCAACGCGGTGCCCCCCACGACCACCGCGGTGATGGTGGCGAACATCTGCCCGGAACCCACCTGCACGTCGCCCACCCCCAGTTGGGTGGACGCCATCGCGCCGGCCAGCCCGGACGCGGTGCCGGACAGCACGAACGCGTACACCTTGTAGCGCGGCACGGACACCCCGGACAGCTTGGCGATCTGCTCGTCGCCGCCGATCACCAGGATGTAGCGGCCGATCCGGGTGAGCCGCTGGATCAGGTAACCGAGCGCCAGGACCAGCACCGCGACCAGCAGCAGCCGGGGAAACCCGGCCACCCGCTCGGTGCCCCAGGCGCGCAGCCCGTCGTCCAGCAGGCGGGGTGGCTGGCCGCCGAACAGCACCGTCGCGATACCGATGCCGATCGCCCCGGTGCCCAGCGTGACCATGAAAGAGGGAATCCGCATCCGGGTGTGCAGCAGCCCATTGACCAGCCCGAACACCGCGCCGACCGCCGCGCCGACGAGCACCGCGAAGTAGCCGAGGTTGCTGCCGTTGCGGTCGTTCGCGGCGAGCAGCACGGTGACCAGCGAGCTGGTCGCCATCACACCCTCGATGGACAGGTCGATGCCGCCGAGCAGGATGACGAACGTGCTCCCGACCGCCAGCACCAGCAGGATGGACGCCTGGTTGGCGATGCTCCCGGCGTTCGGCACGGTCAGGAACCGCCCACTGATCACCGAGAACACCACCACCATCAGGACCAGCGCGAGCACCGGTCCGGCGTCCAGCACCCGGCGGCCCAGCGGCACCCCGAGAGGTGTCAGGCTGGTCGACGCGGTGCTCGTGGCGGTCTTCGTCGCAGGGGTCACTGCAGCGGTCCCACATTCCTGGCCAGTGGGTTGGCGAAGTCGGGTGCCAGGTCCGCCGGCGTCGGGGTCTTGATGAAGTCGGCCACGTTCTCCTTGGTCACCAGGAACTCCTTGCCGTAGAAGGAGCGGTCCGCGGGCGGCGCGGTGGCCACGTTGAACTTGCCGGTGGCCGCCTGGTAGGCCAGGGCCAGCCCGGCGCCGCCCTGCCAGTAGGCGTCGGTGGACACGGTGGCGACATAGCCGGTGTTGCCGGCCTGGATGTCCTGCAACGCCTCCGGCACCGCGTCACTGGCGCCCACGATCGGCGTCTTGCCGGCCAACCCGACCGCGCGCAGCGCCTCGATCGCGCCCAGTGCCATGTCGTCGTTGGCCGCCCACACGCCCTTGACCTGGCCGGCGTGCTTGGCCAGCAGGGTCTGGGTGACCTGGAAGGCCTCGTTGCGGGTCCAGTGCGCGGTCTGCTGGTCGAGCATCTGCACACCGGGGGTCTCGG
>DATHIT010000902.1:0-2250 GCA_035489915.1 Pseudonocardia sp. | reverse complement strand
GCCGCGTCGGCCGGTGTTCCAGCGGGATTGTCGAAGGAGCCGTAGAGCGCCGCGTAGGCGGCCGTGTCACGTTGGGTGCGCCAGCCTTCGGCGAGCCGGCCGAGATCGACGGTGTCGTAGCCGATGGCGTCGACGAACGAGCTGACGGCGGCCTTTGCTGCTTCGTCGTCGCCGGCGATGGGCAGCGCGGTGCGGTCGGGCGCGCCCGAGGGTCGGGTCAGCGACGCGAGGTGCCGGAAGTAGATGTTGTTGAAGCCCTTGACGACGCGCGCGGTGCCGAGGTGGTGCTGGAGCAGCTCGGCGGTCGTGGTCGACTCGTCATCGAGCTCGGCGATGTGGCCGTCCCGGTCGGGGTAGTAGTTGTTCGTGTCGATCACCGCCTTGCCTGCCAGTGGCTCCAGCGGCACGTCGCGGTAGGCCTTCAGGGGCACGGTGACCATGACGATGTCGCCGGCGGAGGCGGCCTCGGACGGGGTCGCGGCCCGGGCGAGGGGGCCGAGCTCGGCGACCAGATCTTGGAGGGTGTCCGGCCCTCGGGAGTTGCTGAGCACGACGTTGAAGCCGCCGGCGACGGCCAGGCGCGCCACGGTGCTGCCGATGTTTCCGCTGCCAATGAACCCGATGGTGGTCACACTGTCCCTAACCTGGACCCACGGTGGCACATTCCGCGTCGAGCTCCGATTCGTCCAGTCGCTCGACGCGAGGGGACGCACGGTCAGCGGAAAACGAAGACGCAGGTCAGCTGCTTGCTGACCTGCGTCTTGTGGTGCGCCGCCAGGGACTACCAACCACCCGCTGTCCGATCACGGCTTACCTGTCGGGGTTTGGACGGGGCGTAGAGCGCCATGGGTGCCTCGCATCGCCGCGGAGATCACGTGGGAGTGCGGGTTCGAGGGGGAATCGAACACAGAAACGCAGCATTCCCGCCAAGTCGGGTGCTCATGCGGCAGCGCGATGGGGTGCTGATTAGGCCAGCCGCTGAGCGTGACGGTGTTACATGGCGGTTCTAGATTGCTGACCCGTTCCAGGCTGGGTCGAGCCAGTTGGTGGCGTCGGGGGCGCGGAGGAGTTCCACCAAGTTGGGCAGGGCCCGTTCGACGTCGCGGGCCCGGAAATGCTCGGCCGCGTAGAGCACACCGTAGGTGAAGGCGCTGTGGCCGTGCCGGTCCGCTTGCAGGCCGAGGCAGTGCAAGGTGGGGCGCGCGACGGCGGCGTCCTGGTGCTCGCCCAGCAGCCCCTGCAGCTTCCGCATGGTGCGGCGTAGGCGTTTGGCTGGCTTGCCGACGGCCGGCACGGCCACCTCGCACATGTAGTGCACTCGTTTGGCCGCCTTGCGGGCCTCGTGCAACGCCTCCGCCCGGTCCAGCTCGTGCTCGATCCGCAGTGCGGAGCAGATCATCTGATCCAGCTGCCGATGCGCCTTGGCCACCCCGCGCGGCAACTCCTCGCGGGCCGCGCGGCCAGCACGCTCGGTAAACGGCGGGTCGGCGAGCAACCCGTCGAGCTGCTGACGCAGGCCCGCGTACCGGGCGCTGTTCAGCGTGCTCAGGATGCGCCGGGTGTTCTCCTCGACACGTTGGCCCAAGTGCTCGTCGAGGTCGGCGGCGACCGGCCCTCGAACGAGCTCGTGCGGGAGTGCGTCCAGCACCTGGGCGAAGCGCTCGGCCATCACCTCGGTGTCCCGCTCATCGGCCAGCTCGGCGCCCAGCCACTTGAGGTCGGCAACGATGGGGTCGGTCCGGGTACGGTCGAGGCAGCGGCGGAAGCCGGTGAGGATGCAGCGCAGCTCGCGGGTGTCGATTCGCATGGCGGCCACCGCGTCCGGCGCGTGCTCGCGGATGCCGGGCTCCTGGGCGAGCAGATGCTCGGTCCGCTCGGTCAGGGCGTCGAGCAGGACGGCGGCGGCGGTGGGCGCCCCGGTGGCGGTGCGGTCGTCGTCGGGCCGGGTCAGGGTTCCGGTCATCAGGCCTCTTCTCGCGGGGGTGTAGAGATCTCCTCGACCTCCCCGCCTCGGTGCAGGTAGACGGTCCGGTTGGCCAGCCGGGTGAGCTCGGGCTGGTGGGTCGTCATGATTACGGTACGACCGTCCATGAGCCGGGTGAGGGCCTGGACAATGAATTTTTCGGCGTGCACGTCAAGCCCGACGGTCGGTTCGTCGAGCAGCACCACCGGCGAGTCGACCAGCAGCGCGCGGGCGATGCCGACCCGCTGGCGCTGCCCACCGGACAGCCTCACCCCGCCGGCGGCGAC
>DATHIT010000901.1:0-9455 GCA_035489915.1 Pseudonocardia sp. | reverse complement strand
GCGGCGCTGCGCTACGCCGACCTGCTGCCCATGCACGAGTGCCGCACGGTGGCCCAGCTGGCCGAGGTGGTGGAGTCGCTGCTGCCGGTCTGAACCCGGGCGGTGCTCATTGCGGCTCAGTACATGGTGGTGCGGGTCTGGTGCTCCAGCCAGTCGTCCAGCTCGCGGGCGGAGGAGTCGACCTTCACCTGGCTGCGCAACAGCTCGCCACCGGAGGGCACGTCCGCCCGGTCCGGCCAGCTGTCGGACTCCCACAGCGCGGAGCGCTTGAACGCCTTTGCGCAGTGCATGTACAGCTCGGCCACCCGGACTTCGATGGTCAGCTCCGGCCGAACGCCGCGCACTGTCAGCCGGTCGGCGTAGGGCGCGTCGCGCACGATCCGGGCGGTACCGTTCAGCCGGATGGTCTCGTTCGCCCCGGGGACCAGGAACAGCATGCCGACCTGGGGCTGGGTGAGGATGTTGCGCAGGCTGTCCAGCCGCCGGTTCCCCTTGCGGTCGCCGAAGGCGATGGTCCGCCCGTCCAGCACCAGCACGCTGCCCGGTGGGTCGCCACGCGGCGAGACGTCGCAACTGCCGTCCGCCGCGCTGGTCGCCAGTAGAAAGAACGGGCTGGCCTCGAGGAACCGCTGAGATTCCGGGTCGATGTGGTCGATGGCCTTCTCGGCGACCAACTTGCTGGGCTCGTCGACGATCTCGCGCAGCTGCTCGACAGTGGTGATCTGGGTTCCCGGCACGCTCCGAGGGTAATCCGCGAGGTAGCCGCCGCCGCAAGCGGAAATGGCAGGCGAATACCTCCGCGGCCAGGGAGCCGCTCAGGCTCAGCCGGGCAGGATGTTCGCGTTGAGGTGGAACACGTTCTCCGGGTCGTAGCACGTCTTGATCTGGGACAGGCGCTCGTACTTCGCCGGGCCGTAGGCGGTGCGCACCCGGTCCGCCTCGTACTCCGCCATGAAGTTGACGTAACCGCCGGAGTTGCTCGCGTACGGGACCAGTGCGTCCCACAGCTCCCGCACCCAGATCCGGTCCTTGGCCAGCAGCGCGGGGTCCGGCGACAGTGCGCCGATGTTCACCACCCACCGCGACGCGCGGCTTCCGCCGAACGCGGTGGCGTCCTCGGCGACGTCGGCATAGGCCCCGCCCACCGGGAAGATCGGCAGGAAGGACAGCGGAGAGTTCTTCGTTGGCAGCCGCTCGGCCAGGATCGCAACCAGCTCGTCGGACATCTCATCCAGGTGCAGCGCCTTCTCGTAGGCGTGGATGCCCCAGGTCGCGCTCTCGTCGAGCATCTGCTGCAGCGCGACGTACGGGATGGGCGTGACGAACTCGAACAGCGGCGGCAGCGCGGCCCGGATCGGCTCGATCAACTGGGCGTGCTCCTCGGCGGTGCCGAAGCCGGCCACTATCAGCGCGGAGCCCGGCGCGAAGTGGTGCTCCTCGGGCACGAACGGCGCCGGCGGTGCGCTCAACCCCGCGCCGATCAAGCCGCCCGCGTTCCTGGGCAGGGCCTGGACGGCATCCCGGGCCACCCGCAGCGCGTCGAAGCTGCGCCCCTCCTCCCAGAACAGCAGGCCCAGGTGGACCAGCGGGCCGACCGGCTCCAGGCGGAACTCGAACTCGGTGACCACACCGAAGTTGCCGCCGCCGCCGCGCAGCCCCCAGAACAGGTCCGGGTGCTCCGACTCCGATGCCCTGACCACCCGACCGTCGGCCAGCGCCACCTCGGCGGACACCAGGTTGTCGCAGCTCAGCCCCATCTGGTTGGTGAGCCAGCCGAATCCGCCGCCGAGGGTGAGCCCGGCGACGCCGGTGTGGCTGATCGTCCCCATGGTCACCGCGAGGCCGTGTTCCTGGGTCGCACTGTCCAGGTCGGCGCCAGTGGCCCCGCCGCCGCAGCGGGCCCGCCGGGCCGCCGGGTCCACCACCACCTGGCGGAGCAGGCTGAGGTCGATCATCAGGGCGCCGTCCGCGACGGCCGCGCCGGAGAAGTTGTGCCCGCCGCCCCGTACCGAGATCTCCAGGCGCTGCGCCCGGGCGAACGCGATTGCCGACACCACATCCGGGCTGTCCGCGCAGCGCGCGATCACCGCCGGGCGGCGGTCGATGTCGCCGTTCCACACCGCCCGGGCGGTGTCGTAGTCGACGTCCTCGGCGGTGATCACCTGGCCGTTGAACGAACTGCGGAACACGGTCAGCGGTGAGTCCAGGACCTGAGACACGGCACGCCCCCAAGGGTGTCGTTGGGCGGCGGAGGCCACCGAATCGGGGCTGACTGTAGATGCGGGCGCGCGCCCAAGGCGCCACTTTTTTGGACGTACTCCGCCGCCGACGGGATGAGCCGATCAGCAAGTCTTGCTCTCAGTGATCGTCCCGTCGGCGGGCGTTGCGCCTTCCAGGGTGCGCGTGGCAGCGGTGTGAGCCATGCCGCGCGTTGCGGCGCACGTCCGGCGTGTCGCTATACGCTGCGCCGATGAGCGGGGAGTGCGGCGCGCCGAAGCGGATCGGGGTGATGGGTGGCACCTTCGATCCCATCCACCACGGCCACCTGGTTGCCGCCAGCGAGGTGAGCTCCCGATTCAATCTGGACGAAGTGATCTTCGTGCCGACCGGTGAGCCCTGGCAGAAGACCGGTCGCACGGTCAGCTCGGCCGAGGACCGGTACCTGATGACGGTGGTGGCCACCGCTTCAAACCCACAGTTCTCGGTGGACCGGGCGGACATCGACCGTCCCGGTGCCACCTACACCGTGGACACCCTGCGTGAGCTGCGGGATCACTACCCGGACGCGCAACTGTTCTTCATCACCGGCGCGGACGCACTGGCGCAGATCCTGTCCTGGCACAAGGTGGAGGAGCTGTTCGAGCTGGCCCACTTCGTTGGCGTGACCCGGCCCGGCTACGAGCTGGGCGACGAGCACCTGCCGAGGGGCTCGGTGACGCTGGTCGAGGTGCCCGCGATGGCCATCTCCTCCACCGAGTGTCGCCAGCGGGTCCGGGACGGCCGACCGGTCTGGTACCTGGTGCCGGACGGCGTCGTGCAGTACATCTCCAAGCGCTGCCTCTACCAGCGCTGACCGGCCAACTTCGGTCCAGGGGCATCGCCCTATTGGGAGACCTGCTCGGCGATGGCGGCGATGTCGGACCAGACGTTCTCGCGGCTGATCAGGCCGTCCCGGAGTTCGAACACGTGCAGGAGCCGGAACGTGACGTGGCCCGACTTGCCTTCCAGGCCGAAGAACCGACCGTTCTCGATTCGCCCGGTCCACAACGCCTCGTCCACGACGAAGTTGTCGCCGTACCACCGCGCGACCGGCTTGACGCCTTCGCCCTTGAGGTCGCCGAACAGCGCCTCGTACAAGGGTCGAACCGCGTCCTTGCCGCTCAGCTCGCCCCACGGAGACCCGACCACATGGTGGCGCACGTCGTCGGTGAGGCTCGCGAGTACACCGTCCACATCGTCGGCCGCTTCATAGCCGAAGTGTTCGTTGACGATGCGGTCCATCTCGTCACGGTTCATATCGCCCTCCTCGGGACGGGCCCAGGCTAGCCCCGGTCGTCGGCGGCGAACAGTCGCGTACCGCTCCAGCAAGCCACTGTTCGAGCAAGTGCGTTCCCCACTCTTTGGACGATGACACCGTGGTTTCGCGGCCCTAGCCTCGGCAACCCGGAACGGACGTCTAACCGAGGAGGCTGACCGCATGGCACCCGAAGCCGTCAGCGAGCGAGTATCGGAGGGCCGAGGCAACAGCGGAGGCG
This sequence comes from Pseudonocardia sp., assembly GCA_035489915.1. Lineage (GTDB taxonomy): Bacteria > Actinomycetota > Actinomycetes > Mycobacteriales > Pseudonocardiaceae > Pseudonocardia. The sequence goes on along the minus strand of DATHIT010000901.1, from coordinate 5,700 downwards.
CGGCATGACAACCGAGCCGGCCGGCCCGACGACCGTGGCTGCCGGGCTCGACGGCAGTCTCGTGCAGGAGCTGGAGTCCAGGCTGCGCGGGCGGCTCATCCGCCCCAGCGATGACGACTACGACCAGGCCCGCCTGGTGTGGAACGGCATGGTGGACAAGCGGCCCGGCCTGATCGCGCGGTGCGCGGGCGTCGCCGACGTCATCGCCGCCGTCACCTTCGCCCGCGAGAATGCGGTGCCGGTGGCGGTGCGCGGCGGTGGGCACAACGTGGCGGGATCCGCGGTGTGTGACGGCGGGCTGGTGATCGACCTCTCCCCGATGAACGGCGTACGGGTCGACCCGCGGCGCGGGACGGTCCGCGCGGAGGCTGGGGCCACCATCGGCGATCTCGACCACGAGACGCAGGCGTTTGGCCTCGGCGTGCCGATGGGCGTGGTCACGGCGACCGGGATCGCCGGTCTGACCCTCGGCGGCGGTCTTGGCTGGCTGCGCCGTAGGTACGGGCTCAGCTGCGACAACCTGGTGTCCGCCGACGTTGTCACCGCGGACGGCCGGCTCATCACCGCCGACGAGGACCACAACGCCGACCTGCTCTGGGGGCTGCGGGGCGGTGGGGGGAACTTCGGCGTCGTCACCTCGTTCGAGTACCGCGCCCACCCGGTGGGACCCGAGGTGTACGTCGCGTTCGTGGTGCACGCGGGCAGCGACGCGCGGGCCGCGCTGCGGTTCTACCGCGACTGGGCGGCCGGCGCGCCGGACGAGGTGAGCTCCTTCGCCATCCTGTGGCACGCCCCGCGGATCGACGAGATCCCCGCCGAGCACCACGGCACCCCGATCCTGGTCTATCTGGCGGCGCACTGCGGCGAGACGGCGCGTGCCCAGCAGGAGCTCAAGCCGCTGCGCGAGTTCGGCTCGCCGATCGCGGACCTCTCCGAGGTCATGCCCTACCTGGGATTACAGCAGTTCTTCGACGCCGACTACCCGGCCCACGAGATGCGGTACTACTGGAAGTCGCATTTCCTCGTGGGCCTTCCGGACGAGGCGATCTCCGCGCTCGTCGACCTGAACGAGCGGAGCCCTTCCCCGCATTCGACGCTCGACATCTGGCAGCTCGGTGGGGAGTACAGCCGTCCCGGGCCTTCGGACACCGCGTTCGGGGACCGATCCGCGCCGTTCTTGTTCGGTATCGAATCCAACTGGCAACGCCCCGAGGACGACGAGGCGGCGCTCGACTGGGCCAGGGCGGTGTTCGGTCAACTGCAGCCCTTCTCCACCGGGGGGCAGTACCTGAACTTCCCTGGTGCCTACGAGGACCACGACAACGCCGTTCGCGGCACGTTCGGCGCCAACCTCGACCGTCTGGTCGAGCTTAAACGGCGCTACGACCCGAGCAACCTGTTCCGGCTCAACGCCAACATCCGGCCGGACTGACCGGTTCTCGGCGCGATCTTCGGCGGTTGCGGCGAGGCTGTCGACCGGGGACGGGCCACTAGGGTTCGGCCATGCCCATCAGCGATCCGGTGCGGGACGGCGGGGTGCAGTCGGTGGATCGCGCGGTGTCGATCCTGCAGGTGCTGGCCCGGCTGGGCACGGCGGGCGTCACGGAGATCGCCACTGAGCTTGCGGTGCACAAGTCGACGGTGTTCCGGCTGCTGGACACCCTGGAGTCGCGTGGTCTGGTCGAGCAGCGGGTTGATCGAGGTCGGTATCAGCTCGGGTTCGGCATCGTCCAGCTCGCCGCCGGGGCCGCCCGGAAGCACGACCTGAGCGTGCTGAGCCGGCCGGCCTGTCTGCGGCTGGCCGAGGCGGTGCGCGAGACGGTCAACCTCGCGATCCACGACGGACAGGCGGTGATCAGCATCGACCAGGTGATCGGAGCCGCCACGGTCACCAGCGTGAACTGGGTGGGGCAGCGGACACCGTTTCACGCCACGTCCGCGGGCAAGGTGTTCCTGGCCTTCATGCCAGCGCCGCGCCGCGACGCGATCCTGGGGGGCGCGCTGGAGGCGTTCACGCCGCACACGCTGATCGACCCCAGGAAGCTTGCCGAGGAACTGGCGCGGGTCCGGCACCAGGGGTACGCGGTCACCGCCGAGGAGCACGAGATCGGCCTGGCCGCGGTCGCCGCCCCGCTGCGGGCAATGGAGGGCGACGTGGTCGCCGCCGTGACCGCGTCCGGGCCAACCTTCCGGATCAACGCCGAGACCCTGCCGGGAATCGTGGAACAGGTGGTGGCGGCGGCCGCGGAGATCTCCCAGCGGAACGGTTACCCGAAACCCGGCTGACCGGTGGAGCGGTACCTCCTTGACACCTGCACGCAGCGGACCCACGCTTTGTCTCACGTGTAGCGATTGTTTCGTGATACGGGACAAGGGTCCGGAAGGAGTGCCGGATGACCTCCAGCACCCGAGCCAGCAACCTCCTCGAGGCCTTGCCCGGGCGGTACTACACCGACCCGGCGATCTTCGAGCTGGACCAGCGCCGGATCTTCCAGCGGTCCTGGCATTGTGTCGGCCGGGTGGATGCGCTCACCGAGGCCGGCCAGTTCTACCGCGTCGACCTGGGCGAGGAGAGCGTGCTGGTCGTCCGCGGCGGCGACGGTGAACCGAGGGCGATGCGGAACCTGTGCCGCCACCGAGGCGCACAGCTGTGCACCGAGGAATCCGGCTCCTTCCGCACGGCGATCCGGTGCGCTTACCACTCGTGGAGCTACGACCTGGACGGCCGCCTGCTCGCCGCGCCCAACATGCGCGAGATGCCCGACCTGGTGAAGGCGGACTACGGGCTGCATCCGGTTCGCACCGAGCAGTGGCTGGGCTATCTGTGGCTCAACCTAGATCCCGAGGCGCCGCCGTTGGCCGCGCAGGTCGAGCCCCAGCTGTCCGAGCGGCTCGGCGTCGGGGTGCTCGAACGCTACGGGATCGGCAGGCTCGGCGTAGCGGCCACCATCAGCTACGAGGTCGCCTCGAACTGGAAGGCGATCATCGAGAACTTCATGGAGTGCTACCACTGCGCGACGATCCACCCGGAGCTCACCGCCGCGCTGCCCCAGTTCCGTTCCGGCTACGGCACGATCAGCAACGGAGTGGGCGCCGGTGCGTCCTTCGCCGAGCACGTCGACGGCTTCTCGCTGTCCGGGCGGGCCGCCCGGCCGATCCTGCCCGGCCTCGGCCCGAGCGACGACCGGCTGTTCTACGGCATAGCGCTTCGCCCCAACGTGCTGCTCATCCTGGTGCCCGACCACGTCGCTGTCTTCCGGCTCGAGCCGTTGGCGCCCGGACACACCCGAGTTGTCGTCGACTGGCTGTTCGATCGGGACACGATGGTGGCCGACGGCTTCGATGCCACCGACTCGGTGGCCCTGCTGGACATCACCAACCGGCAGGACTTCGAGGCCTGTGAGCGATGCCAGCTCGGCATGCGCTCGTCCGCCTACGCCGCCGTGCTGGTGCCCGCCGAACACGTCATCACCGCGTTCTACGACTACTACCTGGCCGCCATCGCCGAGCCGCCACTACGGCCGGGCCTGCCCGGATAGCCACACCTCGCGAAATCGGCGTCTGAATCGACGTAGAAAGCCGCTATAACCCGCTTGGCGCGCAATTCCGACCGGTCGTCGTGCGCGCTCGAGCCCGATCACACCTGTATTACGGCTCTATCTCGACGTCCCGTGCCGCGACTATCACGGCTTTATCTCGTCCGTGGAGGGTCGTGTCCCTCGGTGATCGGCGCCGCGCCCAGGGTTCCCCCGGAGGCGGGCGTAACCCCCTGTTTCCTGCGGAAATGCTGTCAGAGCGTTCGCGTTCGGCAAAATCGGGGGTCACCGGAAAGAGGGAATGAAGCCCTCTCGATTTTACTCCGTGATCTCGGCGTCTATATGGTCTGCACGTCCGCTCCCCAATCGGAAGGAACTTCCTATGTCACGCACCGCTCGTGTTGTGATCGCTGGAGTTGTCTCTGCTGGCATCCTCGTTGTGGGCGCCGGCGCCGCATTTGCAGACTCGGATGACGACGGCCAGGACTACGCTCCCTCGCACAGCTCCGCTGGCGGCGGCATCCTCGGCGGTCTCGGTGGCGGTCTGGTCAGCACGGACCTCGTCACCGGCCTGGTCGGCGGCCTCGGAATCCTGTAAGCGCCGAAACCCCAGAACCTCTCGCCCCGAACTTCGCGCCCGCGCGAAGCTCGGGGCGGTTCGCGAGTGGGGTTCGGCGGGGGCCGCAAACCCCGAGCCGGGCCTGTGCCGAACCGCGCGCCGTACCCCGTCGGGACGGCTCAGTACCCTTAGAAGTCGACAAAGAGGGCGGACCGGACGGTATCGGTCGCCCGGGCGGAGGGAATGCGGTGAGCGCGTCCGCGCAGGCACTGGAGTTGGCACGGGTTGCGGCAGGTGCCGCGGCCAACAAGAAGGCGCGCGAGATCGTGGTTCTCGACGTCTCCGAGCAGCTGGTCATCACCGACTGCTTCGTGATCGCGTCGGCGCCCAACGAACGCCAGGTACAGGCGATCGTGGACGAGGTGGAGGAGCGGCTGCGCCTTGCCGGCAGCAAGCCGATCCGCCGGGAGGGCGCCCGGGAAGGCCGGTGGGTGCTGCTGGACTTCGTCGACATCGTGGTGCACATCCAGCACTCCGAGGAGCGCGGGTTCTACGGCCTGGACCGGCTCTGGAAGGACTGCCCCCGGATCGACTTCCCGGAGGCCAGGTTGGATCCGCTGGCCGATGAGGCGGCGGACGGGTACCAGGGGTGACGCTTCGTCGGTTGGTGCTGGTGCGCCACGGGCAGACCGACTTCAACGCCGAGGGCCGGATGCAAGGGCACCTGGACTCCGAGCTCACCGAGCTCGGGGTGGCCCAGGTGCGCCGGGCGGCGCCGGTGCTCGCCCGGCTCGACCCGGCCCGGTTGATCAGCTCCGATCTGTCCAGGGCGGCCCGCTCGGCGGAGGAGATCGGGCTGGTCTGCGGCCTGGCGGCCAAGCTGGACGCCCGGCTGCGGGAGACCAACCTCGGCGAATGGCAGGGCGTCACGCCGGCGCAGGTGGACGCGCGGTGGCCGGGCGGGTTGGCCACCTGGCGGGCCGACCCGACCTGGGCACCGCCCGGCGGTGAATCCCGGGTGCAGGTTGCTGCTCGAGCCATGCCGCTGATCGAAGAGCTCGATCAGGAGTTCGCCGCCGACCCGCCCACGACGGTGCTGCTGTGCACACACGGCGGACTGATCGCCGCGCTGAGCTGCGCGTTGCTCGGCCTGGAACTGGCCAGCTGGACCGCGCTGGGCGGCCTCGGCAACGCCCGCTGGGTGACCGTGCAGCGCCGGGCCGGGCCGGACACCCGGTGGCGGCTGACCGGGTTCAACGTCGGCCTCCTGGACTAGACCCGGTGCCCAGCTCAGACATATCCCCTCGGACGGATGCCAGTCCGGTGCTGTTGGTGCTGGCCGACTCATTGGCCTTCCACGGACCGAGCCGCGCGGAACCGGCCAACGAGCCGAGGCTGTGGCACAACCTGGCCGCCGCCGCGCTGGGCGGCCACGCCGAGTTGCTGGCCGGCTACGGCTGGACGGCCCGGCACGCGTGGCGCGCGCTCACCCACGACCCTCGGATCTGGTCGGTGATGCCCACCGTGGACGCGCTGGTGCTCGGGGTGGGTGGGATGGACACGTTGCCCTCGCCGCTGCCCACCGCGCTGCGCGAGCTGATCCCG
>DATHIT010000900.1:0-16335 GCA_035489915.1 Pseudonocardia sp. | reverse complement strand
CAGGCCGATGCCCTCCAGCCCGATCTGGTCCAGTGCGCGGAACAGCCAGCCGTAGTGCGGCAACACCCGGCCGCCCAGCGCGACCACCTCGTCGAACCCGGTGGGCTGATACCCGGTGAGCACCGCCGGCAGCCGGGGCGGCGAAGTCTGCGGCGGGGTGCGCGGCGACGGCTCGCCCTGGGTGGCGGCCAGCAGCGAGTCCACCACGTCCCGGTACTCACCGCGCAACCCGAACGCCCTGCGCTGCCGGGCGGCCGCGCTGCCCCTGGCCAGCGCCACCTCGGCCAGTGCGTGTATCTGGGGCCAGTCCCCGACGTCCTCCAGCGGCCCACGCACCTTGCGCAGCAGCTTGTGCACCACGCTCTCCGGCGAGGCCAGCTTCGGCCCGCCGTCGCCGTACAGGTCGACCAGGTCGCTCTCCAGCCCGGCTCTGGCGGCCCGCCAGGTGGCGGCGCGGAGCAGCTCGTACCGGACCGACGGCGGCGGGGAGTCCGCGTCGATCTCCAGGCGGGCCGTGGCGACCAGCGCGCGGAACAACCCGCCCAGCAGCACCACGTCGTCCACCAGCGGGCAGGCGTCGCAGATGCGCAGCTCCACGGTCGGCACATGGGCGGACGGGCGGACGTCGAAATAGACCATGCCGGGGTCGCTGATGGTGCCCGAGGCGATCAGTGCGGCGATCAGCGCGTCGTACTCGGCGGCGCTGGACATCGGCCCGGGTGGTCCGGCGCTGGGCCAGCGCTGCCAGACCAGGGTGCGTGAGCTGGCGTAACCCGAGTCCGCCCCCTGCCAGTACGGCGAGCTGGCGGACAGCGCGAGGAACACCGGCAGCCAGGGCGCCACCCGCTGGACCACGGCGATGGCGACGTCCCGGTTCGGTACGTCCACGTGTACCTGGAGTCCGCAGATGTGCTGCTCGCGGGCCAACAGCTGGTACTCCCGCTGCATCCGGGCGTACCGGGCGCCGTGCGAGACGTCGTTGTCGGACGGGTTGGTCAGCGGCACGCTGCCGGCGGCGACCACGCCCAGCCCGAGCGGGTGCGCCGCCCCGGCCAGCTCACCGCGCAGCCGGACGATCTCCGCGCGCAGTTCGTCCAGGCTCTGGCAGGGCAGGGTGTTCGTCTCCACCAGCGATCGCTGCAGCTCAGGGGCGAATCCCTCGCCGCTGAGCTGGGCGAGAAGGGCGTCCACCTCGGGAGCGGCCTGCCGGGTGGCCAGGTCCACGACGTGGAACTCCTCCTCGATCCCGATGCGGGGCGTGCCACTCATGGGTGAAACGTAGGAGGGCAAGGTCGCGCCGTGGTTACGGTCGTGTTACCTGGACCGCGGTTGGGCGCCTGGCAAGCGTGGCGGTGAGTGGCCTGGGAGGGGCGCGGGCCGGTTTGGCAAGATGATGTGTTGTGCGCGTCTACCTGGGTTCTGATCACGCCGGCTTCGAGCTGAAGTCCCGGCTGCTGGAGCATCTGAAGACGGCGGGTTACGACACGGTGGACGTCGGCGCCGCCACTTACCAACCGGACGACGACTACCCGCCGTACTGCCTGGAGACCGCGCGCCGGGTGGTCGCCGACCCGGGCAGCCTGGGCATCGTGCTGGGTGGCTCGGGCAACGGCGAGCAGATCGCCGCGAACAAGGTCCCCGGCTGCCGTGCCGCGCTGGCCTGGAACACCGAGACCGCACAGTTGGCCAGGGAGCACAACAACGCCCAGGTGGTCGGCGTGGGCGCTCGGATGCACACGCCGGAGGAGGCGATCTCGATCGTCGAGACGTTCCTGAGCACCCCGTTCTCCGAGGGCGAGCGGCACATCCGGCGGATCGCCATGCTGACCGAGTTCGAGAAGACCGGGAAGATCACCGGTCTGCCCACCGGCTGAGCCCGCATGCCCGAAGGCCACACGCTGCACCGGCTGGCCCGGTCGCACCAGAAGATGTTCGGCAAGGCGCCGGTGGCGGTGTCCAGCCCGCAGGGGCGGTTCGAGGCGTCCGCGCGGCTGCTGGACGGCCTGGAGCTGCGGCGCGCGGAGGCGCACGGCAAGCACCTGTTCCACCGCTACGGCCCGGACCTGGTGGTGCACGTGCACCTGGGGCTCTACGGCGCGTTCACCGAAGGCCTGGTGCCGGCCGAGCCACCGAGGGGTCAGGTGCGGATGCGGCTGGTCGGAGCCACCCACTTCACCGACCTGCGCGGGCCGACCGCCTGCGAGCTGATCACCGACGCGGAGGCGAAGGCGGTACGGGCCCGGTTGGGCGCGGATCCGCTGCGTCGGGATGCCGACCCGGACGGGGCCTGGGCGCGGTTGTCCCGGTCCCGCGCGCCGCTGGCCGTGCTGCTGATGAATCAGGAGATCCTCGCCGGGGTGGGCAACGTCTACCGGGCCGAGCTGCTGTTCCGGCACGGGGTGGATCCGATGCTGCCGGGCCGGGAGCTGCCCAGGCAGCGGTGGGAGGCGATGTGGGCCGACCTGGTGGCGCTGATGCGCGACGGGCTGCGCCGGGGCCGGATCGACACGGTCCGCCCGGAGCACGACCCGAAGGTGACCGGCCGGGCGCCCAGGGTGGACCGGCACGGGGGCGAGGTCTACGTGTACCGCCGCCATGGCCAGCCCTGTCTGGTGTGTGGCACGCCGGTGCGGATTACCGAGCTGGCCGCCCGCAACCTCTACTGGTGCCCGAGCTGCCAGCCGGACGGCCAAGCCTCGGCCGACTAGTCCAGCGGCCCCGGGGTCGGTCACCAGTCGCCGCCGCCACCGCCGCCCCAGTCCCCGCCGCCCCCGCCCCAGTCGCCGAAGCCGCCGCCGAAGTCGCCACCGCCGTCGGTGGGGGTCATGTCGCCACCCGCGTCGCCACCCATGTCGCCGGCGCCCATTGCCTGCGCGTCCATGGACCCGTCCGCGTACGCCGACCCGTCCATCCCGCTGAACAGCGCGTCGAACAGCAGGAACGAGCCAACGCCCCAAGCCCCGGCGACCAGCGCGGTCTTCCACCAGGGCTCGGAGTACCAGCCGCCCGGCACCGGGCGCCCGGCCACCATGCCGCCGGGGTAGTAGTGCGCGTTCGCCGAGGACGGGTCGGGTGAGGCGCTGTAGCGGTGGCCCTCCACGTCGACGTCCCTGGCCTCGGTGACCTCCCCGGCGCGGCCCTGGCCAGGCAGCGCGGGCAGCTCGGGGCCGGGGTCCAGGCCCATCGCGGTGCGCGCCGCCCGGACGTAGTAGAGGCCCTCGCGGGCGGATTCGGTGACCTGCTGGGCCTGGGCGACGGTGCGCGCCTGGTCCAGCTGTGATCCGGCGGCGGTGTAGCGCTCGGAAGCGTCCGCCATCGCCTGCTTGGACGGTTCGTTGGTGCCCTGCAGGTTCAGCACCGACCCGCCGAGCCGCTCCACCCACCGGCGCGCGTCGGACTTGGCGTCCTCGAGCTCGCGCTGCTTGGCCTGGGAACGTTGCTTCGCCAGGTACATACCGCCGGCCACCAGGGCCAGGACGAGTAGCAAAACCACGATCGTGCCGGTCACCGGAGCTCCTCACTCGGCAGTCGGGCGGCGGGTGGGGGCCGCCCCGCTACGGGCTCAACGGACGGCATTGCCGGCTGGTTCCCATACTCGGTCGCTGGCCATCCCGCTAGGAACGCCCTGAGAGGGCGCTGAGCGAACCTCCTAGGCTGACCAGGTGAGCGAACTCTCCGCTGAGGTGATCAGCTTTCTCTCCGAAGGCACCCGGACCGGGAAGGTCGGCTACTTAGCCGCGGACGGTCGGCCGCTGGTGGCGCCGATCTGGTTCGTGGTCGAGGACGGCCAGGTGGTGTTCAACACGGCCAGGGACAGCGCCAAGGGCAGGGCGTTGGCCCGCGATCCACGTGTGGTGCTGTGCGTGGATCTGGAGCGGGCGCCCTACGGCTTCGTCCAGATCCAGGGCCTGGCCACGACCAGCGAAGACATCGACGATCTGGTCAGCGTGGCGACCCGGATCGGCGGTCGGTACATGGGCGCGGAGCGGGCCGAGGAGTTCGGCAAGCGCAACGGGGTGCCCGGCGAGCTGGTGGTCCGGATCAAGCCGACCAAGGTGATCGCCGACTTCGACATGGCCGGCTGAGCCGCCTCGCGCCCGGTTCAGCCGCCAGCGGGCAGCGAACCCGGGGTGAGGATTTCCAAGTTGTGCCCGGCCGGGTCCTCGAAGTAGACGGCCCGCCCGCCGAACCGGTTGTCCACCTCGCCCGGGCGCTGGTGGAACGGGTCGGCCCAGTGCGGTACCTCGGCCGCGCGGATGCGCTCCACGGCGGCGTCGAATTCCGGGTCGCTGAGCTGGAACGCGCAGTGCTGGGCGTGGAACTGCTGGGCGTCCATGAAGTCCAGGGTGACGCCGTTGCTCAGTGGCATGGCCACGAACGGGCCCCAGGCCGGGCCCACCTCGATGCCCAGGATGTCGGCCAGGAACTTCGCCGAGGCGTGCTTGTCGTAGGCCGGAACAATGATGTGGTTGAGCTCAACAGCCATCGTGGGTGTCCTCTCCGGTGCGATCGAAGTACCGCTCCCGATTAAACGTTAGAGATCGAACGGTTTATCGTCAATGGATTAGATGTGTTAACGTATGCCGGTGCGAGCGGAGGGAGTGCCTGTCGGCGTTGCGCTGGCTCGCACCGCAAAGGCGGCGAGCGCGGCTTTCGACAGTGCGATGGCCGAGGCCGGCGGCTCGCTGCCGATCTGGCTGGTGCTGGTCTCGCTGAAGACTGAACGCGGCGCCAGTCAGCGCGCGATGGCCGAGTCGATGGGTATTCAGGGTGCCACCCTGACCCATCACCTCAACGGCATGGAGGCGGCCGGCCTGGTCACCCGCCGGCGGGACCCGGAGAACCGCCGGGTGCACATCGTGGAGCTGACCGAGTCGGGGGAGCAGCTGTTCGAGCGGTTGCGAACCGTCGCGGTCGAGTTCGATGTGCGGCTGCGCTCCGGGTTGACCAACCACGAGCTGGACGAGTTCGTCCGGGTGCTCGAGGTGTTCGGCGGCAACGTCAATGCGGAGTGGGCGGCGGTGGCGCCGTGGGGCGAGGCAGCGACCGCGGCGGCCGAGGAACGCTGAGCGGCGGCCGGGGTCTACAGACCGTGCTCGAGCATGTCCAGCACCCGTTCCCCGATGTCCTCCAGCTGGGGGCGCTCGACACCGCGCAGCGGGCCGTCGATGAGCAGAACGGCCAACCCGTGCACGGCCGCCCAGGCCACGAACTCCGCTCCCGGCCGTCGTTCGACGGACAGCACACCCGCGGTGACCAGGCCGTCCAGCGCGGCCGCCACCAGCTGGAAGGCTCCGTAGCCGGTGTCGCCGGCCAGCTGTGGACTGGTGGATCCGGACATGTCGTCCGGGACCGCGAAGGCGGTGCGGAACAGGCCGGGTTCAGCTTGGGCGAAGTCAAGGTAAGCCTCGCCCAACGCGCGTAATCGGATCCGGGCGATCCGTGCCGGGTCCTCCTTCGCGTCTTCGTCGGTGCCGCCGGTTGGTTCGTCGAGAGGCCCCGCGGCATCCTCCGGCAGTGCGCCGAGCTGGGACTCCATGGCCCTGGCCAGCTCGGCTTGGGCGGCCCCGCACACCGCGCGCTGCAGGGCTCTGGCATCGGCGAAATGCCGGTAGGCCGCGTTGGGTGCCACGCCCACCTGGCGAGTCGCCGCCCGCAGCACAATCGCGTCCGGACCGCCGGCTCTGGCCAGTTCGACACCCGCCTCGATGAGGGCGCGCCGCAGGTCGCCATGCCGATACGTGTCACGTTTAGGACGGTCGGCGGCGGGCGTCGCCATATGTCATCCTCCTTGTGGACGGCGTCCACAACCTATGGCATAGTGCAGACGGTATACAAGCCGATGGCGAGGGGGAAACCGCCATGAGCCTTCCTGAGGTGGTGTCGAGGGACGAGTGGTTGGCGGCCCGAAAGAAGATCCTGGTCAGGGAAAAAGAGCTGACCAGGCAGCGTGATCAGCTCAACGCGGACCGGCGCCGGATGCCGATGGTGAAGATCGAGAAGGAATACCTCTTTCAGAGTCCGGAGGGTCGGGTCCGCCTACTTGATCTGTTCGAAGGCCGCCGCCAGCTCATCGTGTATCACTTCATGTTCGCACCCGAGTGGGACGAGGGTTGTCCGAGCTGCACGGCGACCGCCGACGAGATCTCCGAGGGCCTGCTCGATCATCTCAACGTCCGGGGCACCGCGCTGGCTTTCGTGTCGCGCGCCCCGCTGGCGAAACTCGAGCGGCTGCGCAACCGCAAGGGGTGGGCGATCCCCTGGTACTCGTCGTTCGGTACCGATTTCAACTACGACTTCCACGTCACGCTGGATGAGTCGGTGGCGCCCATCGAGTACAACTTCCGCACCCGCCCGGAGCACGAGGCGGCCGGCTCGGCCTACTACATCATGGGCCGCCAGCCGATCGAGGAGCATGGGCACAGCTGCTTCCTGCGCGACGGCGACCGGGTGTTCCACACCTACTCGATGTACGCGCGGGGCTGCGAGACGCTGGGCGGTTCCTACTACTACCTGGACATGACCGCGCTGGGTCGCCAGGAAGAGTGGGAGGAACCGAAGGGTCGGGCGGTGGATCCGCGTACCGCGAGCCCGGACTTCTCGGCTTAGCGGGGTTACACGCTCGGCTCGTGGCGCAGGCAGTGGCCCGTACGGGCCGTCGAAGTGGAAGTGCAGCGGGACCGCGGCGAGGCCGGGGCGCGCATCTAGCTGCGACGCGCGCAGCACCATCGGCGCGCGATCGTTTACCTTCTGTTCATCTTCGCGAGCTTCGATGGTGCAAGCGAATTCACTGACCGCGAAAAGTCCCCACCGCTCCAATCGCTCTCGCTCGGTCTGGACCAGTTGAGAGCTCCCCGTAGCCGACTCGATACATCGATTTTGGTTAGTTCGCGCGACCGTCGGCGGGCGCGCTGATTGTGACTTGAGCAGGAGGTCACCATGGCACCCACGGCGAAGACGATGGAGAGCCTCGAGGAACGACAGGTCGGTCAGCAGTTGGACGAGGTGGAGACCCGGCTCGTCGACCAACTGGCCGGGCGCGCGGAGATCACCGAGGAACGTGTCCGGAGCATCGTGCGGGTGGTCCGTGAGCGATTTGCCGACGCCCGGATCCGGTCCTTCCTGCCGATCCTGGTGGAGCGCGCGGCGCGCCGGGAGCTAGGCCTCTGAGTCGAGCGCGTAGTGACCCTGCGTGAGGTTCCTGGAGTGTTCTTCCGTTGGCGGTCGCTCTCTCCGGTGAGACTGTGAGCTAGATCGTTATCGCTCGTCGACTAAATCGTTGGCGGCAGTGGAGGCGCGGGAAGAGTGCCCCCAATCCCGCAGCGGGACGAGCGAAAGGAAAACAGATGAGCCGCACTCGCCGTTTGGCCGTGGCCGTAGCACTCGTGATCGGGGGCACCCTGGCCCTGGGCGGAATGGCCTACGCCGACACCACGTCGACGTCGTCCGGCAGCACGTTCGACGGCCACGTCAGCCCGGTCACCAACTTCAACCAGGGCGCCCTCGCGGACCTCACCCACATCAAGTTCTGATCCGCGATCGGGTGGACCACTAGCTCAACCGCGTTGAGGCGCCCCCAGACGAAGCCGTCTGCGGGGCACTCATCGTGTCTACCGGCGGCTCCGCTAACCCGTTACTCCCGCTTGATCCCGCTTGATCTTGCGCCAGCCGCCGGCGCGGTTGTTGGCGATGATGTGCTTGAACATCGCGGTGAGCGCGGGTGCGTTGATTGGCTCGCCCCGACGGAACGCAACCGTGCGCGCGGTCGAGTTCTGGTGACCCGCAGTGATGATGCCCTCCGGGTCGGGCACGATCGCGCCGTCGTAGAGGAACACGTTGACGTGGTCCTTGGCCGCCAGTAGAGCGCAGATATTGCCCTCCAGTACGAAGTACGGACGGACCGTGCGCTTGATGGTCTCGGCCACCCCGGGATCGGCCGCGTGGACCAGATCGCGGACGTCTCGACAGATCGCTTGCTGCCACTCCGGCAGGGCCTCGATGTATGCGTCCACCCTCGGATCAGTTGGATACGTCATGGCGAGTTAGCCTGCTCCCCCTCCCTTTACACCGCGAGTAAGATTGCCGCCCCGCTTGAGGCTTGCGGGTTCGGCTCTGGCTCCGGAGGGTGCCATGACGGCCGTACGGATGTCGCGCCCGGCGCTGGTCTTGGTGCTGTTCGTGGTGGGCTGGCTGGTACTGCTCGCTGGGTCCGCCGCCGCTGACAACATGCCGCCGCCCTCGGACGATCCCGCTCCGCCAGCCCAGAACGGCTGTCCAGCCGGTGGATGTGTGAACACCTATGACGGTGACGTGCCGACCCCCAAGACGGACACCCACGGCAAGCAGGATTGTGATGCCGGCGAGTGCGGCCAGGATGACCCTCCCGCTCCGCGGGGCTGTGACTCTGGCGAGTGCGGCCGGCATGACGATCCGGGCTCGCCGCAGGTACTGATCGTGCCGGGCAACCCGCCTGCTCAGCGCCCTGGACCAGGTATCCAGCGCTCCGGCCCGCGCGCTCAGCGCCCTGCCCCGCCGGCGGCTGCCGGCGACCCAGCGCCGCGGGCGGTGGCGCCACAAGGTCCTGGTGTGGACTTTGTTCCGGGCAACGCGAACCCGGTGCCGGTACTCGAGCAATCGGCGACCTCACGCGGTGCTGGCGCCGCCGCGCCCGCCGTGACAACGCTGGCGGGCACCGCCGAAACCCCGACTACCCAGTTCCGGGTGCGGCTCCGCAGCGGCGTGACCGTCAAGATCCTGGCGGTCTATTTCACGCGCATGAGCGTGGATGTGCAGAACTACGCCGGCCGCGAGTACGGGAAGATCCGCACAATGACCTACTGGGGCGCAGGCGCCACCATCGGCGCCGGCTTCAGCGTGACGCGGCTCAGCGACTGGGAGGACTACAACACCGCCCAGCCCGTGACCACCAGCGACTTCGGCGGCGGGGCCTACCGTGGAGAACTGGCTGGGGCCACGGTCGGGACCTGGTGCCCCGGGGGGAGCGTCGGGTCGAATCTGGGTCCGCCGAACAACGCCAGCGTGGTGATGCCCAACGCTAGCGTCGGCCTCGGTGTGAGCCTCGGTGCATACGGCTACGGGCAATACCGTTGAGCGCGCAGCCCACCGCCCCCACCCGCCGGCTCTACGGGCGCAGGGCCATCGTCTTGGTCGTGCTCGGCGGCGGGCTGATCGGCGCGGTGTTGGGATTGGTGACGGCGTGCCCGCCAGGGAACTCCGATGAGGTGTTTCTCGACGCCGCGGACTCAGCCGGGACGAATCCGTTCATGGCCGGCGGGGCGGTGACGCCCACTCCGGCCCCGGCGGCGAACCTGCCCACTCCGCCCCTGGTGGCCCGCACCGGGCCGGGCGAGGCTGCCTACTCGGGAACCACACCTGGGCTGTACGGGGGCACCCAGAACGCCTCCACCTGCAACACCGACCAGATCATCACCTACTTCGAGACCAACCCTGACCCGGCCGCCGTGTGGGCCGGGGTCCTCGGCATTGAGCCGGTGACGATCCGGGCCTACCTGACCGGGCTCACCCCGGTGGTCCTGCGGACCAGCACGCGGGTTACCAGTTACGGCCTCGGGCGGGGTCGGGCGATCCCCAGCCAGGTCGTGCTGCAGGCCGGCACCTCGGTGCTCGTCGAGGTCTCAGGGCTGCCCCGAGTCCGCTGCGGGTCCGGCAACCCGCTCGCGCAACCCCGTCCGGCCTCGCCGTCCAGCCCCAGCCCCCGCTACCGAGGCACGCCTTGGCCGGGATTCTCACCCGCCACGGTGATTGTGATCGCGCCAACCGCGCCGATCGGCGCGATCATCATCGTCGACCTCGGGCGTGGTGTGGTCATCATCCGCCAGCCCGGCACGTTGATTCGTGACGGCGTGATCACCGTGTTGCCAGCGCTGCTGCGCCCCGGCGATCCAGTGTTGATCACGGGTCGGCAATTCCTACCCGGCACTCCGGTCACCATTGTCTATGACGTGCCGAATGTGACACTGGGCATCGTGAACTCCGACGGCGCCGGCACAGTGAGCACCAGCGTCGCCGTCCCCGGTGAGTCCAGCCCTGGCCTGCACCAAATCACCGCCGAAGGCGGCGGTGCCCGCAACATCCTGCCGATCTACGTCCTGCCTCCCGGCGCCTGACCCAGACCCCCCGAGGCGCGGGAGCGGCTCGGCGGCGGGGGAGCGGGGCGCTTTGCGAGCGGGCGCCGGTTCGCATGAGCGTGCCCGCCCCGACACCTGCCTGGCGTTACCGCGCTGCACAGCAGACCGGTTTTCCGTGCGCACAGCCTGCCCGCTGTGCAGTCCGGCAACACGAGGCCGGTTGACGGCGAGTCCAACAGCGCCAGCCACAGCCGAACACGCATCTGGGCGTGCGAGCGTTTCCACCGCTCGCACAGCGCGCGTGGCTCGACACAGCGCGTTGGGCGGCTGTGTGAGCATGCCGCGGGCTGTGTGAGCGGCCCGGTGGGGTGTGTTGTCAGGCCGGCGGATCTTCGCCGGTGAGCCCGTCCACCGACTCGCGGATGAGGTCGGCGTGGCCGACGTGTCTTCGACGCTCGCCAGGTGCTTGAGCAGCCCGCCCAGCGTGATCGACGACGGGGCGAGCTTCGCCCTGAGACCGGCCGCGTCCAGCCCGCCGCATTTCCACGCCAGGGTCGCGCGCTGGCGCTCCAGGGAGCCCAGGAGGGTGGCGGTCTCGTCGCCCGCGACCGGAGGTTCCGGGTGCCCATGCCCGTCCGCGTTGGTCATGGGCAATGAGGCTACGGGCGCGCCACCGTGTCGCCGCGCTGCTGGTGATCAGCTCGTATAGCCGACCCTGCTCCAGTCGACCGCCTCGCCGGCGTACCAGTTGATCCCGGTCACGTCGCGACGCGTGCTCATCTGGAAGCCCGGCTGGGCCATCCAGAGCCAGGGGGCATCGTTCGCGACGATCTCTGCACAGCGCTTGTGCTCCTCGACCCGCTGGCCCCAAGTGAGTCGGGGCTGCCCGGCATCGGCCAAGCAGGCGTCGGTTCCTGTGTTCTTGTACCCGCTCCAGTTGTTGGAGCTGTTGGACTGGTAGAAGACCCCTAGGGCGTAGGCCGGGTCCGGCGAATCAGCTCCGAAGCTCTGGAAGAACATCGGCCGTTCGCCGTTGAAGAGCGCGTCCGTGTACGTCGAGGCTGGGAGCGCCTCGAGGTCGAGCGTCACGCCGACGTCCGAGAAGGCGCTCCGCAGTTGCGCGCCCACGGCCTCTCCGAGCGGCTCCGCGGAACTGTAGGCCATCTTGGTCCTGAACCCGTTCGGATGGCCCGCCTCACGTAGCAGCTCGCGCGCCCGGTCGGGGTCGTAGGTGAACGGGCTCTGGTATGGGTCGAACCCGGCGGCGTGGTCCGAGAGCGGGCCGTGTGCCGGCCCGGCGAAGCCTTGGTACACCGTCTCGATGATCCGCTGATACGGCGTTGCGTACGACAGAGCCCGCCGAACGCGGACGTCGTCGAACGGCGGGTACTTGGTGTTCATCGGGCACGAGTGGATCACGTAGCCCTGGAAGTTCCACAGGCGCAGCTCGTCGCTCTTCTGCACCCGTTGCATGTCCCCGGGCAGCAAGTACTGAGCGACCTGCGCGTCTCCGCTCATCAGCATGGCGAGCCGGCCGGACGATTCCGGCGCCTGCCGGAAGGTGATCTGGTCGAGCACAGGCGGGAAAGGATGCTCCTTGTGGGCCTCCCACACGACGTGGCGCCCAGGACTGAGGTCGGCGAGCTTGTATGGGCCGAAGCCGACGTCATGGCTCTTTATCCAGCTCTTTGCCCAGGGATCGGCGGCGGTCGCATGGCTTTTGGCCGGCTTCGAGTCGACGATCGCACGCCAGAACTCGCTCATCGTGAGCAGCAGGTCCGGCCCAGGCTCCCCCAGCTCGATGCGGACCGTGTACCGGTCGAGGACCTTTACGTCCTCCGGCCGCTCGATCTTGGCCAGCTCGTTGTAGAAGCTCGTGATGCCGTGAAGCGCGAAGCTGCGGTCGAATGTCCACTTCACGTCCGCGGCGGTGAACTCGTTCCCCGCGTGGCTCGGCCAGCCCCTGCGTAGCGAAAACGTGTAGGTCCTTCCACCATTGGTGACCTCCCAACCCTCGGCCATGCGTGGCTCGGTGATCTCCTCGAAGTTCTCGGCCTGCCAAGCGAGGTCGAAGCCGCCCGGTTCGTCGGGAGTCGGGACCTGCTTCCAGCGGGTCAGCCGGTCGTTCAAGTTGAAGACGTGGTCGTACACTTCCTTGCCGAACACGAGCTCCCAGTCGAGGCTCGGCGGGGTCGTCGCTGCCGCGACAACCAGCTGGTGAGAGCGTTGCGCGCTCCGACCGCAGCCCGCGATCAACGATCCCGCGAACGGCGCCGCCAGGGTCACCGCTGCCGCGGCGTTCAGGAACGACCGACGGGACAACGGGGTCGGCATCGTGCGACGCTAGCCCACCCGGCCCCGGCGTTCCACCGCCCTTTCCCCGGCGATTGCGACGGAGCAGACTGCGCTGGTGGCCCCGAGGCGTTGGCGCATCCCGCCGCGGCGCATCGCCCCGGTAGCGCTGGTCCTCGCGCTGACCATTGCCGGTTTCCTGGGGGCTCGGCTGCTCGGCGAGCGCGACGCGCGACGCGACTCCGAGCACCAGGCCGAGGTCGCGGCCGCGCGGATCCACGCGCGTGTTGCGGACGCCGCGTCCCTCACCGCGAGTCTCGGCCGGTACATGGCGAGCGTCGACGGGACCGGCGTTACGAACGAGGAGTTCGCCAGCAACGCATCGAAATGGCTCAGCCCGGCAGGCTTCCCCGCCACCGGATGGGTTGAGGAGGTCGGGGCGGCGGACCGCGCGGCGTACGAGCGACGGACCGGCAATCCCATCGTCACGCGCGACCAACGACGCAGGATCGTACCCGTCGAATCTCGGTCCTCCTACCTGCCCGCAACGCTGGTCTCTGGCATCCCTCCGATCACCGTGCCCGGGCTCGATCTCGGCGGTCACTCGGGGATGGCCGGGGGGCTCCTTCGTGCGCGTGCACTTCATCAGCCAAGCGCAACCCCGCTGGCGACCCTGAGAGACGGGACGGAGGGGCTCTTCCTCATCAGCTTGGCTCAGCGCGGGGGAGTCGTCGAACCGGGGTTCGCGGTCGTGTTCGTATCGGGCGAGTCGCTGCGTGCCGCGGCCAAGGACACGCCAACGGCGCAGCTTGCCACCGGCGGCGCTCCGACGGCAGGTCCTGGGGGCGCGGCGACCGTCCGCAAGGCGTTCACCGAGGCGGGACAGCGATTCGACGTCGTCGTGCCGGTGGAATCGGTCCACGGTGCAGCGGCGGTGCTGCCGTGGATCATCCTCGCGGCCGGCTTTGTCCTCGTCGGTCTCGCGGCGGCGCTCGGCGTCAGCGCGGCGCGGCGAGCCAGGGCGCAAGAGGAAGTCGATCGTATCTTCACGCTCTCCTCCGACCTGATCGCCGTCGCCAACTTCGACGGGTACTTCACCCGCGTCAATCCTGCCGTCGAGCGGATTCTGGGCTATACGGCGGAAGAGCTCCTCGCCCGGCCGTACCTCGACCTCGTCCACCCCGACGATCGCGAGCGGACAGCGGCGAGGGCGGCCGCGATCGGCCAGGGCGAGACGACCCCATCGTTCGAGAACCGTTACGTGCGCAAGGACGGCTCGCACCGGGTACTCGAGTGGACATCGACGCCTGCCGCCGAGGACAGAGCCATTTACTCGGTGGCGCGTGACGTGACGGACCGCCACCAGGCCGAGGCCGAGCTGGCACGTCTCGCCGGCGAGCAGGCGGCCCTGCGGCGGGTGGCGACGCTCGTCGCGCGCGAAGCGCCCCAAGCAGAGGTGTTCAGCGCGATCGCGGAAGAGATCGGGCAGCTGCTTGGCACGGAGGAAATCCGGATGCTGCGCTACGAGGATGACAGCGCGGTCGTGGTGAGCTGCTGGGGCAAGGCTGAAGACCTCTTCCCGACAGGCTCGCGGCACCAGCTGGGAGGCGACAGCGCTGCCTCGCGAGTGTTGCGGACAGGGCAGCCGGCGCGGATCGACTACGCGACGACGAGCGGTCCGCTCGCGGAATCCGTTCGCTCGTTCGGTGTTCGCTCCGCCCTCGCTGCGCCCATCCGGGTGGAAGGCCGGTTGTGGGGCGCCATGACGGCGGGGACGACTCATGACGAGCCGCTGCCGCCGGACACCGAGTCGCGCCTGGGCCAGTTCACCGAGCTGATAGCCACGGCGATCGCGAACGCCGAGGCGCGCGCGGAGGTGGAGCGGCTGGCCGAGGAGCAGGCCGCGCTGCGGCGGGTCGCTACCCTGGTCGCCCGCGGGGTGCCACCGGCCGAGGTACTCGCGGCCGTCGCGCACGAGGTCGGCAGCGTCCTCGGTGCCGACGGCACAAACATCCTCCGCCTCGATCCCGACGGCGCGACGACCGTCGTGGCCCGCGTCGGCGCATACCCCGCTGAGTTCCCGATAGGAAGCCGCTGGACGCCTGAGCCGCCGCTGGCCTTGGCGGCCGTCTTGCGCACCGGCCGCCCGGCTCGCATCGACGACTTCCGCCAAGCCTCCGACACGTACGCCGACGCCGTCCGCCGGCTGGGACTCCGGTCGGGGGTCGCGGCTCCGATCGTCGTCCAGGGGCATCTCTGGGGCGCGATCGCCGTCGGTACGCGGCGCGGGCGTTTCCCGGCCGACACCGAACACCGCATGGCCGGCTTCACCGAACTCATCGGCACCGCGATCGCGAACGCCGACAACCGCGCCGAGCTGATCGCCTCGCGCGCGCGCCTGGTCGCCGCGTCCGACGAGGCGCGGCGGCGCTTCGAGCGTGACCTCCACGACGGCGTTCAGCAGCGACTGGTATCGCTCGCGCTAGAGCTGCACGGCGCGCAGGCGATCGCGCTGCGCGAGGACAAGGAACTCATCGCACAGCTGGCACACGTCCGCCAGGGCCTCGCGGGGGCGCTCAACGACCTGCGGGAGTTGTCGCGCGGCATCCACCCGGCGGTTCTGTCCGAGGGCGGTCTGCGGCCCGCGGTGAGGGCGCTCGCCCGGCGCTCGGCGGTCCCGGTCGAGCTGAACCTTTCGGTCGACGAGCGGCTGGCCGACCACGTCGAGGTCGGAGCGTACTACGTCATCTCCGAGGCGCTCACCAACGCGGCGAAGCACGCGCAGGCATCGAAGGTCGAGGTCACTGCCCGCGTGCACGATGGCACGCTGCAGCTGAGGATCGACGATGACGGCGTGGGCGGAGCGGATCCCGCGCGGGGGTCCGGGCTGACCGGGCTGACGGACCGCGTCGCGGCGCTCCGCGGCACGATCGCGATCGCGAGCCCGCCCGGCAGGGGCACTTCGCTGCGCGTCGAGCTCCCGGTCGTCAGTCAATAGCTGCTGGAGTGGATCCATTTGTGCACGTCGTGGGTCTCCGGTGCACCGAAAGCTGCCGAGGTCTCCGAAATCAAGATTGCGTTGCTACACGACTGCTACAAGAACGGCGGTGCCGGCGGCCTCTCGACCACCGGCACCGCCGCTGACCTGGTCGGGGTGGCGGGATTTGAACCCACGGCCCCTCGCTCCCAAAGCGAGTGCGCTACCAAGCTGCGCCACACCCCGTGTACGGCAGCCTAGCGTGTGCCCTCGGGCCGTCGCGCGCCATCCGCCACTAGCGCCGCAGGAGTGCCTCCGGACCAGCCGGCGGATCCGGGTCGATCTGGAACGTGACCATCATCCGGGCCAGCATCAGATAGTGCGCGGCGACCAGCGCCAGCTCGACGACCTCGCGGTCCGGAAGGTGTGTGGCCACCGCCGCGTATCGCGCGTCGTCCACCTCGCCGTCCACAATCCCGGTGACGAAATCCAGCGCAGCGCGGCTGAGCTCGTCGAAGCCGTCCAGCTCGCCCCGGTCCAGGGCGTCGATCTGCTCCTGGGCTACCCCGACGTCCAGCGCGATGGGTACGTGCTGGTCCCACTCGTAGCGGGCGGTGAGCTGGCCCACGCGCAGGATCGCCAGCTCGCGCAGCTTCGGGTCGAGGGCGAGGTCGTTGAGCAGGGCGCCGCCGAAGCGCAGCCACGGGCGAAACGCCGTCTCTGCGTGCGCCACCAGGCCGAACACGTGCAACGGGGCGAGCTTCGCCAGCGGACCGGCCACGCTGGGCGGGGCATCGGACGGAGTCAGGTACGGGACGCGAGCCATGCCACGGACGTTACTGGCCCCGGCTGAGCTAGGCTGTGCGTCGTTGCCAACGGCGATACGCGGGCGTAGCTCAATGGTAGAGTCCCAGTCTTCCAAACTGGCTACGCGGGTTCGATTCCCGTCGCCCGCTC
>DATHIT010000899.1:0-15234 GCA_035489915.1 Pseudonocardia sp. | reverse complement strand
CAGGCTGGCCTTGGCGAGCAGCCGCCGCTGGACCTCGGCGCCCAGCTCCACCAGGTCGGCCACCAGTTCGCCGTCCCAGACCCGCCAGTCCTTCCCGGAGCCCCAGGAGGAGGCGGGCAGCTCCACCGGCCCGGCCAGCAGCCCGGCGTCCAGCGCGCCGCGCAGCGTGCTCACCCGGACGCCCGCCTCGGGCAGCCCGCGCAGCACCTCCTCCAGCCACCCGGGGCCCTCGAACCACCAGTGCCCGAACAGCTCGGTGTCGTAGGCGGCCACCACCAGCGCGGGGCGGCCGTGCTGGGCGGCCAGGTCGGCGAGCCGGTCCCGGACCACGGAGACGAAGTCGGCGGCGTGCTTGCGCACGGCGGCGGCGGCCAGCGCTGGGTCGTAGGGCCTCTTCTGCTCCGGTGGCACACCGCGTCCGGTCACCCGGGCCAGCTTGAGGCCGGAGGAGTGGTCGTAGGTGTGAAAATCCCGGTAGTCCCGGTGCCCCGGATACCCCGCCTTGGGCGACCACACCCGGTAGGTCACCGGTAGGTCCCGCCCGAAGCACACCACGTCGGTGTCCCCGACGGTGCGGGCGAACGCGGTGTCCCCGCGCAGCGCCGGCCCGTCCACCAGGAACCGGCGCACCCCGGCGGCGGCATAACCGCGCTCCATGCCCGGCGCGTAGCCGCACTCCGGCGCCCAGATGCCCGCCGGCCGGGAGCCCAGCCGCAGCGCGGTGTCGGCCAGTCCGGCGCGCAGCGCGAAGTCCCGCACCGCCGGCTCGAGCAGCGGCTGGAACGGGTGGGTGGCCGGGCCGCCGAGCAGCTCGATGACGCCGTTGTCCACCAGCGGACGCAGCACCGCCGACCCGCCGTGCCGCCACCGGCTCTCGAAGTCGAGTAGCGCCGCGCTGGCCCGGCGGTGCTCGTCGGCGGCCAGTCCGCCCAGCGCCCGGTCGCCGCGGCGGGCGGCCCGACCGGCCGCCTCGTGTGCCCGCAGCAGCCAGCCGCCCAGCCAGTCGTGCATGCCCCGCAGGCAGTAGGGATCGTCCAGCTGGGCGGCCAGCACCGGGGTCATGCCCAGGGTGAGCACGTCGCGGCGGCCGTCCTCGCCCAGCCGCTGCAGCAGGTCCAGCACCGGCAGGTAGGAATCGGCCCACGCCTGGTAGAGCCACTCCTCGCCGACCGGCCAGGCGCCGTGCCGGGCCAGCCAGGGCAGGTGGCTGTGCAGCACCAGACAGAAAGTGCCGATCGGGGCGGGCGAACTCACGGCGCCTCGGGGGATCGCTCGGTGGGCCGCTCGGCCGGGCGCTGGGCGACGGCGATCAGGTCCAGGCTCTCGTCCACCCGCTCGGCGTGGATCTCGAAGTCCGCCGCGCGCACCCCGGCCACGTCGGCCCGCAGCGGCTCCGGCCAGTCCCCGCCGTGCAAGACGACCTCCACCTGCGCCTCGATCAACGATCCGTCGTACCTGGCGTCCAGCTCCCGCAGCGCCGACCCGTGATGCAGCCCGAGCAGCTCGCGTACCGCGAAGCCGGCGTCGATCAGCAGCTCGGCCAGCTCGGCGGCGGCCAGCTCGCGGGTGTGGAAGGGGTTCAGCGGGGTGTCCCGGCCGGGGGAGAAGGTGATCCGGTTCGGCGTGCTGACCAGCAGCAGCCCGCCGGGGCGGAGCACCCGGAAGCACTCGGCGAGGAATCCGGGCTGGTCCCAGAGGTGCTCGATGACCTGCAGGTTGGCCACCACGTCCAGCGCGCCGTCGGGCAACGGCAGGTGAACCAGGTTGCCCCGCACCACGTGTACCTGGGGGTAGCGGGCCGCCACATGCGCCGCGGTGACCGCGTCGTAGTCCAGGCCGACGACCAGCCTCGCGGCCCTGGCCAGCAGCGCCGCGCCGTAACCCTCGCCGCAGCCGGCCTCCAGCACCCGCGCGCCGACGCACCGGTCGACCAGCCGCAGATAGGCCGCCTGATGCCGGCGGAACCAGTAGTTCTCCTCCGGGATGCCGGGCACGGTCCGCTCCCCGGTCAGCGCCAGCGTCGCCTCGGGAGTGGGCTCCGCGGGGCATACGGCAGGGCGCACGGCCTCACTCGGCTCGGTAGCGCTCATCGGTACCTGGGCGACCTTTCGGATCGGCAAACCGTGCCGCGACCCTAACGGGACACCTGCCCAAGACCTGGTGAGCAGCGTCACGGGGGCAGGTGGCAAGGATCACCGGTCGAGGTATGTCAGCCTGCGCGGGACTGGGTAACTATGGGCAACAAGTTACCCCGGCGTAGTGACGGCGCGCGGGGGTGCAAGAGTCAGTCAATAACCGGCCGACCTGCGTGATCCCGCGTAGTGTCGGCGGACCGTTAGGGATTTCTGTGCGGCTCTCGCCCGAGGGCGGCGGCCTGGCCGGTCCACTGAACAGGCAGGAGGTCGAAGGGGACCGATGAACATTGTCGTACTGGTCAAGCAGGTGCCGGACACCTATTCCGAGCGCAAGCTGACCGATTCTGACCACACGCTCGACCGGGATGCCTCGGACGCGGTGATCGACGAGATCAACGAGCGCTCCGTCGAGGCCGCGCTGCAGCTCAAGGAGGCGCACGACGGCGAGGTGACCGTGGTCTGCGTCGGCCCGGCCCGGGCCACCGAGGCGATCCGCAAGGCGCTGTCCATGGGCGCGGACAAGGCGGTGCACCTCTCCGACGAGGCGCTGCACGGCTCCGACGCGGTGCAGACCGCCAAGGTGCTGGCGTCCGTGATCAACACGGTCGAGGGATTTGACCTGGTCGTCGCGGGCAACGAAGCGAGTGACGGGCGCACCGGCGCGGTGCCGGCGATGGTGGCCGAGGTGCTGGGGCTGCCCGCCCTGACACACGCCAAGGAGCTGGCCGTCGAGGGCACCACGGTGACCGTGACCCGGGGCACCGACGACGGCATCACCAAGCTGACCGCCGAGCTCCCCGCCCTGGTCAGCGTCGGCGAGAAGCTCAACGAGCCGCGCTACCCCTCGTTCAAGGGGATCATGGCGGCGAAGAAGAAGCCGGTCACCTCGCTGACCCTGGCCGACGCCGGGATCGACCCGAGCGAGGTCGGCCTGGCCAACGCGCTGTCCTCGGTCACCGAGGCGTCACCGAAGCCACCGAAGTCGGGCGGCGAGAAGATCGAGGACGAGGGCGACGGTGGCGACAAGATCGCCGCGTACCTGGTCGGCCAGAAGATCATCTGACCCGCATCGCCGAAGGAGGAGAACGAACATGAGTGAGGTTCTGGTCCTCGTCGACCATGCGGACGGCGAGATCAAAAAGGTGACCTACGAGCTGCTCACCGCGGCTCGAGAGCTCGGCGAGCCGTCGGCCGTGGTGACCGGTGCGCCGGGTACCGCCGGCAAGCTGGCCGACGGACTGAAGGCGCACGGCGCCGCCAAGATCTACGTGGCGGAGTCCGACGAGGTGGACAAGTACCTGGGCGGCGCCCAGGTCGCGGTGCTGCGGAAGCTGATCGAATCGGCGTCCCCGGCGGCGGTGCTGATCGCGGCCAGCGCGGACGGCAAGGAGATCGCCGGCCGACTCGCGGTGGGCACCAACTCCGCGCTGCTCACCGACGTGGTCGGGGTGAACGGGGACGGCACCGCGCAGCACTCGATCTTCGGTGGCGCGTTCGTAGTGACGGCCAAGGGCAACACCGAGCACCCGGTGATCACCGTGCGGCCGGGCGCGGTGGACGCCGAGCAGTCCGACGGCGCGGGTGTCGAGGAGACCGTCGACGTGCCCACCCTGGAGGGCCGGCACGCCACGGTGACCAGCCGCGAGCCGATCGTCGGCGGCGACCGCCCCGAGCTGACCGAGGCATCCATCGTGGTCTCCGGTGGCCGGGGCGTCGGCTCGGCGGACAACTTCTCCGTGGTGGAGGCGCTGGCCGACTCGCTCGGAGCCGCCGTCGGCGCCTCCCGGGCCGCGGTCGACTCCGGCTACTACCCGAACCAGTTCCAGGTCGGGCAGACCGGGAAGACGGTGTCCCCGCAGCTGTACATCGCACTGGGCATCTCCGGCGCCATCCAGCACCGGGCCGGCATGCAGACCTCGAAGACGATCATCGCGGTGAACAAGGACGCCGAGGCGCCCATCTTCGAGATCGCCGACTACGGGGTGGTCGGGGACCTGTTCAAGGTCGCCCCCCAGCTCACCGACGCGGTCGCCAAGCGCAAGAGCTGAGCTAGTTCGCTTTCCGTCGAGGCGGCCGGGGCATACGCTCCCGGCCGCCTCGACGTAGTTGTGGCCGCAGACTTCGTCGAGATCTACCGCAGCGGGCTTTGATCATGGCCGGGACCCCGTTGGAGTAGATCTCGGCGAAACGGGCCACGGCTGTGGCGAGTTTGGTCAGGCTGGGCGGGTGGGCCGTTTCCGGGGGATGGCGGCGGTGGCGGGCTGGCCTGGTTACTCCTGGCCAGTTGCGCGGATCCCGCTCCCGGCGGGTGTACTCGGACGTCTGCCTGTCGTCGGATGCCGCGCTCGACCTCGGTGCACGCTCGTGGGCCCTTGCCGCGTCCGAGTCCGGGCCGGTGCGCTGGCTGGACCCGCCGGCGCACACGCGGTCCGGGCGTCGGCTCGTCGTCCGCTTCCGTCGAGATCTACCGCAGCGGGCTTTGATCACGGTGGGGACCCCGCTGAGGTAGATCTCGCCGAAACGACCCACGGTTGTGGCTGGCTCGGTCAGGCTGGGCGGGTGTTGAGCGAGTTTGGTCGGGCTGGGCGGGTGTTGGGCGGGCCGTTTCGGGGGACGGAGGCGGTGGCGGCCGGGCTGGTCAGTCCCGATCAGTTGCGTGGGCCGCGCTACCGGCGGGTGTACCCGGACGTGTACCTGCCGTCGGGCGTTGAGCTTGACCTGTGCGCGCGCTCGCGGGCGGCTTACCTGCTGGTCCGTGACCGGGGTGGGGCGCTGGCCGGTTACTCGGCGGCTGCGCTGCTCGGCGCCGACTGCGCCCGCGCGCCGGCCGAGGTCGTACTGCCCGGGTCCACGCGTCGGCACCCGGGGCTGCGGGCGTACCGGGCCCGGCTCACCGACCACGACCTGACTACCGCGGCCGGCTGTCGGGTGACCACGCCGGCGCGCACGGCGTGGGACATGGCCCGCCGGCTGCCGCTGGTCGAGGCGGTGGTCGCGGTGGATGCGCTGGCTCACCGTGGCACGTTTGTGCCGGCCGACCTACTGGCCAGGTGCGCCCGCGAACCGGGGGCGCGCGGGTGCCGGCGGCTGGCCGAGGTCGCGGAGCTGGCCGAGTCGAGGGCCGAGTCGCCGATGGAGACAAGGTTGCGGGTGGGCCTGATCCGGGCCGGGTTACCGGCGCCGGCGGTGCAATACGTGATCGCCGACGAACACGGCTTTCCGCTGGCGCGCGTCGACCTGGCCTACCCGGTGGCGAAGCTGGCCATCGAGTACGACGGTGCGCACCACTTCGACGCCCAGCGAGCCCGGCTGGACCGGCAGCGCGACGCGGAGCTGGCCGGGCTCGGCTGGCGGACACTGAGGCTGATCGACGACGACGTGCTGGCCATGCCACAGACCGTGCACCGGGTCGGCGGGCTGCTCAGCCTGCCATTGGCCGAGCTCGTGTGACGCTGCGTGAGCGGTGGCGTCCAGTTGGGGGTGCGGGGCGTGCCCCGGCGGAGCGTTCACTCGTTTGCCATCGGGCGGCCAGAGCGGGTCTGAGCTCCCGTTCCACGCGTCGCGTACACCTTGGGCATGACGCAGTCGCAGCTGCTGGTGAGCACCCCATCGACCGAGCAGACCGGGCCTACCTCGCGTTATTCGCTGCTGTTGACCAGGAACGACGCCGACGTGGAGGCCGCGCAGCGGCTTCGTTACCGGGTGTTTGCCGAGGAGCTCGGCGCCACCCTGAGCGACGCGGGCAGCGGCCGCGACATCGACCGCTTCGACGAGCACTGTGACCACCTCGTTGTCCGGGCGGACCAGACCGGCGAGATCGTCGGCACCTACCGGATGCTGCCGCCGGAGCGGGCCCAGGCCGCCGGCGGGCTCTACTCCGAGACCGAGTTCGACCTCTCCGCGTTCGCCGGGCTGCGGTCCTCGCTGGTCGAGGCCGGCCGGTCCTGCGTGCACCCCGATCACCGCAGCGGCGCGGTGGTCAGCCTGGTGTGGGCCGGCATCGCCCGGTACCTGCTGCTGACCGGGCACTCGCACCTCACCGGCTGCGCCAGCATCCCGCTGGCCGACGGCGGCGCGCTGGCCAGGGGAGTCTGGGAAACGGCCAAGGCCAAGCACATGTCCCCGGCTGAGCTGCGGGTGACCCCGTGGCACCCGTGGGACGCCGACGCGGCCCCCCGCACGGAGCGCACCGTCATCCCGCCGCTGCTGCGTGGCTACCTGCGGCTGGGCGCCTGGGTGTGCGGCGCGCCGGCGCACGACCCGGACTTCGGCGTGGCCGACCTGCTGGTGCTGCTCCCGCTGGAGCGGGTGGACCCGCGCTATCTGCGCTTCTTCCTCGGCGGCGACGCATGACTCAGGTGGCGAGCGACATGACGATCCAGGCTGTGTCGCTGACGCCGGCAAATCCTCAGCTGCCGTCGCTGAATACCCAGCTGGCGGCGGGGCATCCTCAGCTGCCGCCGGCAACCCAGCGGGACGGCCATTCCTGGGAGCCGGCGTCCGCGTGCGTGCCGGACTGCTTGCCAGCTGACGGTTCGCTGGCCCAGGTCGGACGGGCGCGCCTGGCCGCCCGGCTGACCGGGTTGATGGCCCTGCTGCTGGCGACCGCGGTCATCATCGCGGCGCTCCCACTGCTGCCGGCCCGCCGGCGCGGCGACTTTATGCGCGCGGCGTTCCTCGGCGTACTCCGCGCGGTCGGGGTGCGGCTGGTGCACACCGGTGCGCGCCGGTTCGACCTTGGCGACGAGCCGGCCTCCCCGAACGGGGGCGTGCTTGTCGTGGCCAACCACCTGTCCTGGCTGGACATCCTGGTTCTCGGCGCGATACAGCCGATGCGGATGGTAGCCAAACGGGAGGTCCGGGGTTGGCCGGTGATCGGCGCACTGGCGGAGCGGGCCGGCACCCTGTTCGTGGACCGCGCCGGGTTGCGCGCGCTGCCTACCGTGGTGGCCCAGGCCGCCGCCGCGCTCCGCGAGGGAGCGGTGGTCGGACTGTTCCCGGAGGGCACCACGTGGTGCGGCGCGGCCCGCGGGGTGTTCCGCCGCGCCGGGTTCCAGGCCGCACTGGACGCCGGAGTGCCGGTCCGCCCGGTGGCCCAGCGGATGCGGCTGCCGGACGGCACCTCGACCGCGGTGGGCGCGTTCATCGGCGAGGACACGCTGCTCGATTCGCTGCTCCGGGTGGCCCGGTTGCCCGAACTCGTGATCGAGGTCGAGATACTGCCGCCGCTGCTGCCCGAGCCCGGCCTGGACCGGCGTGAGCTGGCCCGCCGCGCCGAGCTGGCCATCGCGGCGGCCACCGGTGTTCCGGCACCGGCGGCGGTTCGCCCACCCCACACGCCGGACCTGCGCCGCGTGACCGCCGCCTGATTCCGGTGGTTTCCGGCGTGACCCGGTGCCTGCTGGCGTGACCCGGTGGCTCCGGCGGAGGATGCCGTGAGCGGCCGTTGCGTATATGTGCGCAGAGCAAAGCGCCGGCAGCGGCCACCCGCGTCGACTGGCGTCGACTGGCTGAGCCGGCGGTGTGCGCCCGCCGAGACGTCGGGGCCGAGGGGAGCTAACCTGGCTGTCGACATGACGTACCTGGATCACGCCGCCACCACGCCGATGCTGCGGCAGGCGGTGCTCGCAATGACCGAGGCGTTGGCGCGTACCGGCAACGCCTCCTCGTTGCACTCCGCCGGTCGGTTCGCCCGCCGACAGGTGGAGGAGTCCCGGGAGTCCATCGCCGCGGCCCTCGGCGCCCGCCCGTCCGAAGTGGTGTTCACCACCGGCGGCACCGAGGGCGACAACCTCGCCGTCAAGGGCATCTTCTGGGCCAGCCGGGACGCCGACCCGGCCCGGAACCGGGTGCTGGTGTCCGGCACCGAGCACCACGCGGTGCTCGAGGCCGCCGAGTGGCTGGCCCACCACGAGGGCGCCGAGCTGGAGCTGCTCGAGGTCGACTCATTCGGCCGGGTCCGTCCGGAAACGTTGCGCGCCGCGCTGGCCCGCGCCCCGGAGCGGATCGCGCTGGTCAGCGTGATGTGGGCGAACAACGAGGTCGGCACGGTCAACCCGATCGGCGAGCTGGCCTCGATCGCGCACGAGTTCGGCGTGCCGCTGCACACCGACGCGGTGCAGGCGGTCGGCGTGCTGCCGGTGGACTTCGGCGCCTCCGGCGCGGACGCGCTCACCCTCACCGGGCACAAGCTGGGCGGCCCGTACGGCCAGGGCGCCCTGTTGCTGCGCCGGGAGGTGGCGTGCACCCCGCTGATGCACGGCGGCGGCCAGGAGCGGGACGTGCGCTCCGGCACCCTCAACGTGCCAGCGGTGGTCGGGCTGGCCGTCGCGGTCGAGCACGCGGTGGCCGATGCACCCCGGCGCGGCGCGGAGATCACCGAGCTGCGCGACGAGCTGGTCCGCCGGGTCGTCGAGGTGGTGCCGGACGCGGTGCTGAACGGTGATCCGGGGCGGGAGCTGATCGCCGGCGGCCCGTCCCGGCTGCCCGGCAACGCGCACCTGTCCTTCCCGGGTTGCGAGGGGGACAGCTTGATCATGTTGATGGACGCCCAGGGCATCGAGTGCTCGACCGGCTCGGCGTGCACCGCCGGGGTGGCTCGGCCCAGCCATGTGCTGCTGGCCATGGGCGCCGACGAGGCCACCGCGCGCGGCTCGCTGCGGTTCTCCCTCGGGCACACCTCGACCGCCGCCGACGTGGCCGAGGTCGGGCGGGCCATCGGTCCAGTGGTGGAACGCGCTCGCCGGGCCGGGCACGCGGGCAGCCGGCAGGCGTTGGCCAACTCCGCGGCAACTGGGCGGTAAGTGATGGCGCGGGTACTGGCCGCGATGAGCGGCGGGGTGGACTCGGCGGTGGCCGCGGCGCGCGCGGTGGCCGCCGGGCACGACGTGGTTGGCGTACACCTGGCGCTGTCGGAGACGCCGGACGCGCTGCGCTCGGGGTCCCGGGGCTGCTGCTCGAAAGAAGACGCAGCAGACGCGTCACGTGCCGCCGACGTGCTCGGCATCCCGTTCTACGTGTGGGACTTCGCCGGCCGGTTCGCCGAGGAAGTGGTCGACCAGTTCGTCGCGGACTACGCGGCCGGGCGCACCCCGAACCCCTGCCTCCGGTGCAACGAGAAGATCAAGTTCGCCGCGCTGCTGGACAAGGCGCTGGCGCTGGGCTTCGACGCGGTGTGCACCGGGCACTACGCCCGGCTGGACCAGACCGAGGACGGCCCGGTGCTGCGCCGCGCGGTGGATCCCGGCAAGGACCAGTCCTACGTGCTCGCCGTGCTCACCGCCGACCAGCTCAGGCACGCGCTCTTCCCGGTCGGGGACACCCCGAAGGCGCGGATCCGTACCGAGGCGGCCGAGCGTGGCCTGGCCGTCGCGGAAAAGCCGGACAGCCACGACATCTGCTTCATCCCGACCGGCGACACCGCGGGGTTCCTGACCGAGCGGCTGGGCAACCGGCCCGGACCGGTGGTGGACGCGGCCAGCGGCGCGGTGCTCGGCGAGCACGCCGGGGTACACGGGTTCACCGTCGGTCAGCGCCGGGGCCTCGGCGTGCACCAGCCGGCGGCGGACGGCCGGCCGCGCTACGTGCTGGCCATCGAGCCGGTCACCGGCGCCGTGCGGGTCGGCCCCTCCGAGGCGCTGGACGTGCGGGAGATCGTCGGCGAGCGCCCGGTGTGGGCGTCCGGTCGGTCCCTGGACGGGCCGGTGGAGTGCGTGGCGCAGGTCCGCGCGCACGGTGGCCTGGCCGACGCGGTCGCCGAGCTGGACGGGGAGCTGCTGCGGGTACAGCTGCGCGAGCCGTTGCGTGGGGTGGCGCCCGGTCAGGCGGTGGCGCTGTACCGACCGGACCCGGCGGGTGACGTCGTGCTGGGGTCGGCCACCGTGAGCGAGACGTCCGGCTGAGCTCGCGGTGGTATCCCGGTTCCCCGACTCGGCCCTCGGCGATCCGCCGCGCGACCTCCCGGATCTGCTCGGCCGCCTGGTCCGGTCGGACCCGTCGGCCCCGGCGGTGGTCGACGTAACGGCGGACCGGCGTCCCATGCCGGTGTCCAGGGCCGCGCTGTGGCTGCGCACCGTCGCACTGGTCGACCAACTGCGCGACGCCGGGGTGGGCGCCGGGGACTGCGTCGCGGTCTGGCTGCCCAACTGGTCGGACGCGCTCTGCTGGCAGTTCGCCACCGCCGCGCTCGGTGGGCACGTGATCGGGGTGAACACCCGCTACAACACCGACGAGGTGACCCACCTGCTGGAGCGCGCGCGCCCTCGGTTGGTCGCCGTGGCGCACGGCTTCCACGGGCTGGACCTGCGGGAGAAGCTGGTCGAGGCGGCCGCCCGGAGTTCGGCGCCGACCCCGGCGGTGGCGGTCGTCACCGGCCCCGGCCACGCTTCTGGCTCAGCGGCCGCCGGTGACGACCTGGCTGGTTACGACCTGGGCGCGGGCGTCTGGGCACCCGCCGCGGCGCCGGCGTCTCCGCCCGACCCGTTGCCGAAGCTGCCCCCGTCCGACCCGAGCGCGCTCGCGGTGGCGTTCACCACCTCCGGCTCCACCGGGCGGCCCAAGCTGGCCGCGCACCGGGGCGTCGGCGTGCTCGGACACGCGGTCGCCGACGCCGCCGCCATCGGGCTGGCCCCTGGCGACGTGCTGCTCTGCGGCGTGCCGCTGGCCGGCACCTTCGGGTTCAGCGCCGCGATGGCCGCGCTGGCCGGCGGCGCGACCGTGCTGCTGGAGCCGGTGTTCGACGCCGACGGCGTGCTGGACGACATGGCGGCGCACCGGGTCAGCCACGTGGTGAGCGGCGACGACATGGGGCTGCGGCTGGAGCGGGCCTGGCGCGGCCGACCCCGGGACCTGCCGGCCTGGCGGTGGTGGGGCGCGGCGAACTTCCAGGGGCGGCTGGCCGAGCTGGCCCAGTGGGCCGGGCAGTCGTTCGGCACCGCCACCGCGGGGCTGTACGGGTCCTCCGAGGTGTTCGCGCTGACCGCCATGTGGCCGGCCGACGAGCCGGCGCCCCGGCGTTGGGAGGGCGGCGGCCGGGTGGTCAGCCCGGAGATTCAGGTGCGCGCCGCCGACCCGGACACCGGTGCCGCGCTGGCGGCCGGGCAGGAGGGCGAGCTGCGGTTCCTCGGGCCGAACGTGGTGGACGGCTACCTGGGCAACCCGGAGGCGGCGGCCAGGGCGTTCACCGAGGACGGCTGGTTCCGCAGCGGCGACCTGGGCTACGTCGTCGAGGAGGGGGTGTTCGTCTACACCTGCCGGATGGGCGACGCGCTGCGGCTGCGCGGGTTCCTGGTGGACCCGTCGGAGATCGAGGCCAGGCTGGCCGAACACCCCGGCGTGGACACCGCGAAGGTGGTCGGCATCCCCGGTCCGGACGGGGGCACCCGGGCGATCGGGTTCGTCGTGCCGGCCGAGGCGGCCTCGCCCGCGCCGGAGGAGCTGCGCGAGTGGTGCGGCGCGACGCTGGCCAAGTTCAAGGTTCCGGACGCGGTGCACCTGATCGACGCCATGCCGACCATCGCCAGCCCGAACGGCAACAAGATCCTCAAAACCACCCTCGTGGAATGGGCGCGAGAACGCTACTGAGCGGCCTGGGGGCCCGGTCCCGGGGGAGCGCCCTACCAGCGGAGAGGGGTCTGCACGGTCGATCTCCGGTGGCCGCCGAGTCACGCTTGGTTTCGCTCGCTATGGAGGGGGACCCGATGGCCGAATGGCAGACTCGGCGGCTGAGGCCGGCGGCCCGAGTGGTGACGGTGTTGGTGTGGATAGTTCTGGCGGTGCTGGTGGTGCTGACGATCGGGACGACCGCGGGCCCAGGGCGGGTACCCGCGACGAAGGCACTCGCCATCGCGGTCGTGCCGGTCGCGGCGGACACCGCGAGCGCCGGGCGGATCGCGCTGCTCACCGAGGTGCGCCGGGAGCTGGCCACCATGCGGGACAGCAACTACCAGCACAAGACCGACGTGGACGCCAGCGAGGGCGAGTACAACTTCGACTGCTCGGGCTTCATCGACTACGCGCTGGCGCACTCCCGGCCCGCCGCCCTGAAGGCGCTGCCGGTCACCACTTCCACCCGCCCGCTGGCCAAGGACTTCGAGCACCACTTCCGTGCGGTCGCGGCCGGCTCAGCGAACGGGCCGTGGCGCCCGGTCGCCACCGTGTCCGAGCTGCGGCCCGGTGGCGTGATCGCCTGGTTGAAGCCGGCGGACGTGAAGTCCCGCAACACCGGGCATGTCGTGGTCGCGCTGGAGAAGCCGACGCGCAACCCGGCCCGGGCGGACGAGTGGCTGGTCAAGGTGGCCGACTCGACCGAGTCCCGGCACGCCGAGGACTCCAGGGACGCCGACACCGACGGGCTGGGCACCGGCACGATCGGGCTGTCCGTGAACGGCGCGGGCCACCCGATCGGCTACTACTGGCGGGGCGGGGTGTCCACCGTTCTCAAGCACACCGAGATCAGCATGGCAGAGCCCCGCTGACCCCCGGCACCCGGCGGCCGCCCGCCCAGCTGACGCGACCCGGCCCGGCCTGGTAGACAGCGGCTGTGAGTACCCCGTATTGGCCACCCGGCACCGCCACCGGCATCGGATCCCTGCCCGGTGAAGACCCGCTGGAGGCGGCCCGCACCGTCGCCGGCGAGCTGCCCGAACTGCCCCACCTGCCGGAGCTGCCCGCCAGGGGGGTCGGCGCCGACATGATCGGTCGCACCGCGGCGCTGCTGGTCGACCTGGCCGTCGAGGTGATGCCCTCGGGCTACCGGGTCGCCTCGCATCCTGGCCGCGAGCACCGGCTCGGGGTGGACCTGCTGCGCACCGACCTGGACGCGCTGGAAGAGGCGCTGGACGCGGTCCGGCCGGACTGGGTGAAGGTGCAGGCCGCCGGGCCGTGGACGCTGGCCGCCGGGGTCGAGCTGCGCAACGGCCACCGGGTGCTCACCGACCGAGGCGCGCGCCGGGAGTTCGCCGCCAGCCTGGCCGAGGGCCTCGCCGTGCACGCCGACGAGGTGGCCAAGCGCACCGCCGCCCGCATCACCGTCCAGCTCGACGAACCGACCCTGCCGGCGGTGCTGGCCGGGTCGCTGTCCACCCCGTCCGGGTTCGGCACGGTGGCCCCGGTGCCCGCGGCGGAGGCGCTGGAGCTGCTCCGCGAGGTGATCGACGCGCTGCCCGCCCCGGTGATCGTGCACTGCTGCGCGCCGAAGGCCCCGATCGCGCTGTTCCGCGCGGCCGGCGCCGGCGCGGTCGCACTGGACGCCACGCTGGTCGGCTCGTACCCCGCCGCGCTGGACGCCGTCGGAGAAGCGTGGGACGCCGGCGTACCGCTGCTGCTCGGACTCGTGCCCTCGGTGCGCCCGGACGGTCCTGAGCGGACGCTGGCCCAGCTGGCCCGGCCGGCGTTGGACCTGGCCGACCAGGTTGGCTTCGCCCGCCCGCGGCTGGCCGAGCTGGTGGTGCCGACGCCGACCTGCGGCCTGGCCGGCGCCACCCCGGACTGGGCCCGCCGCGCCATGGCCCTGTCCCGCGACCTGGGCAGAGCCTTCGTAGACCCCCCAGAAACCTGGTCCTAACCAACCGCGCATACGCCTCACCGCGAGTCAAACTGCCCGCGAGTCGGGCGTCTCAGCACACTGAGTCGCGCGTTTCAGCACACCGGGCTCAGCGATCCGGGTGTGCTGAGAACCCCGACTCAGTGTGCTGAGAGCCCCGACTCGCGGGAAGTTTTAGGCGAGGCGGGTCATGTCGACGGAGACTTCGAGGGCTTCGGCTTCGCCGCCGGTGTACACGCCTTTCAGCGGTGCCACGTCGGCGTAGTCCCGGCCGAGCGCGACGCACACGTGCTGCTGCCCGATCGGAACGTCGTTGGTCGGGTCGTAGCCCCACCAGCCGCCGGTCCAGGCCTCGATCCAGGCGTGGCTCTCGCCCAGCACGGTCTGCTCGACCTCGATGTCCGCCTTGGGCAGCAGGTACCCGGACACGTACCGGCCGGGGATGCGCATCTGCCGCAGCAACGCCAGGGTCAGGTGCGCATAGTCCTGGCAGACCCCCTCGCCGGCTTGCCACGCCTCCACCGCGGAGGTGTGTACACCGGTGCTACCCGGCTGGTAGCGCAGGTTCTCGTGTACCCACTTGCAGGCGGCCAGCGCGGCGTCGGCCGGCTCGAGGTTGCGGCGCATCGAGGCCGCCACCTTGGCCAGCCCCTGGTCTGCCGGCACGTAGCCGGAGAACTCCAGCGACTCGGTGTAGCGGTCGGCTGGTTTGTCGTCCGTGACGTCCGCCCAGCTCGCTGCCCGGTGGATCGGCGCGGCGTCGGCGGTCTCCACCACCGAGGTGGACACCACCTCCAGCTCGGTGTGCGGCGCGTGCAGGTCGAACGCGGTGACCGCGGTGCCCCAGTAGTCGGTGAACCGGTAGGCCCGGGTGGCCGGCATGGTCTCCACCCTGGTCACGATCACGTTCTGCCGGCTGTCGCTGCGCGGGGTCAGCCGCACCTCGTTGTACGACTGGGTGACCGGCGCCGAGTAGCGGTACCCGGTCGAGTGCACCACGCGAATCCGCCAACCCATGGTCAGCTCACCTCCGGTGCGGTCCAGGCCACCCACGGGGCGGAGTGGAAGTACTGCAGGGAGACCGCCTCGCCGACGTCCCTGATGGTGTCCTGCAGGGCGCGCAGCTGGGTGTTCAGGTCCTCGAGCAGGTCCTGTGGGCGGAGGAACTCCAGCTCACTACGCGCCTGGCCGATCAGTCGCAGCGCCTCTTGCTTCGAGCCGATCCGCACTGTCGGGCGCCGGTCCAGCTGCTGCAGGCAGTTCTCCGCCTCCCGCAGCGCGTGGAACACCGAGCGCGGGAATAGCGGATCCAGCAGCAGGAACTGCACCACCCGCCCGGCGTCCACCGCGCCCCGATAGGCGCGCAGGTAGGTGTCGTGCGCGCCGGCCGAGCGGAGCACGGTCAGCCAGCCGGGGGAGGACATCCGGTCCGACACCCGGGACAGCAGCAGCCGCACCACCATGTCCACCCGTTCCACCGAGCGGCCCAGCAGCAGGAACCGCCAGCTGTCGTCCCGGCTCATGGTGGACGCGGCCAGCCCGGAGAACATCGCGGCG
>DATHIT010000898.1:0-11434 GCA_035489915.1 Pseudonocardia sp. | reverse complement strand
ACCTACCCCCTCGCGGAAGCCGCGGAAGCCCATGCCCAGCTCGCCCGAGGCGGCCTGCGCGGGCGGATCGTGCTGGTGCCGTGAGCCGCGGGGCCGACACCGCGGCGAAGGAAATGGTGCCGGCAACCCCCGTCGCCACCGCTTTCTTCGGCGCTGGCGCCGCCGAAGTAGTGCCGACGCTCGATCAGCTTCGCTAGCAGTACTCCCGGTACGGGGTCGCCCTGCGCACGCGAGTGGAAGGTCTGTTGACCTGACGCGCGGCCAGCGCTCGATCGGGTGTCGGGGGCGGTGTTCCTCTGGGCGTGCGCCGATGGGGACGGCGACTGGGCCCGCAGGACCGGCACCGCCGTCGTCAGCGCCACCTACGCGCAGGACTTCGCCCCGCTTGCCGACCGCTATCTGGCGCTCGGCACCCCGGACCAGGTCGCCGCGCGGATTGCTGAGTTCGCCGAGGCGGGCGCGTCAACGGTGCTGATCCAGCCTGCCGCTGAGCCGGGCGACCGGCAGCGCGTGGTCCGGACGATCAGCGAGGACGTCCTCCCGCGCGTCCGAGAACTGGTCACGCCTCCACCGATGCATCCTCATCGAAGTTGACGCACCGTCATCAACGCGACGCCCAGTTCGATCCCCATCTCAGCCTCCGAGAGCCAGCGGATAGTCAGCGAACTGCCGCGGAGCTGCCGGCAGGGTCGTCATCGCCGGAATCGTCAACCTCGCCCCGGTCTTGTGTCCGCAAATGAGACTCGAGCTGATCTCAGCCGTGGAAGACTATTTTGGACGCCAGGTCGGCGACGTCGCCGACGAGGTGGACGACCGATCGACCCACCGGGAGGCCGCAGTGATCTTCATCGTCCTCAAGGCCAAGATCCGTCCCGAGAAGCGCAACGAGTGGCTGGTCGGGATCAAGCAATACACCGCCGACGTGCGCCAGGAGCCGGGCAACGTCTCGTTCGACTACTACGAGAACTCGGAGAGCCCGAACGAGTTCGTCATCGTCGAGGCGTTCGCCGACTCCGACGCCGGCTCGGCGCACGTGGCCACCGAGCACGCGCAGAATTTCTTCCCGTTCATGTCGCGGGTGATCAGCGAGAAGCCGAAGATCAACTACCAGGAACTGACGGGTGAGGCCTGGTCGGAAATGGCCGAGGTCAGCCCGGAGTAGGGCGGCCCGACACCGTACCGACCAGCGGTTACGGCGAACATAAGATCACTTGGCGGTGGCGGCTTGAGTTAGGGCGGTTAGTACGGCGGTTGTGGCCGGGGGGTCGGGGGGTTCGCCGTAGGTGGCGGCGTAGACGTGACGGGTGGCGTCCGGCAGTGCGGTGGCGGTCAAGCTGGCTAGTCGATGTGAGCGCAGCGCGAGACCGGGGATGGTGGTCACGCCCAGTCCGGCGCCGACCAGGGCCTGCATGAGGACCATGTCGTCGGTCAGGTAGCCGATGGTCGGGCTGAATCCGGCTCGCTCACACAGCTCGAGCAGGTGGCCGCGGCAGCGCTCGCAGCCGGCGATCCAGGTGGAGTCGCGGTGGCTCACCAGGTCGGTCCCGCCTTCGCTGGTCAGCAGGTAGGTCGGGTCATCGAGGATGTGTACCAGCCGGATCCCGTCTAGCTCGGGAGGCGACTGGTCATAGCGGAAGATCAACGCAGCGTCGACCTCCCCGGCTCGCAGCAGCTGTAGGGCCTCGGGCGGGTGGGTGTCGGTCATGTTCAGCCGCAGCCCTGGGTGGTCCCGTCGGAGGATCTGCGCGGCGGCCGGCACCAGCGTGCTCAACACCGAGGTGAACCCGGCCACGCGTACCCTCCCGGCGCTCAGGCCGACGTGGGCGGACAGCTCGGCGGCGGCCGCGTCGACCCTGCCGATGATCTCGGTCGCCCGCTCGGCCAGCAGCTGACCCGCCGGGGTGAGCCGGATCCCGCGCCCGACCCGTTGCAGCAGCTGGGCGCCGGTCTCGGCTTCGAGCCGGGCCAGGTGGTGACTCACCGCCGGTTGCGTGTAATGCAGCTCCCGCGCGGCGGCGGTGACTGAGCCGGTGCGGGCCACCGCCGCCAGCACGCGTAGCCGGGTGGTATCCAACATGTATGAAGATTACTTATCAATCACCACCATGACAGGCATTAGACGTGATGAGTCGTCGGGGCCAGGCTGAGCACCATGAGCGACACGCTTTCCGCCCCGCTGTACCCGCTTCTTCGGCATCTGCGGGGCTTGACGGCTCCCGGCAGACAGCCGCGAGCGATCGCGGCGGCGGTGGCCGAGCACCTGCGTGCGGCCGGGGTGAGCGCCGAGCCGCGGAGCTGGCTACCGTCCGGGCCCACGTCGGCCATCGGCGCCAGTGGCCTCCAACGGGACATGCTCCATGCCGAGCCCGCGTTTTCGGTGCAGGTGGTGACCTGGGCACCTGGCGAGCAGAGCCCGATCCATGACCACATCGCCTGGTGTGTCGTCGCCGTGCTGACCGGCACGCTCGTCGAAACGCGTTACCGCGAGGACGGCAACGGCCTCACCCCGCTCGACCGGGTGCGGTGCGCGGCGGGCAGCGTCGAGGGATTCGCGCCGCCGGGTGACATCCACCAGGTCAGCAACCCGACCGCCGAGCCGGCGATGTCGCTGCACATCTACGGAGCCGATCTGCACGGGGGCATGACCAGCGTCCGACGGGTGTACGACCTGCATCGTCCGATTGCAGCTAGCAGGTAGTGGGACTACCGGTCAGCTAGGAACCAGAAGGGGCGCTGGCCGCGGGGACACCGCGCGCCCTCACCGCGAAGCTGGCGGGGAGGGAGCGTCGTGGCTTGACGCCCAGTTGCTGACGGGACCGGGCATCGGCGCTACGGCCACCCACCGGACGGGAGGGCGAGCCCAACGTGCCTACCGTCCCCCGCCTGCCCGGTGCGACCCGACTACGGCCGCATGCCCGGCGCGCTGGGCTTTCCTGGCGGCGCCGGCTCGTCGGGGCGCTGACCGGGCTGGTCGTTCTTCCCCCGCTGACCCTTGGTCTGGCCCGACTCAGCGACCTCCTGGACCTGCCCAGCCAGATGCTCTTCTACCTGCTCGCCGTGGTAGTGGTGGCGCTGGTCGGTGGGCTGGTTCCGGCGCTGGCCGCCGCGGTCGCGGCCGCGGGGCTGCTGGCCTACTACTTCATCCCGCCGGACAACTTCGCCGTCGCCGACCTCAACGATGTGGTGGCCCTGGTCGCGTTCGTCCTCGTCGCCGGCGCGGTCAGCTCGGTTGTCGGGCTGGCCGCGCGCCGCGCCCGGGAGGCCGAAAACCTGGCGACCGCAAACGCCGAGAGTCGCGAGGAGCTGCGCGTGCTCGCCGACGAGCAGGCAGCCTTGCGACGGGTGGCCACGCTGGTCGCCCGCGGGGTGCCGGCGGCCGAGGTGTTCGCGGCCGTCGCGCGGGAGGCCGGCAGCGTCCTCGGTGCCGACACCATGACCATCCTCCGCCTCGAACCCGACGGCGCGACGACCGTGCTCACCCGCGTCGGAGACTATCCCCCCGACGAGTTCCCGGTGGGCAGCCGCTGGAGGCTTGAGCCGCCGCTGCCCGCGGCGGTCACCTTGCGCACCGGCCAGCCGGCCCGCAACGACGACTTCAGCCAGGCCTCCGGCGGGTGGGGTGAGCACCTCCGCCGGGTGGGGATCCAGTCGGGGGTCGCGGCGCCGATCGTCGTCGAGGGGCGCCTGTGGGGCGCGATCGCCGTCGGGACGCGTCGCGGGCATTTCCCGCCCGGCGCCGAACAGCGCATGGCCGGCTTCACCGAGCTCATCGGCACCGCGATCGCCAACGCCGACAGCCGCGCCCAGCTCACCGCCTCCCGGGCCCGGATCGTCTCGGCCGCCGACGCCACCCGGCGCCGCATCGAACGCGACCTGCACGACGGCACCCAGCAGCGCCTGGTCGCGCTCGGCTTCGAGCTGCGCCTGGCCCAGGCCACCGTGCCCGGGGAGCTGCCCGAGCTGCAGACCCAGATCGGTCAGGTCGCACACGAGCTCGACGGGGTGGTCGAGGAACTGCGCGAGATCTCCCGCGGCATCCACCCGGGAATCCTGTCCGAGGGCGGGCTCGGCCCGGCCCTGCGCACCCTGGCCCGCCGCGCCGCGATCCCGGTGAAACTCGACATCCGCACCGAAACCCGCCTCGCGGACCCCATCGAGGTGGCCGCCTACTACCTCGTGTCCGAGGCACTGACCAACACCACCAAGCACGCCCGCGCCTCCGAGTCGCACGTCACCGCCGAACTACGCGACGCCGTCCTGCACCTGTCGATCCTCGACGACGGCATCGGGGGTGCCGACCCCGCTGGAGGTTCAGGCCTGATCGGGCTCCGCGACCGGGTGCAGGCCCTGGGCGGGACGATCGACGTCAGCAGCGCCCCCGGAGAGGGGACGGCGATCGTCGTCGAGCTTCCGCTGCAGCCCCACTGACCGTAGGCGGTCTCAGGGCTTGGGGGGCTGGTCGGTACGCCGCCAGGAGCTCCGGCACCAGTTGAGCATGAAGACGCCCATGAGGCACATCGCACCCGCGCCGACCACGCCCAGTTGGGCCGCGGCGACCAGCGCGATCGCCCCGGCGATCTGGGCGGCACCTGCCCCGAGCAAGATGTAGGCGGGGACGTCGTCGCCGGGCGTGATCTTGGCCGAAAACGACACGCCCCGGTCAGCGCGGGTCTGGGTGTAGTCGATGTGCTCGGCGGTCCGGACGGCCCACAGCCGTGAAAGCGCCAACCCTCCGAACGCGCCGGCGAAGGCCAGCAGAATGCCTAACAGGTCGCTCGGTTCGGTCGCGCGCAGCCAAACCACGACCGCCGAGAGGGCTAGCCCGGAGCCGATAAGGCCGAACATGCTCAGACCGAGGATGAGCACAGAGCGTGACTTCATGACGGTCCCCCCGGCGCGGCCTCAGCATGATCGTCGAATGCCCAGTGAAGCAGATCTCCCTCTCGGCCTGGGCGCGATTAGTTTTTCCCGTTCCGGTGGTCGGTACGGGGGAGACGCTCACCCGTGTTTGGAGGAACCGATGACCGACCAGCCATTCGTCACCTGCCTGTGGTTCGACACCGAAGCCGAAGCGGCCGCGCACTACTACACCAGCATCTTCAAGGACTCGAAGCTCGGCCGGGTGATCCGGTCCACCGAGGCCGGGCCAGGTCCGGCCGGCAGCGTGGTCACCGCTGAGTTCGAGGCCAACGGCCAGAAGTTCGTCGGACTGAACGGCGGGCCGATCTTCAA
Organism: Pseudonocardia sp.; assembly: GCA_035489915.1. Taxonomy (GTDB): domain Bacteria; phylum Actinomycetota; class Actinomycetes; order Mycobacteriales; family Pseudonocardiaceae; genus Pseudonocardia. Next base: position 6,202 of record DATHIT010000898.1, on the reverse strand, counting down.
GTTCAACGAGGCGATCTCGTTCCAGATCATGTGTAAGGACCAGGCGGAGGTGGACTACTACTGGAGCAAGCTCACCGAGCAGGGTGCGGCAGTCGAATGCGGCTGGCTGAAGGACAGGTACGGGCTGTTCTGGCAGGTTGTCCCCACCGTGCTGCTCGACATGATCAGCGACCCGGACCAGGAGAGGGCCGGGCGAGCCACCACGGCCATGCTCTCCATGAAGAAGCTCGACATCGCCGCGCTCCAGAAGGCATACGCGGGCGAATAGCGGGGCGTCGTTGGGTCAGGATCCGGGAATATTGCAGGACTGGCCGAAGACCGGGCCGGCGACCACCGGCAGCCCTGGTGGCGGGTTGAGCTGCGCGCTGACCTCACCGGTGATCCTGTCCATGCATGCGTCGGTGGCGCTCTTGCTGCCCCGCTCGCCGTCGATCCACATGTCCAGATGGGTGTCCACGCCTCCCGGGGCACCGCTGGCCCCGGAGTCCTCCACGATCACGTACCGCTTGACGCTGGGCAGATAGAACCTGGTCCCGGGGCGCCAGTCCATGCTGCCGCCGCTGCCCGGGGAGGCGACCGTGATCGGATCGGCGAAGGTACCGGTGCCGCCGGCGTCCTTGTGCAGGATCGGGTGGCTCACCTCGGCGGAACCGGCCGGATTGTTGTCCTGGAAGGAGTAGCCGGTCAAGAAGATGCGCATCTGCTTCGACGGGCCCCGGGCGATACCTGGTGCCAGGTCGGTGACCGGCGTGGGCTTGGCGGCGCCGGCCGAGGGCCCGGCGGCGCGCGGCTTGGGCACGACCGGGAGGGCGGGGGCGGTTCTCCGCGTGGCCGGCTGAGTTCCGTTCGGCTTCGGCGCGGACAGCGCGGCGCTGGCCGCCCCGGCGGCGGGTAGCCGGAGTCGCTGGCCGGGGAAGATCTTGCCTGCCCTCGGCACCTCAGCGCGGTTCGCAGTCCAGATGCTCTGCCAGTTGCTGCCCCGGGCGGCGGCGATCGTGGACAGCGTGTCCCCGGGGCGCACGAGGTAGGTCTCGCCGCCCGCCGCGGGTGGATCAGCGGCCGGTGGCTTGGCGGGGGCGGCATGCCTGGGAGACCCCGACGGGCGGATTGCCGGTGTGACGTCCGCGAACCGGTAGAGCTCAGGGCCGGTGGAAGCCGATGGCTCGGCCAGCTGGTGGGCGCCCAGTTGGATAGTCGGCGCGGTGCCCGGCCGCGCGGCGGTCTCGGCGGCCGCCGGCGCGGTGGACACCGCCAGCGGGACCAGCGCGAGCGCCCCGCTGGTGGCGATCGCCGCCGCGTCGAATCCGGTGTTGCTCGGCTTGCGGTGCCGCCCCTCGCTCATCGGGTTGGCTCCGGCAGCTCAGGGCGGGATACCCAGGATGAACGGAGGTGGACGGCGTCGTTCGGCAGGCCTGGTGTTCGGGGAGACACCCGTTGTTCCCTTCTCGGAGAGGGGCAACCGCACTGGGACTCGACATGCTCGGCTGGGGATGCGAGCAGGGGAGCGTCGAGCCGACCAGGTCGGCGTCGAGGGTGACCGGATCATGCGTGCGCGCGTGATCTGATCAACAGGCCGAATGCTAGAGAAACGGGCCCTCGGCGAGCGCGAGCCTGAGAGACCCGGGTACGGCCAAACGGCCGCCGGTGGAGTCCGGGCGACGAGGGACAGCCTGTTGGTCCGCCTGGCGTAACCGCCTGGTTCATTCGCGCCGGCGGGTACTCAGCTATCCCGTTGCCCGCGCTGTGGTGCGGAGCACTGTGCGCTGCGTTACCCGGGCTGTCGGTAACGGTCCTACCCGGGCGCACCGACGTCCCGGGTGACATACCCCTACAAGCAGAGGATCACGGCTTCCCTTGCTACAGCACTTTCGCCAGGACATCACCTCCTTCGGTCACCGTCTGGGCCACGACATCACCCGGGCCAGGCTGGATCTGCGGCACGCCAGGGACGAGTACCACCTGGCCAAGGCCGAGCGCCCTCGGCTGGTTGATCGGCTCAGCGACCTGGTCGCCCGCTATCAGGGGGTCACCCTCTACCGGGACCGCATTCAGCGAGGTCAGCAGGTCTATCCGCTGGCCGGCGCGTATGCCACGGTGGCCGAGTCGGCGGCGCGCCGGACCGACCTGGGTACCGTCCGCGATGTGCGCCTCACTGTCACCGGGCCCGACTGGGAATGGTCGATCAACACCGTCGCGGTGTTCAACGCCCGCAAGGCACGCGCGTTCGCCGCACTGATCAACTCCTACGCATCCGCGTCGGGCCACCGCCCAGGCCGGGTGCTGGCTGGTCACCACATCTGACCGGTCAGACCAGTTGCCGTCCGGTTCGGATGCGCCAGCGCAGGTCCACCAGGTATGCGTTGAACGGGAATTCACGCAGGACCGGCGGGGCGAGCCGGACCGCGACGGCGACCAGGCTCATCAGCCGGTCGAACCGGCGCTGCCGGCGCTCGTCCCACGGCAGCTGCATCTCGGCGCGGAACCGTTCCGGCAGAAAACCCGTGGTGACGAACCGGCTGAGTCGACCCAGCGCCAGCCGGGCCGGCGGCGGCAGGTGGCGGAGCATGATCAGGTCGGTCAGGTAGCGACGCACCGTGTCGTCGATGGACACCTGGTCCATGGAGTCGTTCCAGTACCGCTGGAAGGCGGCCAGATCGGCCGGCCAGCGCTCCGGCGGTACCTGCAGGGTGGTGCCCAGTGTCGCCGACTCCCGGTAGATCCGCTCCCAGGTCACCTCGTCGACCGGGGCGCCGAAGAGCCGGTACACGTCCTGGAAGCCGACGTAGAGGCAGGCCGCCACCCACAGCTGCAGGTCCACATCGAAGGCGTTGTAGGGCACCGGGCTGGACTCGGTGGAGCGCACCTGGGCATGTGACCGGTTGACCCCGCGCCGGAAGGCCGCGCGCTCCTCGTCGGTGCCCAGGGTGGCCACCGCCAGGTAGCTCAGCGTGGTGCGGGCCCGTTTGATCGGATGCAGGGTCACCTTGCCGCTGTCGACCGTGCTCTCCACCACGCCGTGGCCGACGCCCGGCCGGGCCAGCTGCATGATCACGTTCGCCGGGCCGGCGAGCAGGCCGGCGCCGATCACCAGCTTCCGAAGGTCCACGGAAGACGATGTTGACGCGGTCATCGCGCGCCTCCTCCTCGAATCTGCACACAGCCGTTAGCACTATGGAAGCGTGCGGACCGTTCGAGTGTCAAGATGACAGCCATGCAGCCAGCGCAGCGCAGGTATGGCGGCGTGCAGGGCGATGAGCGCCGCGCGCGGCGGCGGGCCCGGCTGATGGAGGCCGGGTTGGACCTGCTCAGCGAGGATCAGGGGGAGGCCAACCTGACCGTGCGCAGCGTGTGTGCCCGCTCCGGGCTGGCCGCGCGCTACTTCTACGAGAGCTTTCCGGACCGGGAGGCGCTGGCGCTGGCGGTCTACGACCACGTCGTGGAGGAGATCGCCACGACCACCGCGGCGGCGGTCGCGGTCGGTCCCCCCGACGCGCGGGCGCGCACCCGGGCCGGGCTGGACAACATCGTCCGGCTGATCGTGGACGACCCCCGGCGTGGCCGGCTGCTGTTCTCCACCGCGTTCCTCAGCCCGTCGCTGGCGCGGCGTCGGCTGGAGGCCGCCGAGCTGTTTCCCCGGCTGCTCGGTGGGCACACCCGGGCTTTCTACGGCATCCCGGGCAGCGCGGTGCTGGACCTTGCGGCTCAATTTGCCGTCGGGGGCCTCGCGCAGGCGTTGACCGCGTGGCTGAATGGCCTGGAGATCGACCAGGAGCAGTTGGTCGACCACTGCACGGACATGTTCCTGGCGCTGATGTCCCTGGCGCTGCGGGAGGACGAGCGCTGAGCGCTCAACCAGCTCAGCAGCTCAGCCAGGTCGCCCAGCTCAGGGGCTCACCCAGCTCAGCGGGCCACCGTCAGGGTGTACTCCCGGGGCGGGCCGGGCAGGCAGCGCAGCTCGAGGCCGCCGGGAACTTCCCGACCGCAGCTGTCCCCGCCCGGCCGCACCGACTCGTCCACGCCGCTGGCCAGCACCTCGCCGTCGCGGCGCAGCGTCCACTCGCCGCGCCCGCCCAGCCGGCCGATCACCACGCGCCCCGCGCCGGCCGGCTCCAGCCCGGTCAGCCGGAAGTGCAGCACCCCGTCGGTGAACTCGGCGCGGCTCACTTCCACCGCGTCCACCTCGGTCAGCGACGGGTCGGTGAAATGCGCGCGTTCCCACGGCTGGTTGTAGAGCCGGTGCAGGCCGTCCGGGACGTTCAACCGGGCGTAGCCGAGCAGCACGTTGCCGCTCATCGGCTCGATCTCGGTGCGGTGGCCATCCTGGTCGGCAGGGGTGTCGTTGCGCGGGTAGTGCAGCCCGCCGCCCCGCCAGGTGGGCTCGAAGTGCCGGTCGGCGTGGGTGAGTAGGCCGGACAGGGTCTCCGCGTCGCCCATCTCCGAGGCCCAGGCGGCCACCCAGCCGAAGTCGCAGGTGTCGCTGACCACCTTCTGGCCCATCACCTCTGTGGCCGGCGCGGAGCGCACCGAGACCGCCCCGTCGGAGCCCGGCACCAGGAACTCGCGCACCTGGCTCGGATAGTGGGTATGCACAAAGTCCCGGTTCCACATGTTCATCAGCGCGCCGCACCAGGCATCGACCCAGGGTGCGACCATCCTGTTGGGCCGCACCTCCTTGCTGTCCGCGCTGATCATCATGTTGTAGTGGCCGTTGGCGTCCAGCCGGCCGAACTGCGCCCAGGCCTGCTGATATCCCTGGACGATCTCCTCCGCGCGGCTGCCGCCGGTGCGCAGGTCCTGCATGCGGAAGCCAAGGATCGCCGGTTGGTTGCAGATCTGGAACACGCAGTTGGGCTCGCAGGCGACACCCAGGTAGCCGTTCTCCACCAGCTGCCAGTAGACGGTCTCGGCAATTGAGTTCTGGTCGTAGGGGAAACGCCGTTCCTCGCCGCCCCAGAAGAACGACCAGTACCGGAAGGTGAGCGCGCCGGGCTCGGCGTAGCGGTCGTCGTCGAACAGGTAGGCGTAGAGGTGCGCCATGGACTGCACGTAGGCGGAGTACATGATGTTGTCCCGGACTACCGGGTCCCATTCCTCGTGCAGCTGGTCGACCAGGTGGGCGTTGTAAATCGACCCGCCCCGGCTGACGTCCCGCCAGTACAGCCACACATCCGGCTCGAGCATCTTTTCGATCAGCCGCTGGAAGGTGGGCCGGAACGCACCCGGCGCGGCGGGCAGCCGGTGTCGGTGGGCGAGCGCCAGCGCGTAGGCCATGTAGGCCAGCTGAAACCGGTAGCTGCCGAAATCGTCCTGGCCCTGCCCCTTGCCCTGCATCAGCGACCAGTCGTTGGGCAGCTGCCGGGACAGGTTGTCGAAGTGGCGCAGGTGGCCCAGTTGCACGCGATCCAGCGGCGCGGACGACGGCGTCATGGGCTGGACGTTACGCGGGAACCGCGCCGCCGGAGACTGGTCGGCGGCGGTTAGCGCACGCCCATGTGCCAGAGCAGGACGTTGTGAACGTGGTGGCTCTTCTGCTCGCCGCGGAACTCGACCTCGTAGGTCTGTGTGCCGACGTGAATCGCGATGGCGCCGGTGGAGAAGAAGCCGCCCGCCCAGGACTTGTTGCTGACCACCGAGACACTGGTGATTCTGGAGTAGGGGATCGAGGTGATGGCCACCCGCTTACCCACGAACGACTTGTCCTGGACGATCACCCGGTGGTTGGTGAGCCCGAGAAAGCCGGTGCCGGCGCCGATCGCGTCGTACACCGCGATGATCGTCTCGCCGTCCATCAAACCGCTCTCGACCTGCCGGAACTGTTCTTTCCGGTCGTACACCGGCTCGGTCATGTGGCGGCCTTTCTCGGCGATCAGCACCGCCGAGGATAGGCCTGTATCACCTCACCGGTAGCCGGTCGCGTCGGCTGGTTTGCCGGCGTCCTGCACCTCGGGGACGTAGCGCCAGGCATCGGGGCGGCTGCCGTCCAGGTCGGTGAAGCCATACACCTGGGCGAGCTGGCCACTGGACAGCGACTGGCCGGACCACCGCGCCACCTCCGGGTCGGTGGCCAGCGCGGCGACCGCCCGCCCGACGAATGCCGGGGACTCCGAGATGCAGAAATGCGGCTCGCGGACCAGCGCGTCCCGCCAGTTGGCCTCGGTGACTTTGAACAACTCCAGCATCATCTCCGAGCGCAGCCAACCTG
>DATHIT010000897.1:0-4357 GCA_035489915.1 Pseudonocardia sp. | reverse complement strand
CAACGCCTCTTCCTGGGCGGATCAGACAGCGCCGACGATGACGGCGTTCCCGCTGGGGAGCAGTGCGTTCCGTTGTAGTGGTTGGCACGGGCCCGCCGCCATCACACGCCTGGTTGGCGCGCCCAGCGGAACCGGGAGGATGCCCGGCGGTCCGGGCCTGATCGCGACCGCTCAGGACCGTTGAACGCTTCCGGCGGCCCGCTCACCACGGTGTAGAGCGAAGGACCGGTACGGTCAGGCATGCTCGCCCGCGCCTGGGGAATCGGGCGATCCCTGGTCATGTACCACGGACTGCCGGGCAGGCACGGCCGGATGGTGCGGTTCTACCGCGAGTTCCTGGGGCCGGGGGAAGTCGGCTTCGACATCGGCGCCCACGTGGGCAGCCGGGTGCGCGCATGGCGGAAGCTGGGGGCGCGGGTGATCGCGGTCGAGCCGCAGCCCGACTGCTTGCGCATATTGCGTCTCTTCTTCGGGCGCGACGCCGGCGTCACCATCGTGCCGCTGGCCGTCGGGGCCCAGGCTGGCCGGGCGCGGCTGGGCCTGTCCACCGCGACCCCGACGGTCTCGTCCATGTCGCCGGACTGGATCGAGTCGGTGACCGAGGACCGCAGCTTCGCCCGGGTGCGGTGGGACCGCTCGGTCGAGGTGGACGTGGTGACCCTCGACGACCTCATCGGGGTGCACGGCGTGCCGGCGTTCTGCAAGATCGACGTCGAGGGCTTCGAGGTCGACGTGCTGGCCGGGCTCAGCCGACCACTGCGCGCGCTGTCCTTCGAGTATCTGCCGCCGGCGCACGACGCCGCGCTCACCGCGCTGGGACTGGTGGAAAAGCTCGGTGCGCCGGTGGGCGGGTACGAGTTCAACTACTCGCCTATCGAGACGATGCGGTTCGCCAGCGACCGCTGGTTGGACGCGGCCGAGCTGGTGCGGCTGCTCGAGCGGTTCCGCCCGCTGGGCCGCTCCGGGGACGTGTACGCCCGCCTGGCCAGACCGACGTCAGGACACTAGCCCGGCCCGGGTCAGTGGTGCACCCGGTCGCTTCCGTCGACAGTGCACGCGCCGTTGAAGGCGAGCAGCAGTGGCACCCGGCCGCTGGTGTCGATTCGGCACACCGCGGCGTCGGTCAGGAACATCCGCCAGCCCACCTCGTGGCCGACCCCCAACGCCCAGGTGACCGCGGCCTTGATCGGGGAGACGTGGCTGACCACCACGACATCGCCGCGCGCGGCGTCCTCGGCCAGCTCGAGGCAGGCCTCCTGCACCCGGGCACAGACCGCCGCGAGGGACTCGCCACCAGCGGGTACATAGTGCGGGTCCTGCTTCCAGGTCCGCCACGCGCCCTCGTCCAGCGCCGTCGCCGGCCGGCCATCCAGATCGCCGTAGTCCATCTCGATCCACCGCGCGTCCAGCTCCACCCCGTCGGCGTCGGTGGCGCCCGGGGGCGCGCCGGCAAGCACGGCGGCGGTGTGCCGCGCACGCGTCAGCGGGCTGGACACGATGCGATCCGCGCGCGGCAGCGCCTTGGCCAGGGCGCAGGCCTGGCGGTACCCGGTCTCGTTCAACGGTGGATCGGCGCGACCGAGCAGCAGCCCTCGGGCGTTGGCGTCCGTCTGCCCATGCCGCACGAGGATCAGCACTCAGCCACCCTAGCCGCCGGCGGCGGGACGGGGCACCGGCTTATCGGGCGTCGCAACAGCAATACTCCGAGGCCGGGAAGGCAGGAAATCAGGCTGAGCGTCCCGTACGCCACCGCCACGGTGAGCCCCTGCGCGGCGCCGAAACCCACCGCCCCGAAGGCGACCGTGGTGACGGCCTCCCGGGGCCCCCAGCCACCGACGTTGAGCGGCAGTCCCATCGCGAGCAGCCCCAGGACCAGCAGCGGGAGTAGCTCGCCGAGCGCGGCATGGGATCCGGAGGCACGTGCGGCGACGACGAAGAGGGCGAGGTACCCGGCCAGCGTGGCCAGGGACAGCAGGACCACGCCGGGCCAGGTGCCGAGGGAGAACACGCCGGCGCGGACGTCAGCCAGACCGGTGCGCAACGCACCGCGGAACCGCGATGCACCCTCCCCCCGCACCGCCGCCGCCGCAAAAGCGAGGACGACGACGAGGACCGCAAGCGCCCCGAACGCCACCACTGGGCCGGGAACGAGGTCGACGGTCGCGGCGGCGAGCAGGGTCGGCTGGGCGAGCAGTACACCCACCCCGACAACCACCAGGACCAGCAGACCCGCGACCCGCTCGAACACCACCGCGCGGACGCCGCGTCCGACGTCGCCCGCCTGCCGGCCGTGGTTCACCCCGCGGTGCACGTCGCCGAGCACGCCCGCGGGCAGCACCGAGTTCAGGAACACCGCCCGGTAGCAGTCCGCCACCGCGTCCGCCAACGGCAACCGCAGGCCGAGGCCGCGCGCCACGAGGCACCATCGCCAGGCGCTGAACACCGTGGTCAGCAGGCCGATACCGAGCGCGGCGAGCACCGACCCGATGCCGATCGCCCGCATCGCATCGACGACGGCGCCGGTGCCGACGCGCGCCACCAGCGCGACCAGGATGCCGACGCCGACGAGCAGGCGCAGCCAGGGCACGAGCCGCCGCATCACGACGCACCCGCCGGGAGCGCGAGCACATCGACATGGCCGACCACGACCCGCAGCTCACCGGCAGAGCAGGCGTCGAGCCTTCGGCCCAGGTAGGCGGCGGCGTGCTGCTCGAGGTCCGGCCGCTGGACGCAGGCGGCGCCGATCCAGCCCCGCAACCACTCCTGCGCCAGTTCGGCCTGGTCGGCACCGAGGCGCCACGGGCTGGGCCGGGTACGCACCGCCGCGCCGCGCCGGGTGAACGCCTCGACGGCGGCGGGACCCGCGTCCGGCCCGAGCAGCCGCCGGCCGCCGGTGCTCCGTCGTTGGTGGGCGTCGAAGGCGGCGGCGAACTCGGCATCCAGCGGTTCGGGCGGATCGATCTCCACCTGCCCGATGACCGTCAGGGTGAGCAGCGCGGCGCACCCGGCGTCGACGCATGCGTCGGCGAGCCCGTCCACCTCCTCGTCGGTGAGCAGGTCCAGCACCGCGGACGCGGTGACCAGCGACGTCCCGGCCAGCTCCGCGCCGCGCAAGCCGGTGAGGTCGCCCTCCCAGGTCCGCGCGGTGACCGGAGCGCCGTCGGCGGCCACGCTCGGCATGCCGGCGCCGGCGCGGGCGAGCAGAACGGGGTCACGGTCGCACAGGATCCAGTGCTGCGGGCCGCGCAGCTGTCCGGCGAGCCAGCGCCCCATCGAGCCGGAGCCGCAGCCGAGGTCCCTGATCACCGTGGGAACACCGGGCCGGGCAGCGGCCGCCAGGTGCGCGCGGGCCTGCTCGACCAGCTCGGTTGCCCGGGCAGCGGCGTCGGCGGGCTCTCGCAGTGCCAGCCAGTCCGGCGCGCAGACGGGCGATCCGGGCACGCTCAGGCGGGCGTCCCATTCAGCCGTTCCAGCACTTCGGCCAGGCATCGTGACGTCACCCCCCACCCGTCCAGCGTGTCGCGCCGCCGCCGTGCCGTTCCGCGCAGCCAGTCCCGCAACGCCGGGTCGCCGAACCAGCGGCGCAGCGCCTCGGCAAGTGCCGCGACGTCGGCCGGAGGCACCAGGATCCCCGGTACCCGACCGCCAGGGTCGTAGCCGAGGCTCTCCGGCACGCCACCGACGGCGGCGGCGAGCACCGGGATGCCACGGGCCAGCGCTTCGGTCACCACCATGCCGTAGGCCTCGACCCGGGACGGCAGCACCAGCAGGTCAGCCTCGGCATAGGCGGCCTCGAGCCGCTCACCCGTCTTTGGACCGGTGAGCCGTACCCGCGCGCCGAGCCCATGGCGGTCGATCATGCTCCGGACGGCGGCCACGTGCACCGGATTTCGGCTCAGCGGCCCGGTGAGGTCGCAGCTCCACGGCAGGTCGGCGGCGGCGTCGTGCACCGTGGCCAGGGCCTCGACGAGCAGGTCCTGGCCCTTGGTCGGGGTGATCGAGCCGACGCAGAGCAAGCGGCTCGCCCCGTCCGTGCCGGCGGCGAGCGGCGCGGGATCGGCGCCCGGCGTGGCGACCTGGATCCGGTCGGCGGCCAGGCTGTGGGTGGCGACGAGCCGGCGCGCCACCCATGAGCTGGTGACCACCACCGCGCTCGCGGCGTGCAGGGTCTCCCGCTCGAGGGCGGCCAGCTCCGCCGCGGCCGAGAGCGCCGCGCCCACCTCGTCGCCGAGCGGCAGGTGCACCAGGACGACGATCTTCAGCCGACGCGCCTGTGGGACGACCACGTCGGGAACGCCGCAGGCCACCAGCCCGTCGATGAGCACAACAGCGTCGTCGGGCAGGGTGGAGAGGGTAC
>DATHIT010000896.1:0-6595 GCA_035489915.1 Pseudonocardia sp. | reverse complement strand
GCCCCGCGCACCGCGGTGCTGCTGCCCACCGACCACCGGCCGGGCCAGCGGCTGCCGGTGCTGATGGACCCGTACGGCGGGCCGCACGCGCAGCGGGTGCTGGCCGCCCGGGGCGCCTACCTGACCAGCCAGTGGTTCGCCGACCAGGGCTTCGCGGTGGTGGTTGCGGACGGTCGGGGGACGCCGGGGCGGGGGGCGGCCTACGAGCGGGCGGTGGCCGGGGACCTGGCCAGCCCGCCGCTGGAGGATCAGGTCGCCGCGCTGGAGTTGGCCGCCGCCGCGCACCCCGAGCTGGACACCTCGCGCGTCGGTATCCGGGGCTGGTCGTTCGGCGGGTACCTGGCCGCACTGGCCGTGCTGCGCCGGCCGGACGTGTTCCACGCCGCGGTGGCCGGCGCCCCGGTGACCGACTGGGCGCTCTACGACACCTTCTACACGGAGCGGTATCTCGGGCACCCGGACACCACGCCGGAGGCGTACCAACGTTCCTCGCTGCTCGGCGACGCGGCCAAGCTGACCCGGCCGCTGCTGCTCATCCACGGTCTCGCCGATGACAACGTGGTCGCCGCGCACACCCTGCGGCTGTCCGCCGCGCTGCTGGCCGCCGGGCGTCCGCACAGCGTGCTGCCGCTGTCCGGGGTAACCCATATGACGCCGCAGGAGGAGGTGGCGGAGAACCTGTTGCTGCTGCAGGTGGACTTTTTGCGGGCGGCTCTCGGCGGTCAGTGAATAGTGTGGTGTGCTGAGAGCGCCGACTCAGTGTGCTGAGAGCCCCGACTCGCGGGCCGTGGGGGTGGTGGCGGTGGGGGTTAGCTCGCGGCCGGCTACGTGGCGGTCTCTGGCGGCGATGATCCCGCACACCGACTGTGGGAGCAGGATGGCCAGCAGGAGGGCCAGGGGTGTGGTCCAGCCGCCGCTGGCGTCGTGCACCGCGCCCAGGGTGGTCGGGCCGACCGAGGCGAGCAGGTAGCCGAAGCACTGCGCCATGCTGGACAGCTGCGCGGCGTGCCGGGTGTCCGGCGAGCGTTGCACGATGAACAGCATGGCCAGGCTGAGCGCGGCGCCCTGGCCGAGGCCGAACAGCACGAACCACAGGTAGGTGCCGGTCGCCGGCGCGAACAGCAGTCCGACCAGGGCCGCCCCGTTCAGCGCCGCGCCGGCCACCACCAGAACGCCAGCCGGCAGGCGGCGGCCGGCCAGCGCCGGCGCGACCAGCGCACCGGCGATGCTGACCAGGCTGGACAGCGACAGCATGGCGCCGCCCAGCTCGCTGCTCAGCCCGGCGTCGCTGAGCCGGGTGGGCAGCCATGCCGATGCGGTGTAGAAGCTCAACGACTGCAGGCCCATGTAGCCGGTGACCGCCCAGGCCAGCGGGCTGCGCCACAGCCCGCGCACCGGGTGCGCCGCCGCGCGCACCTCGCTCGCCCGCAACCGGGTGTGCCGGCGCACCTGCGGCAGCCACACCGCGATGGCCAGCACGGCGAGCAGACCCCACAGCGCCAGCACCACCCGCCAGCTCAGGCCGGTGGCCTGCACCAATGGGATGGTGGTTCCGGCCGCGATCGCCGGGCCGCCGGAGAGCGTCATGGTGTAGAGCCCGGTCATGGTGCTGGTCCGGGTGGGGAAGTCGCGCTTGATCACACTGGGCAGCAGCACGTTGGCCAGCGCGATGCCGGCGCCGATCAGCACGGTCCCGGCCAGCAGCGTGGCGACCGGGGGCAGCAGCCGCACCGCCGCACCGGCGGCGATCACCACCATGGTCAGCAGCAGGGTCAGCTCGACACCCAGCCGCCGCCCCACCCTCGGGGCCAGCGGAGCGAGCGCGCCGAAACACAGCACCGGCAGGGTGGTCAGCAGCCCGGCGGTGGCCGCCGACATCCCGGTGTCCGCTCGGATCACGCCCACCAGCGGGGACACCGCGACCACCAGCGGCCGTAGGTTCAGTGCCAGCAGGATGACCCCGACGGCCAGCCAGATCATCTGGGCGCGGCGGCTCACTGATCCGCGTCCGAGAGCAGCCGGACCGACTCCACCGCCGACAAGAGGTAGTCCTCGACGCACCGCTGCGCCACCTCCTGGTCACCGGCCTCGATGGCCTCGACCAGCGCGGCGTGCGACCCGCGCTGGTAGCGGACCTCCTCGCCCAGCGGACTGTGCACGATCGTCTCGAGTACCGCGCGCAGCCCCTCGGTCAGGTAGTCGTAGAGGTCGGCGAGCATGCCGTTGTGCGCGGCGGCCACCGCGACCCGGTGGAAGTGCAGGTCGGCGCTGATCAGCTGCTCGTCATCGCCCTCCCGCCAGGCCGCGTCCCGGCGGGCCAGCGCCGCGCGCAGCGCCTCGATGTCGGCGTCGGTCCGCCGGGCGGCGGCCAGCCGGGCGGCGTCACGTTCCAGGCTGGACCGCACCTCGAGCGCCTCCAGCTGCCCGGCCCTGCGCAACCTGCGTAGCACCGCGGCGCCCAGGTCGTCGCCGGCCCGGACATAGGTGCCGTCGCCCTGCAGCGGCTCGAGCATGCCGCTGTGCACCAGCGCGCGTATCGCCTCGCGCACCGTGTTGCGGCCCACCCCCAGGCTCTGCACCAGCACCGGCTCGGCCGGAATCTTTGTACCGACCGGCCATTCGCCGGACTCGATCTGCCCGCGCAGCTGGTCGATCACGCGTCCGACCAGGCTGGACCGTTCCGTTGCCTTCAGTGGCACGGTCCACCTCCTCACTGCGAATGAACCTAACATCCCATGTTTGGTCACTCGTTAGGGAGAGACGGACGCCACCCAGGGGTTGGCCGAACCGGGTGCTTGCTGAGTGCTTGCTAGAGTAAGCAGTCCGAAGTCACCGGTCGCACCAGGAGGCGATGACCGTGATCGAACAGGACGACCCGCGAAGTACCGGCCGGCCGGACTACCCCGACTCAACCGGCGGGCGGCCGGACTACCCCGGCCCAAGCCCAACGCGACCGGAGTACACCGGCCCGGTACCCGCGCTGCTGCGCCCCAACCTGGCCCTGCCGCTGACCCCGGCGCTGGTCCCGCTGCTCTTCCTCGGTGTCAGCCTGCTGCTCGTCTCGGTCGGTGTGGCGGCCGTGGTAACCGCCTTCGTGGCCGGATTCTGGCTCGGCCTGCTGGCGCTCGCCGTGGTGCCGTTCCTGGTGCTCGGCGCGATCGCGCTGGCCCGGATCGGCAGCGAGCTGGCCCTCGCGGTGATCCAAATGGCCGAGGACGTGGCCGGCATCGCCGCCGGATTGCCCCGGCTGGAGAGCACTGTCTACGACGTGGCGAACGACATCCCCCGATTCGGCTTCCTCAAGCTGCTCACCGGCCCTCGCGGGCGCTGACCGCCGAGCCCGCGCGGCTGCTGTTACCGAACTGCACAGCAGGCGGGCTGGTGAGCCTCCCGACCTGTCTGTCGTGCAGTTCGGTAACCAGCGGCTTGTTACTCGCCGCGCCACACCGGCGGGCGCTTCTCCGCGAACGCCTGGGCTCCCTCCCGGGCGTCGGCCGAGGTGAAGATCGGCTCGATGATCGTGGCCTGCCGCTGCCACATCTCCTCGCTGCTCCAGTCGGCCGACTCGGTGATCACCCGCTTGGAGGTGATCACCGCGAGCGGGCCGTTGGCGGTGATCTTCTCGGCCAGCCCGAGCGCGGCGTCCAGCGCCCCTCCGGTGGGGGTCAGCCGGTTGACCAGGCCGAAGCGGTGCGCGTCGGTGGCGTCCAGGAAATCCCCGGTGAGCGCGAGCTCCATGGCGATCTGCGGCGGGATCCGGCGCGGCAGCCGCATCAACCCGCCGGCGGCCGCGACCAGGCCGCGCTTCACCTCGGGAATGCCGAACTTCGCCGACTCGGCGGCCACCACCAGGTCGCAGGCCAACACCAGCTCGCAGCCGCCGGCCAGCGCGTAGCCCTCCACGGCGGCGATCAGCGGCTTGCTCGGCGGCGCCTCGGTGATCCCGCCGAAACCACGGCCCTTGATGCTCGGCCGCTCGCCGGTGAGGAAGGCCTTGAGGTCCATCCCGGAGCAGAACGAGCCACCCGCCCCGGCAAGCACTCCCAGAGTCAGCTCGCGGTCGCCATCCAGCTCGTCCATCGCGGCCGCGAGCTGTTCGGCCACCGCCCGGTTGACCGCGTTGCGCGCCTGCGGACGGTTGATTGTGACGACCAGAACCTGGTCACGGCGTTCCACCAGTACTTCGTCGGACATGGGTGATGCCTTCCTCTCGGGCCGGCCTCTCGGCGCCTCTTCGGATCCTGCCCGATCGGCGGCGGCTGGGCTCGGTGATCGACGCGCGGGCGGGGCGGACTCAGCCGCCTCGGGGTAATGCCTGCACGGCGCTGATCAGCAGTTCCAGGCCGAATTCGAAGTCGCCGTCGTGATCGTGTTCGGCGAGTACCGGCAGCAGGTCGCGGACGTTGAGGTAACCGGCCCGGCTCAGCGCCTCGGCCAGCTCGGCCTTGTCCGGCGCATCCACCCCGGCCCCGCCGGCTTCGGCCACGCCTACCTCGTTGACCAGGCTGCCCAGCACGAACGAGACGAAGGTGCGCACCAACCGCACCGCGACCTGGCCGTCGAACCCGCCCTTGCGCACCGCGGCCAGCGCGATCTCCACCGGGCCCAGGCCGACCGTGGACTTCGGCTGCCGGGTGATCACCACCAGCACGCTGCGCGGGTAGCGGCGGGCGATGCCCCGGAAGGTGCGGGCCAGCGCCCGGGTCTGGTCCTGCCAGTCCGCGTCCGGGTCGGTCGCGAACTCCATGTCGGCCATGATGAACTCGGCGATCCCGTCCAACAGGGCCGCCTTGTTGGGCACGTGGTTGTACAGCGACATGGTGCCGACGTCGAGCTCGGCGGCCAGCCGGCGCATGGAGACCGCGTCGATGCCGTCCCGCTCGATCAGCGCCACCGCGGCGCGGACGATCCGCTCCCGGCTCAGCCCGCCGCGCGCTTCGGTCACGCGGGTGACGGTACGTCCTCGCCGGGCTCAGCGCCCCGGGACGTAATGGTGTGGCGAGTCGCGGTACTCCGGCGGCGGCAGGTTCCGGTCCGGCGTCTCTACCAGCGGCGCATCCGCCGGGATCTTGCCGCGCGCCCGCCGCCAGGCCGACCGGGCACGTGGGTGGTAGCGCAGCTCGAAGGGGACCAGCTTCCAGCCGTACCGCACCGTCGTGTGCACCACTCGCAGCAGCCGCTCGTCCCGCTTGCTCCAGCGCAGCCCGAGCAGCTGGCGGACCGATTCGTCGTACATGCCGACGGTCAGCCAGATGAAGCCCTTGCTGATCGGGATGCGCAGCAGGCGCCACACCGGGTCCGGCAGCCAGGGCGCCGTCGGCGGTTTGGCCAGCTCGGCGAGATCCAGCACGTCCCGGGTGGCCTTGTTGTCCTCCAGGACGTTCTCGCACATGTGGTCCCAGTACCGCTGGAAGGCCGCCCAGTCCGCCGGCAGGTCCCGCATCGGCATGCCGTACATCGAGTACCACCGCAGGCCCTCGGCCCAGACCTGATCCTTCTGTGCCGGGGTCAGCGGGTCGCCCAGGTACTCCTGTACGACCACCACGCCCATCACGAAGGTGGCGTGCGCCCAGAAGAACACGTCCGGGTTGAGCGCGTTGTACCTGCGGCCCTTCGCGTCCACCCCGCTGATGCCCCGGTGGTAGTCGCGCACCTGGCGCCCGGTGTGGGGTGCGCGATCGCCGTCGAAGACCACCCCGCCGATCGGGTACAGGGAGCGGTACAGCCGTTGCCAGCGCTCGGTGAAGAAGATCGAGTGCTGATCCACGGCGGCGCCCAGCTGCGGGTGCATGTTCTGCATCGAGCCGGCCCAGGGGCCCTGCAGCAGGCCGCGCCAGTCACCGAACAGTCGCCAGGTCAGCGAGTCAGGCCCGAGCGGAACCGGCTGCTCCGCGCCGGCCTCCGCCGTCGCCTCGGCCGCCGGTTGTGCTGTCTCGGCTGTCATCCTCGGCTCCAGTCTGCATTAACTGATGACGGGTGTCTTCAGAGTACGGTTGCTGACACCTGTCGTCAAATGCCGGTCGAGGTCGTCATGGGGTCCAGCGCTTCGCGCACCTGGGGTGGCAGCACCCTGGACGCCCGCCGCGGCGTGCGCCGTCAGCGCCTGCTGGAGGTCGGATTGGAGCTGCTCGGCGGGCCGGAAGGCGCCTCGGCGGTCACCGTGCGCTCGGTCTGCCGCCACGCCAAGCTCACCGATCGGTACTTCTACGAGAGCTTCGCCGATCGGGACGAGCTGCTGCTCGCGGTGTACGACGAGGTCGCCGAGCAGGCGCAGCGGGCGCTGGTCGAGGCGCTCACCAGCACCCCGGCGGACACTCCGGACGCGGTGGCCCGCGCGGCGGTGCGGGCGTTCCTCGGGCTGCTCACCGACGACCCGCGCAAGGGCCGGGTGCTGCTGCTCGCGCCGATGAGCGACCCACTGCTGAGCCAGCACGCGCTGCGGCTGCAGTTGGCCTTCGGCGAGCTCATCCGGGTGCAGCTGGCCGCCGCCGCGAGCTCACCACAGCCGGCTCCGCTCGAGCAGCGGCTGACCGCGTCCGCGCTGATCGGCGCGTTGACCCAGCTGTTCATCCGGTGGCTGGACGGCTCGCTCGCG
>DATHIT010000895.1:0-6030 GCA_035489915.1 Pseudonocardia sp. | reverse complement strand
ATGGGAATTGCCATCCCGGAGATCGGGCCGGGTGAGCGGCCGGCGGTCAGGGCGACGGTGCCGGTGTCGAAGATCCCGAAGGACAAGCGGGCTGGGTTGATCACGCAGGTGCCTGGCGACCTGTCCTACAACGACTGGTTGAAGACCCAGCCGACCGATTTCGTGCGGGAAGTGCTCGGGCCGACGCGGGCAAAGCTCTACCTGGACGGCAAACTGCCGTTGGACCGGTTCGTCGACTACTCCGGTCAGGAATACACTCTCGCGCAGCTGCGGAGCCGAGAGGCCGAAGCGTTCAGGAGGGCAGCGCTATGATGAAAGTCACCGACCTGATGTGCAGCGGCTTCTTTCAGCTCGATCACGCCGTGTATCCGATGTTCCAGCCGGGCAACAGCTACACGATCCAGCGGGAAGTCGACGGACGGGTCTACGAATGGCGGGGCTTGGTGCCGCTCATTGACGTCGGCGTCGTGACCTTCGTCTGTCCGCCGGTCAGGCCCGTATCGCTGTGAGTTGGCCGGTTCGTAGGAAGAAACAGGGCGGGCTGGAGCCGGGGACCTCCTCGTAGCCGCGCTGCCGCAGATGGTTGGATAGTCGCGACAGGACATTCTCGACGTAGATCCCCTCGAATGGCTGTCGTTGCTCCAGCCAACGCAGTATGGCCTTGAGCGTACCCCGGCCGCGCCAGTCTTCGGCTATGGTGATGTCGACGAGGTCCAGAGATTGGGGAGTTGTGCCTGAAATGACATGTCGGCCGATCCGGACGCTCAACTCAACGTGGTCTGTCCGGAGGTGGGCTCGATGGAAGGAAGCTGGGCCGGCAATTTCGGCGCCTTGGATGAAGAACTGCAATTTCTCGATCAGGTCAGCAATTTCAATGGCTTGGGATGCTCGCTTCATCTGGTTCCCCTGTAACCCATAATTGTACCCCTAGTTGTAACCCCAATCTGGGTCGCCGAACATGCCGATCATTTCCCATTCAATGCCAAGCGCGCTCAAGGAGTTCCGTCAGGTGGAGCCTCCGATCTGGGACGGTGGTCCGAGCACCCGCTGAATCCGAGCCGCAGAGCCGCATCCGACCGATGTTTGCCAATTGGACTGAACCTGGCAAGGCCGCAAATAGGAGTCTAATTAGACTCCAATACGACACTTCGGCTGAGTTGGATCGCCGATCATTTGCCGATGACCACCCCTTGTGGCGGAAACCTTGACTTTGTACCCGATCTGGGTCTAACTCGGGTCACGTTGTACTTCCAGAGGTGCGCCCGACCGCCAGAGGCGGGGCGGGCGCTTCGCATTTCTGGCGTCCGACCGATCCGCCCGAACCCCCGGTAGAGCCGGCCTCGGGCACCCCACACCCGACCAGAGGACGGCTGTGATCATTCGCTCCCCATTGAGCCGGCAACTTTTCGCGTCCGCAGATGACCCCGCCGGAGGCGGTGGCAACGGCGGCGGCGGCGGCGACCCGGCCCCAAAGCTCGACCCGAACAATGCAGACGTCCAGGCGATGATCCGCGCCGCCGTCGAGAAGGCTACCGGGCCGTTGGTCGCGAAACGCGATGAACTGCTCGGCGAGGTCAAGACGGCCCGCGAAACCCTGGGCAAATTCGAGGGTGTCGATCCCGATACCGTCCGATCGATCGTCGACCGGATGGAGAAGGACGAGGACTCCAAGCTACTCGCGAAGGGCGACATCGAGGGCTACGTCGGCAAGAAGACGAAGTCCCTCCAGGATGGATTCACTCGCGAGAAAGCCAAGCTGGGCGAAGTCGTCACCGCCAAGGACAAAGAAATCGCCGGTCTGTTTGAACAGATCAGCAGCCTGGTCCTGGACGGTGGACTGCGCAAGGCGGCGGCCGATCTCGGCCTGCTGCCGTCAGCCGTCGACGATGCTGTCTTCCGTGGCCGGGCCGCCTTCACCGTGAAGGACGGCAAGCCGCATCCGAAAGACGACAGCGTCGGCGCCGATGGAGCCCTGACCCTTGAGGAATGGCTGACCGCGATGCGCGAGAAAGCGCCTCACTGGTGGCCCGCGCCGAAAGGCGGCGGCGGCCAGGAGAGCGCCGGATCTCGCGGCACCCTCACGCCAGAGCAAGTCGGGAATTTGTCGGCCGCCGAATACGAGAAGTGGCGGACGAGCCGGGGAGCGGCAGCGCGTTGAACGCCGGGCGACGGGATGGCCCCGGCAATAGGCCACGCACCATCCCGCCGCCCTCTGCCCCTGGAGCCCCGACATGGCCAACGTTTTCCTGACCCCGAGCATCATTGCGCGCGAGGCCCTGCGGTCGCTGCAGAGCAACATCGTCGCCGCGCAGCTGGTGTACCGGGACTATGTGACCGAGTTCACCGGCGCCAAGGTCGGTGACACCGTCACCATCCGCAAGCCGGCGACCTTCACCGCCCAGGAGTTCACCGGCGCGGTGGTCGTGCAGAACGCCCAGGAGACCGGCGTCCCGCTCGTCCTGGAGAAGCATTTCGACGTCACCTTCCAGGTGACCTCGAAGCAGTGGACCCTGGAAGTCGCACGGTTCACCGAGCAGCTGGTGGCTCCGGCGATGTCCGCCATCGCCGAGGGCGTCGACCGCTACCTGCTGTCGAAGGCCAATGATCTGACCTCCGTCGTCACCGTCGCCGGCATGACCACGCTGGCCGACCTGGCGGCGATCGATCTCGGCCTCAACGAGAACCGGGTCCCGGTCAGCCCGCGCAACTCCATCGTCAGCCCGAAGATCAAGGCGGCGATGATGGGGATCGATGCCGTCCACCGCGCCGACGTCCGCGCTGATGGCGGCCAGGCCCTGCGCAATGCCTCCCTCGGGCACATCATGGGCATCGACTGGTACATGGCCCAGAACCTCGGCATCGCGATCGGTCCGGGCGGCGTCCCGGCGGTTGTCGGCGCCGTGGCGGCCGGCGCCGTGACCCTCAACCTGAACGGCGCCACCAATGGCGGGCTGATCCCGGCTGGAACCGCCTTCAAGGTGGCCGGCGCGACCGGAACCTACACCACCACCGGCACCGTCACGGTCAGCGGCACCGGCACCGCGACCATCACCTTCGCTCCGCAGGCGCCGGCCGGCGGCTTCGTCGCCACCTCCGTCATCTCCTTCGGCAGCGGCACCACGACCTCGGCCATCGCGTTCCACCCGAACGCCTTCGCCCTGGCGGTGGTCCCGCTGGAACTGCCGCTCGGCGCAGCCAGCGCCGGCTACTACCAGGAAGACGGCATGGCCATCCGTGTCGTCCGCGGCTACGACATGATCTCCAAGGTCGACACCATCTCCCTCGACCTGCTGGTCGGCGCGAAGTGCATCGACCCGCGCCTCGGCGTCAAGATCGACGATTGATCCAGCCCCGCCGCAGCACCAGCTGCGGCGGGCTTTGTTGATTCCAGAGGAGACCGGGTGATGCCCAATCTCGTTACGCTCACTGACATCTCGGGCCGGCTCATTGTGGTCGAGCCCGGCTCGGCGGCCGAGGCCAACGCTCGGGCGCACGGCTACAAGAACTCCAACTTCCTGAACACCGACGCCGAGGTCGAGGCGGCCAAGGCCCAGGTCGTGCAGCAGGACGCCGACGACAAGGCCCTGATCGAGGCCGGCGAGACCGCGGCCAAGGAGAAGTTGATCCGGGACGAAAAGGCCAGGGTCGACGCGAGGGCCAAGGCCGACGAGGTCGAGCGGAACAAGGGTCGGCCGCGGGGATGATCCCTGACGACGACGACGACGTGGAGACGTTCGCGACCCGAGCGCAGGCCATCGCCTTCGCGGTCGCGAACGCCGACCCCGGCGCCTCGATGACCATCTGCTCCAATGAGGCCGGCAACTGCCCTGACGGCGGACCTTGCCCGATGTGCGCCACGATCGACTGGCGGCCGGGCATGACCACCGACGACGTGCATCAGCTGCTCGCAGCGCACCTGGCCTGAGACCATGGCCCTGATCGTTGAGGACGGCAGCGGCAAGCCCGACGCCGAAAGCTACATCTCGACGGCCGACGCCGACGCCTACCACCTCCGCTTCGGCAACACGGGCTGGGCGGCGATGACGACGGGGGACAAGGAGGTCTGCCTTCGCCGGTCGACCGCCTACATCGACGCGGTCTTCAACGGCAAGTGGAAGGGCCAGCAGAGCTTCCCTGGCCTCCAGGGGCTTAACTGGCCGCGCCGCTACGTCGTGGTTGAAGGCGATCCGCCGGATTACTGGAACATCCTGACCAAGTCGCCCGGCTTCATCGTCCCCGACAACGTGGTGCCGAAGGCCATCGTGGATGCGGCAGCCATCGTCGGTGCCAGCGCCTTCGGCATCACCGATCCGCTGCTGCCGCCGATCCCCCCGACCGCGAACGTCAAGTCCGAGAAATTCGTGGTCGGCCCGATCGAGAACTCGGTCACCTATGCCGACAACGACGGCACGATCCGAGACCTGACCACGCGCTTCCCGATGCTGGAACTGAAGCTCCGTCCGTACCTCACCACGGGGGCGGGAGACGGGGCGGCAATCTTGCTGCTGGAACGGGCCTAAAATGCCCATCACCCAGCAAATAATCCGGGATAAGGTCCTACAAATACTTCCCCGTTTCGGAGATTTCGTCCGAGACGCCGACCTCTCCCGAATCGTGCCCGGCCCCTATGACCCCCAGTCCCAAACGGCTACCAGCACGGTTCTGCACTACCCGTGCCGTGTGGTGCTCAGTTCCATCGCTATATCTACGGGCCGTTACAGCACCAATCTGATCGTAGAGCCGACCGACCAATTGGCATATGCTTTCGATCTGACCGTCGATCCGCAGGCCACCGACCGGCTCGGGGTTGACGGCAAAGTTTACGAGATCGTATTGCAAAACGACATTTCTGCGGGGAGTGCAATCGTATGGGAGCTTGTCATCCGATGATCGAAGTCGGGGATCGCGTCGTGCTCAACGGAGAACATAGCGGGATCATCACCAACGTCCTCTCCGACCGGGAGGGCCGTCCTCAGACGGCGCTGGTGTTCCTGACCGATCCCATGGATGGCAGGGGCTGGGCTCGTCTCGACGTGTCCAGCGCATTCCTCGCCGATGCCTACCTCCTGAACTGAGCGCCCCACCGCCATAGGTCATGCCGAGCTTCCAACTCGACCTCGCCCGCTTCGCCAAGACGACGCAGGTGAGCCTGCTGGATATTGTCCGGAAGATCGTCATCGAAGTGTTCTCCGGCGTGGTGGTGCGGACGCCCGTCGACACCGGGCGCGCCCGCGCCAACTGGCTGCCGAGCCTCGGCGTGCCGGCCGGCGGCTTCGACTGGGATATGAAAGACAAGACCTGCCAGATCACGATCGGGAAGATCACCGCCTTCGCCTTGGCATCGGCCGGCGCTGACGGGCACATGTGGCTGACCAACAACCTGCCCTACATCAAAGCCCTCGAAGAAGGCTGGTCGTGGCGCCAGGCCCCGATGGGCATGGCCCGGATCACCGTCGAAGCCTATGGCGCCTTCCTCGCCAGCATCGGGACCCCGATACGCCCGTAAATGCGCGGTGCAATCCAGGCCGCATTTGACGGCCATCTCGCGAGCTTCCTGGTCGGAAACATCGCCTGGGAGAACATTGGCTTCAAACCGGTGATCGGCACCGCCTGGCTACAGCCCACGCTGATGCCGGCGTCGAGCCGCGTCGTCTCCACCGGGCCGACCGCGCTGGTGCGCCATGTCGGATACTACCAGATCACGGTCTTCACCCCGGCTGCAGCGGATACGACGCCCGGTGCCGGCGATGCCAACATCCTGTGCGACGGCCTGATGGATCACTTCCGGCCAGGCACGGTCCTGACCGCAGGCGGCCTGTCGGTCGAGGTCACCTATGCGGAGACCTCCCCGGCAATGACTGAGCCGCCCTGGTTCAGCATCCCGGTCTTCATCGGCTACCGCGCTCACAGCTACCAGCCCTAGTCGGCAGCATCGCCGGCTTACCAGGGGCCCGCCATTTGGCGGGCCTTTTTGCATTTGGAGGACCGGCGATGTCCATCGCTTCCGGCGCCAAGGTCGGCATCAGCTAT
>DATHIT010000894.1:0-7941 GCA_035489915.1 Pseudonocardia sp. | reverse complement strand
GCGAGTTGGGCGTGCCGCGCCGGACCCCGGTGGTGACCGGGACGCTGCGCCGCGATGACGGGGGTGCGGCCCGGCTGATGACGTCGTTGGCCGAGGCGCACGTGCACGGGGTGGCCGTCGACTGGACCACGGTCCTGCCGGCGGCGCCGTGGGTGGAGCTGCCGACCTACGCATTCCAGCGCCAGCGGTACTGGCCGAAACCGGCGACGGCCAGCGCGGTCGGGGCAACCTCCCTGGGGTTGGGCGCGGCCGATCATCCGTTGTTGGGCGCGGCTGTGGACCTGGCCGGTAGCCAGGGGCTGTTGTTCACCGGGCGGTTGTCGCTCCGGTCGCAGCCGTGGCTGGCCGACCATGCGGTCGCCGGGACTGTTTTGTTGCCCGGGACGGCATTCGTGGAGCTCGCTGTGCGCGCCGGGTTCCAGGCCGGTTGTCCTCGGCTCGAGGAGTTGACGCTGGCCGCGCCGCTGGTGCTGCCGCCTGATGGTGCGGTCCGCCTGCAGGTCATCGTGAGTGCCCCGGATGAGCGGGGGCACCGGGCGGTCGAGGTGTACGGCCAGGTCGAGGAGTCGGCCGGCGAAGGGGTGTGGACCCGGCACGCCACTGGGCTGCTCGCCTCTGCCATTCCGGCGACGGACCCGGGGTACGACGATTTCCGGGTCTGGCCGCCACAGGATGCTGAGGCGGTCGACCTCACCGGTCACTACGAGGCACAGGCCGAAGGCGGCTACGCTTTCGGGCCGACGTTCCGGGGGCTGCGGGCGGCCTGGCGGCGCGGCAGTGATGTCTTCGCCGAGGTGGCCCTGCCCGACGAGGCGACCGACGATGCGGCTCGATTCGGCCTGCACCCCGCGCTGCTCGACTCGTGCCTGCATGCCGCCGGCCTGGCCGCGGACGCCTGGGCCGGTCTGTTCACCCTCGGGCAGGACGAGGTTCTACTGCCTTTCGCCTGGACCGGGTTGTCCTGCTACGTGGCTGGTGCGACCCGGCTGCGGGTCCGCCTGCGCCAGGACGTCGACAGCGGCGGGATCGCGCTCGTCGCGACCGACACGGCCGGCACGCTCGTGGTCTCCGCGGATTCGCTGGTCCTGCGCCCGGTCGCCGCTGGAGCGTTGCAGCCGGTCGGAGGTGGTCTCAACGACGCACTGTTCGCGATCGAATGGGCGCCGGTCAGCGTCACCCCGGGTGTCACCCCGGGCGCCGCGATCTGGGACGTCCTTGGTGCCGACCCCTTCGAGCTGGCCGCCGGCGTCACCGCGCCCGGCACCGAGATGCGGACCTTCGCCGACCTGACCGCGCTGGCCCAGGCCGTCGAGGTCGGCGCGGCCACACCTGACTTGGTGTTCGCCAGCATCGACAGCAACATCGAGAGCGGCGCCGGGCTCGACGCCGGCGCCGGTCGGACCGGCGCCGCGATGGATCCGGCGGAGTCTGCCCGGCACCTCACGGCCGAGGTACTCGAGCTGGTGCAGCAGTGGTTGGCCCTGGACGTGCTGGCCTCGGCGCGGCTGGTGATCGTGAGCCGGGGGGCGGTGGCCACTGAGGCCGGTGCCGCGGTGGCCGACCTGCCGGCCGCGGCCGCCTGGGGCCTGGTCCGCTCGGCGCAGTCGGAGAATCCGGAGCGGCTGACTCTGGTCGATCTCCCGGCGACCGTTGCGGACGGCGGGACCTTCGGTGCGCTGGTCGTCGCGTTGGGTTGCGGTGAGCCGGAGCTCGTCATCCGTGAGCACGTCGCGTTCGGTCGGCGGTTGGTGCGTTCGACCACACCGCCGCTGGTTCCGCCGACGGTCGGCCCGTGGCGGTTGGACGTTGTCGAGCAGGGCACGCTGGGCGGTCTGGCCCTGGTGTCGCACCCGGAGGCGAGTGCGCCGCTGACGGACGGGGAGGTCCGGATCGCGGTCCGCGCCGTCGGCCTGAACCTCCGCGACGTCCTGATCACCCAGGGCAGGTATCCGGACCAGGCGGTGGTCGGCTCCGAGGTCGCCGGTGTCGTCGTCGAGGCCGGCCCGGCGGTGGCCCACGTCCGGGTCGGGGACCGCGTGCTCGGCATGGCCGCCGGCGGGGCCGGCCCGCTCACGGTCACCGACGCCCGCCTCGTGACCAGGATGCCGGCGGACTGGTCGTTCGCCCAGGCCGCCACCGTGCCGGTCGCCTACTCGACTGCCTGGCTCGCGCTGGTCGACCTGGCCGCCGCCCGGCCGGGGCAGCGGCTGCTCGTGCACGCCGCCGCGGGTGGGGTCGGCTTGGCCGCGGTCTCGTTGGCCCGGCACCTGGGGCTCGAGGTCTACGCCACGGCGAGCCCGGCCAAGTGGCCCGCGTTGCGGGCGATGGGGCTCGGCGATGACCACATTGCCTCGTCGCGGACCGCCGAGTTCGAGACCGCTTTCCTCGCGGCCACCGGTGGCGAGGGCATGGACATCGTGCTCAATGCCTTGGCCGGTGAGCTGACCGACGCATCCCTGCGGCTGCTGCCCCGGGGCGGGACGTTCCTGGAGACGGGCAAGACCGATGTCCGCGATCGGGCCGAGGTTGCCCAGAACCACCCGGGAGTGAACTACCGGACGCTCGTCACCAGCGATGCCACCCCGGAGCGTCTCGCCGAGATTCTCACCGAGGTCACCGGGCTGATCGACGACACCACGCTGGCGAAGCTTCCGATGCGGGCCTGGGACGTGCGTCGGGCACCGGAGGCGTTCCGGTTCATGAGTCAGGCCCGGCACGTGGGCAAGATCGTCCTGACCGTGCCGCCCGCTTCTGTTTCCGCCCGGCCGGGCAGGCTTCTGATCACCGGTGGCACCGGGACCTTGGGTGGTCTGATCGCCCGGCACTGGGCCACGACCGGACACGCCGCCGGGCTGGTGCTGACCAGTCGCTCCGGACCGGCCGCCCTCGGCGCCGCCGACCTGGCCGCCGACCTGGCCGAGGCCGGCGCCGACGTACGGATCATCGCTGTTGACGCCGCCGACCGGTCGGCGTTGGCCACCGTGCTGGCCGGGATCGAGCTCACCGGTGTCGTGCACGCCGCCGGGGCCCTCGACGACGGTGTGATCGGATCGCTGACGCCGGCCCGGATCGACACGGTGCTGCGCCCCAAGGCCGACGCCGCCTGGAACCTGCACGAGCTCACCTCGGGGCTGGACCTGGACACCTTCGTCCTGTTCTCCTCCGCGGCCGCGACGTCCGGGGCGGCCGGTCAGGGCAACTACGCAGCCGCGAACGCCTTCCTCGACGCGCTGGCCGCGCAACGGCGCGCGGCGGGGCTGCCCGCGATCTCGCTGGCCTGGGGTCTGTGGGCCGACACCAGTGCCCTGACCGGGACGCTCAACGCCCGACAGGTGGACCGGATCGTCCAAGGCGGCGTCGGCCCGCTGAGCGCCGAGCAGGGCTGCGCTCTGCTCGACCTGGCCGCAACCCGCGACGACGCCCTGCTGATCCCGGCCCGGCTGGACGTGGCCGGGATCCGGGCGCAGGCCGCCCAGGGCGCCGACCTTGCCCCCGTGTGGCGGGCGCTCACCGGCGCCCCGGCCCGGCCGCCGCTCGCGTCTGCCGTCGGCGCTCGCGGAGGATCGGCTGCCGAGACGCTGCGCCGGGAGCTGGCCGAACGTGCGGGGCCGGACCGGACTCGGTTGCTGCTGGACCTGGTCTGCGGCTACGCCGCCGCCGCGCTCGGGCACACGTCGGCTGAGGCGATCGAGCCTCGGCGGGCGTTCCGTGACCTGGGGTTCGACTCCCTGACCTCGGTCGACCTGCGCAATCGGCTGGCCACCGCCACCGGCCTGCGCCTGCCGGCCACGGTGGTGTTCGACCACCCGTCGGCCCTGGCCCTGGCCGAGCACCTGCGGGGCCGGCTCCTCGGCGAGGACGCCCTGGTGACGGCTTCTTCTCCCGTCGCGGCGGTCACGGAGGAGGAGTCGATCGCGATCGTGGCCATGAGCTGTCGTTTCCCCGGCGACGTCGGAGACCCCGAGGGATTCTGGGAGCTGTTGGCCGCCGGTACCGACGCGATCTCCCCGCTGCCGCGCGACCGTGGCTGGGACGCCGCCAGCCTGTCCGACCAGGATCTCGCCAACGCCGGCGAGAGGAACACCGCTCGGGGCGGGTTCATCAGTGGCGCCGCTGAGTTCGATCCCGACTTCTTCGGGATCAGCCCGCGTGAGGCGCTGGCCATGGATCCCCAGCAGCGGCTGCTGCTGCAGACGTCGTGGGAGGCGCTCGAGCGGGCCGGTCTGGACCCGGCGACCCTGCGCGGCACCTCGACGGGTGTCTATGTGGGGGCGACATTCTCCGGGTACGGCGCTGGTCTGCCGCCCGAGCTGGCCGGCCACCTCGTGACCGGCACGGCCGCCAGCGTGATGTCCGGGCGGATCTCGTACACGCTGGGCCTGGAGGGGCCGGCGGTCACGATCGACACGGCGTGCTCGTCCTCGCTGGTGGCCTTGCACATGGCTACGGCCGCGCTGCGGGCCGGGGAGTGCACGATGGCGCTGGCCGGCGGAGTCACGGTCATGGCGACGCTGGGTGGGCTGGCGAGTTTCTCCCAGCAGCAGGTCCTGGCCGGGGATGGGCGGTGCAAGGCGTTCTCGGCGTCGGCCGACGGCATGGGTATGGCCGAGGGTGCGGCGATGCTGGTGATCGAGAGACTGTCGGATGCTCAGCGGAACGGGCATCCGGTGCTGGCGGTGATCCGGGGTAGCGCGATCAACCAGGACGGCGCCTCCAATGGTCTGACCGCGCCGAACGGACCTTCCCAGCAGCGGGTCATCCGGGCTGCGCTGGCGAACGCCCGGCTGGCGCCGGCGGATGTCGACGTGGTCGAAGCTCACGGGACCGGAACCAAACTGGGTGACCCGATCGAGGCACAGGCCCTGCTGGCGACCTACGGGCAGGAGCGCCCCGACGGGCTGCCGTTGTGGCTCGGGTCGGTCAAGACCAACATCGGGCACACGCAGTGTGCCGCCGGGGCGGCCAGCGTGATCAAAATTGTGCTGGCGTTGCAGCATCAGCAGCTTCCTCGGTCGCTGTATGCCGACGAGCCGACCTCCCACGTGGACTGGACCGAGGGGGACATTCAGCTGCTGGCGGAGGCCCAGCCGTGGCCGGTCAACGGGCGGGCGCGTCG
Source organism: Pseudonocardia sp. (assembly GCA_035489915.1). Lineage (GTDB taxonomy): Bacteria > Actinomycetota > Actinomycetes > Mycobacteriales > Pseudonocardiaceae > Pseudonocardia. The sequence goes on along the minus strand of DATHIT010000894.1, from coordinate 2,825 downwards.
GGCCGGGGTGTCGTCGTTCGGCATCAGCGGTACCAACGCCCACCTGCTGATCGAGGAAGCTCCCGCCGCGACTGCGCCGACCCCGGCCGAGACCAGGCCCGTTCCCGTGCTCACCGGATCCACCACGGCGTGGCTGGTATCGGGACGGACCGGTGCCGGGTTGGCGCGGCAGGCGACCCGACTGGCCGAGCTGGTTTCGGCGCATTCCGACCTGGATGTCGAGGACGTGGCCTGGTCGCTGGCCACCAGCCGATCGGTGTTCGAGCAGCGGGCTGTGATCACCGGTCGGAGCCGGGCGGAACTGTTGTCGGGCCTGGCCGCGGTGGCCTCCGACTCGCCGGCCGCCGGGGTCGTTTCCGGATCGGTCCCCTCCGGCCGAGGCCGGGGGCGCGTGGTCTTCGTGTTCCCGGGTCAGGGTTCGCAGTGGGTGGGGATGGGGCGCGAGTTGGCGGCGGCCTGTCCGGTGTTCGCGGCTCGGTTGGCCGAGTGTGGTGAGGCATTGGCCCCCTACGTGGACTGGTCCTTGGCCGACGTCTTGGCCGGCGGTGAGGGCGCGCCCGGTTTTGACCGGGTGGATGTGGTGCAGCCGGTGTTGTGGGCGGTGATGGTGTCGCTGGCTGAGTTCTGGCGGGCGGCCGGAGTGGTCCCGGATGCGGTGCTGGGGCATTCGCAGGGTGAGATCGCGGCGGCGGTGGTGGCCGGGGTCCTCTCGCTGGACGATGCCGCGAAGGTTGTGGCGTTGCGCAGTCGGGCGTTGGTCGCGCTGTCCGGGCGCGGCGGGATGCTGTCGATCGCGGAGTCCGTGGATGCGGTGTCCGATCGGATGGTCCCGTGGGGTGGGCGGATCTCGGTCGCGGCGGCGAACGGCCCTGCGGCGACAGTTGTCTCCGGTGCTCCGGAAGTGCTCGAGGAGCTGCTCAGAGACTGTGAGCGGAACGGTGCTCGGGCTCGGATGCTGCCGGTGGACTATGCCTCGCACGGCCCGCAGGTGGACGAGCTGCGTGCCGAAATTCTGACCTCGCTGGACGGTATTGCCCCGCGCCCGGCACAGCTGCCCATGGTGTCGGCGATGACCGGTGAGCTCCTGACCGGTGCGGAGCTGGACGCCGGGTACTGGTACGCCAGCTTGCGGTCGAGCGTCCAGTTCAGCCGGGCGGTCGAGGTGTTGGGCCGGGCCGGGTACGGGGTGTTCATCGAAGCCTCCGCGCACCCGGTGCTGACCGCGGCTGTCACCGACACCCTGGAAAAACTCCGGGAGAGATCTGATCCCGCCGAAGGCCCGGGCGCGGTGCGGGAACCGGTTGTGACCGGCACCCTGCGGCGCGATGACGGTGGTCCGGCGCGGTTGCTGGCGTCACTCGCCGAGGTTCACGTCCAGGGCGTGGTTGTGGACTGGGCGAGGGTGCTGCCGGTTGGGCAGCGTATCGGGTTGCCGACGTATGCCTTCCAGCGGCAGCGGTACTGGCCCGAGCCGGCGCAGGTTCCGGTTGCGTCGAGTGCGGTCCCGGCGGCCGAGAGTGAGTTCTGGGCCGCGGTCGAGGGCGGCGACCTGGACGGCCTGACCCAGACGCTTGCCGTGGCCGAGGACCACCTGAGCGAGGTGCTGCCGGCACTGGCCGCTTGGCGCCAACGTGCCCGCGGCGAGTCGACGGTCGCGGACTGGTGCTACCGGATCACCTGGGCCCCGGTCGCGGTGCCCAGCTCCGCGACCGTGTCCGGGACCTGGTTGGTGGTCGCCCCGGCCGGTGGGACGGGCACGGTCCACACCCAGCGGTGCGTACAGGCGTTGACAGAACACGGCGCGCAGGTGCTCCTCACCGAGGTCGCTGAGGGTGAGGGCGACCGGCAGGTGTTGGCCGGCCACATCGGTGAGGTGCTCGCCCCGGCGGCCGAGGACGGCGTCGAGCCGGATCAAGGCCCGGAGCTGGCCGGAGTGGTGTCGCTGCTGGCTTTGGATGAGTCGCCGCTGCCCGGGTCGCCGGTGGTTCCGAATGGTCTGGCCGCGACGATGGGTCTGGTCCAGGCCCTGGGTGATGCCGGGATCGGTGCGCCGTTGTGGGTGCTCACCTCGGGTGCGGTCGCGGCCGGTGCCGGTGATTTGCCGATCGGTCCGGTTCAGGCACAGACCTGGGCGTTCGGCCGTGTCGTCGGTCTCGAGCATCCGGACCGGTGGGGTGGCCTGATCGACCTGCCCCAGGGTTGGGATGCGCGGTCGGCCGGTCGGCTGGCCGCGGTGCTGGCCGGGTGTGGGGAGGACCAGGTCTCGATCCGGCCGGAGGGGGTGCTGGGCCGACGCCTGGTCCATACCGGCCGCCTGGCCCGGTCGGGGCGCGAGTGGAAGCCGGCCGGCAGCGTCCTGGTGACCGGTGGTACCGGTGGTGTTGGCGGGCACGTGGCCCGCTGGCTGACCGGGCGCGACGCGGCCCGGCTGGTGTTGTCCAGCCGGTCCGGTCCGGCCGCGGTCGGGGTCCCGGCCTTGGCTGCCGAGCTTGCCGCCGCCGGCACCGACGTGGCTGTCCTCGCGGGTCACGTCGGCGACCGCGCCCAGACGGCCGGCCTGCTGAACTGGATCGGTGCCACCGGCCCCCGCCTCAGCTCGATCATGCACGCCGCCGGTGTGGGCGGGGGCGGGGCTGTGGAGGCTACGAGCCTGGCGGACTTGGCCGCGGTGGCGGAGGCCAAGGTCGGTGGCGCGACCTACCTGGACGAGCTCACGGCGGGCGCGGACCTGGACGCGTTTGTGGTGTTCTCCTCCGGTGCCGCGATCTGGGGCAGCGCCCAGCTGTCCGGTTACGCGGCCGCCAATGCCGCCCTCGATGCTCTGG
>DATHIT010000893.1:0-3653 GCA_035489915.1 Pseudonocardia sp. | reverse complement strand
GCACCTGACCTTGAAGGGCTCGGCGCGGCGGAGCGAGATGGGCCCGCTGACCGGCATCGAAGCCCCCGACGCCGAGCACGTCGTGCTGCGGTTCAAGCAGCCGTTCGCGCCGATCACCGCCGCCCTGGCGGACCGCGCCGGCATGATCATGTCGCCGGCCGCGCTGGCCGAGGCGGGCAGCAACTTCGGCGACCACCCGGTGTGCATCGGGCCGTTCAAGTTCGCCGGGCGCGTGCCGCAGACCTCCATCGACGTGGTCCGGGACCCGCTCTACTACGACGCCGCGCGGGTGCACCTGGACGCCATCACCTACCGGATCATGCCGGACACCGTGACCCGTGCGGCGAACCTGCGCTCGGGGGACGTCCAGGTGGCCGACACCATCTCCCCACAGGACGTGGACGCGCTGGCCAAGGACCGGAACCTGCACGTGCTGCAGTCCGGCTCGCTCGGCTACCAGGGCGTCACGATCAACACCGGCAATGTGGACGGCGCGGGCAAGCCGCCGAAGCCGATCGATACCCCGCTGGGCCGCGATCCCCGGGTCCGGGAGGCGTTCGCCAGCGCCATTGATCGGCAGACCCTGGTGGCCACGGTGTTCAACAACTGGTTCGAATCCGCGTGCTCGCCGATCGCGCCACAGTCGCCCTACGCCTCGCCGGCGAGCGACGCGTGCCCGCCGTACGACCCGGCCCGATCGCGGCGGCTGCTTGCCGAGGCGGGCGTGCCGACGCCGCTGAAGGTGGCCATGCAGGTCACCAACACCCAGGACGAGCTGCGCTACGCCCAGGCGCTGCAGGCCAGCGTGGCCGAGGGCGGGTTCGACCTACAGATCGTGCCGGTCGAGTACTCCACGCTGCTGGCCGTGGAGATCCGTGGCGACTTCGAGCTGCTGCAGCTGGGCTGGTCCGGCCGGATCGACCCGGACGGCAACACGACGCGTTTCCTGGGCACCCAGGCGTCGGCCAATTACGGCGGGTACTCCTCGCCGGAGCTGGACGATCTGCTGGCCCAGGCGTCGCGGAGCATCGACACCGCGCGGCGGGCCGAGCTCTACGGCCGGGCGACCCAGGTGATCCAGCGGGACAACCCGATCGTCTACACCTACCGGCGGCGCCTCCTGACTGTGCACTCCACCCAGCTGACCGGCATCGAGGTCTACTCCGACGGGGTGGTCCGGCTCGCCCGGGCCGCGTTTGTCAGGGACCAGGAGGGCTGATCGATGGGGCGCTACCTGTTCCACCGGCTGTGGCAGTCCGCGCTGACACTCGTGCTGGCCTCGATCGTGGTGTTCGTGGGCGTCCGGGCGCTGCCCGGTGACCCGGCGCTCGCGATGGCCGGGGAGGAAGGCGATGAGGCCGCGCTCGCCGCGGTGCGCGCCCAGCTCGGGCTCGACCAGCCGCTGCCGGTGCAGTACCTGAAGTTCGTCGGCAACGCGCTCACCGGTGAGCTCGGCCGCTCCACCCGTACCGGCATCCCGGTCACCCAGATGATCGGGGCAACGCTGCCGGTCACCGTCCAGCTCGCGGTCTACGCGATGATCATCGCGGTGCTCGCCGGGATGGCCGGCGGAGTGCTCGCCGCGGTGTACCGGGGGCGCTGGCCGGAGTGGCTGGCGAACGGCTTCTCGCTGGCCGCGTTGTCCGTGCCGACGTTCTGGCTGGGCATCCTGGCCATCGTCTACCTGGCCGTGCAGCTGGGCTGGTTCCCCGCGTCGGGATACGTGTCGCCGCTGCGGGACCCGCTGCGCGCGGTCTACTACCTGACGCTGCCGGCGATGATCCTCGGCGTCGCCCACGCCGCGGTGGTGCAGAGGCAGACCCGCTCCTCGATGGTGGACGCGCTCAACGCGGACTACGTGCGGACCGCGCGGGCGAAGGGCCTCGGCCGGGCCGCCGTGGTGTTCCGGTACGGGCTGCGCAACAGCCTGATCGTGGTGACCACGGTGGTGGGCCTGCAGCTCGGCGGCCTGATCGCCGGCGCGGTGGTCACCGAGCGGATCTTCGCGCTGCCCGGGGTCGGCAAGCTCACCCTGGATTCGGTGTTCACCAGGGACTACCCGGTGCTCCAGGCCGTCGTACTGGTCATCACCGCCGCCTACATCGTGATCAACCTGCTGGTCGACGTGCTCTACACGGTGATCGATCCGCGCATCCGGGTTTCCGGGAGGTCCACGTGACCACGCTCGCCGTGCCCGTCGACGCCAGCCCCGCGCGGATCCGAGGGCGGGCCCTGCGCACCCTGCTGCACAACCCGGCCGGTGTGGTCGGCGGGGTCCTGTTGCTCGTGGTCGTGGTGGGTGGGGTGTTCGCTCCGCTGCTCGCGCCCTACCCGCCCGCCGAGGTGCACTTCACCACGCCGTTCCAGCAACCCGCCACCGTCGGGTTCGCCCTCGGCACCGACGACCTGGGCCGCGACGTACTCTCCCGGGTCCTCTACGGCACCCGCACGTCGCTCGAGGTCGGGCTGCTGTCGGTGCTGCTCGCCGTCGCCGCCGGGGTGCCGTTGGGGTTGGCCGCCGGGTACTGGCGGAGGCTGGACGCGCTGGTCTCCCGGCTGGCCGACCTGATGCTGGCCTTCCCGTTCCTCGTCCTGGCCGTCGGGCTGGCCGCGATCAACGGCGGCGGGCTCGGCAACGCCGCAATCGCGCTGGGCATCGCGAACATTCCGACGATGATCCGGGTGGTGCGGGCCGAAACGCTGCGACTGGCCGACAGCGATTTTGTGCTCGCCGCCCGGTCGATGGATGCCGGGCCGTGGCGGATCCTCGGCCAGCACATCCTGCCCAACGCGCTGTCCGCGATCATCGTGCAGGCCACGGTGATCATGCCCGCGGCGGTGCTCGGCGAGGCGGTGCTGTCCTTCCTCGGCCTCGGCATCCAGCCACCCGCGCCCAGCCTGGGCATCATGCTCTCCGACGCCCAGCAGTACCTGTTCCGGACGCTGTGGCCGGGCGTCTTCCCGGGCATCGCCCTCGCGCTGATCTGCCTGGGCTTCAACCTGTTCGGCGATGCCCTGCGGGACGCGCTGGACCCGAAGACCGTGAGTGAGGGCCGCTGATGGGCGCCGGGCCGACGGACACCGGCGTCTCGCCGCTGTTGGAGATCGACAACCTGAGGGTTGCGTTCGGCGGTGACACCGTCGTGCACGGCGTTGACCTGCGGGTGATGCCGGGGGAGCGGGTGGCGGTGGTCGGCGCGTCCGGCTCCGGCAAGTCGACCACCGCGCACGCGGTGATGGGTCTGCTCCCGGGCAGCGGCCGGATCACCGGCGGCCGGATCCTGCTGCGCGGGGAGGACATCACGCACGCCGGCGAGGCGCGGCTGCGCCAGCTGCGCGGCCGCGAGGTCGGGCTCGTCCCGCAGGACCCGATGTCCAACCTCAACCCCGTTCTGCGGGTCGGCCGGCAGGTCGCGGAAACCCTGGTGACCCACGGGCTGGCGACTCGGCGCGAGGCGGCCGCGCGGGCCGTCGAGATCATGGGGGAGGTGGGCCTGCCGGAGCCGGAGCGGCGGGCGCGGCAGTACCCGCACGAATTCTCCGGCGGCATGCGCCAGCGCGTGCTCATCGCGATCGCCCTGGCCTGCCGGCCGGAGTTGCTCATCGCCGACGAACCGACCTCGGCGCTCGACGTCACCGTGCAGCAGCAGATC
>DATHIT010000892.1:0-5349 GCA_035489915.1 Pseudonocardia sp. | reverse complement strand
GGCCCAGCCCACCTCGTTCATCGTCGGTGGGCTGTGCGGCGGGGTGATCTTGGACCACGCGCACTGGTTCGGCCTCGGCGGCTGGCGCTGGCTGTTCATACTGACCGGGGTACCCGCGATTCTGGTCGGGATCGTCACGCTAGTGCTGCTGCCCAACTCGCCCCGGACCGCGTCCTGGTTGGCGCCACGGCGGCGGGACTGGCTCCTTGCCCAGCTGGACGCGGAGCAGGGGCCGGAGACGAATCACGGCGCGCGTGCCCAGCTCGCCGCGCTACGCAACCCCCGGGTGCTGCACCTGGCCGCGATCTACCTGATGACGTGTACCGGCAGCTACGGGTTCACCTTGTTCCTGCCGCTGATCATCAAGCAGATCAACCCGTCGTACTCGTCGACCGCGATTGGCTGGCACGCGGTGCTGCCGTTCGTCTGCGCCGCGATCGGCATCCTGGTTGTGGCCCGGCTCTCCCGGGCGGCGAAGGAACGCCGCTACCTGGTGATCGCGGCTGCCGGGATGGCCGCCGTCGGGTTGACCATCGTGGTCGTCTTCCGGGGCAGCCCGGGGGTGGCCATGGTCGGCCTGTGCCTGGCCGGCATCGGGGGCTTCGCCTACCTGCCGCCGTTCTGGGCGATGGCCACAACCGGCATCTCCCGTGCGCACGCGGCCGTCGGCGTGGCCGTGGTCAACTCGATCGGGAACCTCGGCGGGTTCGCCGGCCCGTACCTGGTCGGCCAGGGCGCCAACGCCAGCGGGGTGACCGCCGGCCTGTTCGTCCCGATCGGCGCGGAGCTGCTCGCGATTGTCCTGCTGCTCGCCTGGCGCAGTCCTGGCCGCCAGCCCGGTTCGGTCGCCGAGGACATGGCAGCCAGGCCAACCGCAACGGCCTGACCCCCCGGGCGCGGCCGGGCGATCTCCGGCTGCGAAGCTCGACGGGTGACCGAGCCGCAGCGCGCAGCTGAGCCGGGCGCCGTGCTGCTGCTCGGCGGCCGCAGCGAGATCGGGCTCGCCGTGCTGCGTCGGCTGGTGGCCGGCGGGGCCAGGACGGTGGTGCTGGCCGCCCTTCGCTCGGAGACGCTGGATGAGCAGGAACGGTCGCTGCGCGCCGAGGGCGCCACGACGGTGCACCGGGTGGAGTTCGACGCGGACGACCTGGCCGCGCAGCGGGCCGTGTTGGACAAGGTGATCGGCCTGGTCGGCGCGCTGGACGTGGTCGTGGTGGCCTTCGGCGTGCTCGGTGACCAGGCCAGGGCGGAGCGCGACGTGGGCCACGCGCTGGCTGTGGTGCACACCGACTACACCGCGCACGTCGGCGTGCTCACCGAGCTGGCCAACCTGCTGCGCGCCCAGGGCCGGGGCACCATCGTGGTGTTCTCCTCGGTGGCCGGCGTGCGGGTGCGGCGGGCCAACTACGTGTACGGCTCGGCGAAGGCCGGCCTGGACGGGTTCGCCAGCGGCCTGGCCGACGCGCTGGCCGGCAGCGGGGTACGGCTGCTGCTGGTCCGGCCGGGGTTCGTGGTCGGGCGGATGACCCAGGGGATGTCCCCGGCGCCGTTCTCCAGCACCCCCGACCAGGTCGCCACGGCCACCGTGCGGGCGCTGCGGTCCGGTCGCGGCGAGGTGTGGGTGCCCTCGGTCCTGAGGCCGGTGTTCGCCGTCATGCGGCTGCTGCCCCGGGCGATCTGGCGGCGGATGCCCAGGTGAGCGCGGTTCGACGGGCAGCCGCGGCGGGGGATAGTCCGGCGTCCGACATTTTCTGTCACGGGTTCGTAGCCAATTGTGTCCTTCGGGGTGCTCCGCGCCTGGTATCAAAGTGAGCATGCGCATGGGGGCGGCCCGATGGGCCGGTGCGGTGGCCATCCTGGCCATGGTGGTGGCCGGCTGCGCTACTGGGCTGACCGCGGTCGCCGACGCCCCTACCGCCCCGGTGAACCGGACGGTGACGTTGGCCTCGGCGGTCGGCCCTCGGACCGCGATCGTGCACCGGCCGACCGGGCTGGCCCGCAACTCCCCGCTGGTTGTCGTCATGCACGGCGCGGGTGGCACCGGGGAGCAGGTGCGCAGCACGTTCGGCTGGGACGCGCTGGCCGACCGGGAGGGCTTCGAGGTCGCGTACCCGAACGGCTTCGGCAGGTACTGGAACGCCGGGTTCTGCTGCGGCGCCCCGCACGCCCGGCACGTGGATGACCTCGGGTTCCTGCACGGGCTGGTGGCGCAGCTGGTGGCCGAGGACGGCGTGGATGCGCGCCGGGTCTACGCGGTCGGCATGTCCAACGGCGCGATGATGGCCTACGCCTGGGCCTGCGCCCGCCCCGAGGACCTGGCCGGCATCGGGCCGGTGGCCGGTGCGCTGGTCGCGCCGTGTCAGCCCGCGCCGGCGATCACCGTGGTCGCCGTGCACGGCACCGCCGATCGGAGCGTGCCGATCAGCGGCGGAGTGGGCCCGAAGAGCGTCTCGCACTACGACTACCCGTCGGTGGCCGTCTCGCTGGCGCCGTTCGTGGCCGCCGACAAGTGCGCGCCAATGCCCAAGCGGACCGACCGGCCCTCGGTGCAGCTGAGCACCTGGACCTGCTCGGGCGACCGCAACGTGACCCTCGCAGTGGTCAGCGGGCTGGGCCACGAATGGCCCGGCGCCCGTCCCGCCTCCCCGGTCAAACGCGTCATGCGCCCACCGGCGCCGCTGGACGCGACCACCTTCCTGTGGTCCCACCTGCGCACCTCGGTGCTCAGCTAGCGCCCGGCGTCCGAAGTCTTTTGCCGATCTCCGGCGCCCAGATGGCGCCTCGCTGCGTTGTCGTCGGCGCCGATACAACAGCGGTATCGGCCCCTCCTCCGCCTTGCGATGCATCCATCTGGATCACCGGATATCTAGCAAGGACTTCGGACGCAGGGCGCTAGCCGGGTCAGCTCGAGCGGCGGCGCAACGGGTGGTCCTCCGGGATCTCGACCACGGCGATGCGGACCCCGTCCGGGTCGGCGATCCACATCTCGTCCAGCCCCCACGGTTCGCGCTTCGGTTCCCGGATCACCGGCACGCCCTTGGCCGCCAGCTCCCGATGGGTGGCCGCCAGGTCGCGGACCTGCAGCCACAGCGCGATCGCTGGCCCGGCCGGCTGCTCGGCTCGGCCGGACAGCTCGAGCAGCCCGCCGCCGAGGAAGAACACCGTGCCTCGTGCCGGGCCGGAGCCGAACTCGCGGTAGACGGCCAGGCCGAGCTGGTCGCGGTAGAACTCCCGGCTGCGGTCCGGGTCGGTGGGGTGCAGCAGCACGCGGCTGGACAGGACTTCCATGGCGTACAGAGTGCTACAGGGAGTAGGCGCCAAACCTGGCCACGGCCACAATGAGCGCCAGCACGATCAGTACCACGTTGGCCGCGACGAACGGGTACTCCTTGCGGCGGCCGTGGGTGATCGCGGCGCCGATCATCAGCAGCACGATGCCGATGGCGGCCAGCGAAATGAAGACCGTGCCGATCCCGGTCAGCGCGGGCAGGATCAGCCCGATCGCGGCCAGTACCTCGACCGCGCCGAGGCCCTTCACCGCGTTGTCCGAGTAGTCGTCCACCCAGCCCATCTGCGCGCGCAGATCGGCCTTCGGCCGGATGAGTTTGACCAGCCCGGCGGCGACGAAGATCACCGCGAGCAAGATCTGCAACACCCATACCAGCGTGCCCATCGGGGTACCTCCGCGTTGCGTGATTGATGCTCGAACGGCCCAGTGGCGCGATCATGGAAATGGTGGCCCGGTCCGGCTGGGCCCGGTGGGAGGCGCGCCGAGCGGAGGATCGGCCGGCGGCGGGAGCGCCGGGGCTGGGCACCGACGGACGGTGCCCGCGCCGGCGCGGACTACCATCGGAACGGTTGAGGGATCTACGGGCGCGGCCCGATCATGGAGGAAATGCGTGACTGAAGTGTCACCAGTATCGCCGGACGTGCGTTCGCTGGAGGACGTGACCAGGGACGCGGTGGCGCGAGCGATGGGTGCGGTGCTGCCGGCCGAGTTGGCCGAGGCCGACCCGCTGGTGCGACGTTCCGAGCGCGCCGACTTCCAGGCGAACGCGGCGCTCTCGCTGGCCAAGAAGATGGGCGCGAAGCCCCGCGAGGTGGCCGACTCGATCGCCACCGCGCTGCGCGAGCAGACCGGTGGGCGGTTCGGGGTGGAGCTGGCCGGCCCCGGTTTCCTCAACCTGACCGTCACCGACGACGCGATCTGGTCGCAGGTGGCCGCCCGGCTGGCCGATGAGCGGCTGGGCGTGGGCACCCCGCAACTGGGCCGCCGCACCGTGGTCGAGTACTCCTCGCCGAACATCGCCAAGGAGATGCACGTCGGCCACCTGCGCACCACGATCATCGGGGACGCGCTGGCCCGGCTGCTCGAGCACCTGGGCGCCGAGGTGATCCGGCAGAACCACCTTGGCGACTGGGGCACCCAGTTCGGCATGCTGATCCAGTACATCGACGAGCACCCGGACGCGAAGTGGCGGGCCGGCGACCTCGACGAGGGCGACCTGGGCACCGTCTCCGCGCTGGACGGGCTCTACCGGCTGGCCCGGGCCGAGTTCGACGCCGACCCGGAGTTCGCCGACCGGGCCCGCCGCCGGGTGGTCACCCTGCAGTCCGGCGACGAGGCCACCCTGACGGTGTGGCGCGAGCTGGTGGCCGAGTCGGAGAAGGCGTTCCAGGCCATCTACGACTACCTGGGCGTGTCGCTGACCGTCGAGCACTCCGCCGGTGAGTCCAGCTACAACGGGTACCTGGGCGAGGTGGCCGCCGAGCTGGAGCAGGCCGGCGTCGCGGTGATCTCGGACGGCGCGCTGTGCGTGTTCTTCGACGACGTCACCGGGGCGGACGGCTCGCCGGTGCCGCTGATCGTGCGCAAGAGCGACGGCGGCTACGGCTACGCGGCGACCGACCTGGCCACCATTCGCTACCGGATTCGGGACCTGAAGGTCAACCGGCTGCTCTACGTGGTGGGCGCGCCGCAGGCCCTGCACTTCCGGATGGTCTTCGAGACGGCTCGGCGGATCGGCTGGCTGACCGACGACGTGGAGGCGGTGCACGTCAGCTTCGGAAACGTGCTCGGCCCGGGCGGCAAGCCGTTCAAGACCCGCGCCGGCGGCACCGTGCGGCTGATCGAGCTGCTGGACGAGGCGGTGGATCGGGCCCGCGCGGAGATCGAGACGAAGCCGCACACGCTCAGCCAGGAGGAGCTGGAGACGGTGGCCCGGCAGGCCGGGATCGGCGCGGTGAAGTACGCCGACCTGTCCACCTCGCGCACCAAGGACTACACCTTCGACCCGGACCGGATGGTGTCGTTCAACGGCAACACCGGGGTGTATCTCCAGTACGCGC
>DATHIT010000891.1:0-9842 GCA_035489915.1 Pseudonocardia sp. | reverse complement strand
TCTCGGCACGGTCCGGTGCCGGCTTGGTGGCGCAGGCCGGCCGGCTCGGTGAGTTCGTGGCGGCCCGTCCGGAGCTGGATGTCGCCGAGGTGGCCTGGTCGCTGATCACGACCCGGTCGGTGTTCGAGCATCGGGCCGTGGCCTTCGGACAGGACCGGAGCGAGCTGCTCTCGGGGTTGTCGGCGGTGGCGGCCGGCCAGCCGGCGGCTGGTGTGGTGACCGGGCTGGTTCCGGCTCGCGGTGGTAGTGGCCGGCTGGTGTTCGTGTTCCCGGGCCAGGGTTCGCAGTGGGTCGGCATGGGCCGGGAGTTGGCGGTCTCGAGTCCGGTGTTCGCGGCTCGGTTGGCCGAGTGTGAGTGGGCGCTCGCGCCTCACGTGGACTGGTCGTTGCGTGAGGTCTTGGCTGGTGGTGAGGGTGCGCCCGGTTATGACCGGGTGGATGTGGTGCAGCCGGTGCTGTGGGCGGTGATGGTGTCGCTGGCGGCGGTGTGGCAGGCGTCCGGGGTGGTTCCGGATGCGGTGTTGGGGCATTCGCAGGGTGAGATCGCGGCGGCTGTGGTGGCCGGGATCCTGAGCCTGGAGGACGCCGCGAAGGTGGTGGCGTTGCGCAGCCGGGCGCTGCTCGCGCTGTCGGGTCGTGGCGGGATGCTGTCGATCGCCACTCCCGTCGCCGAGGTGGAGAACCGGGTGGCGCGGCGTGGGTTCCAGGACGGGCAGGTGTCGGTAGCCGCGGTGAACGGGCCGGCGGCGACGGTCGTCTCCGGGGACCTGGATGTCCTGGCCACGTTGCTCGCCGACTGCGAGCGCGACGGTGTCCGGGCTCGGATGCTGCCGGTCGATTACGCCTCGCACGGCCCTCAGGTGGACCAGCTGAGGGAGGAGATCCTGGGGCTGCTCGACGGTATTGCTCCTCAGCAGGCGCGGCTGCCGATGGTCTCGGCGATGACTGGCGAGTTCCTGGCAGGCCTCGAGCTGGATGCCGGGTACTGGTATGCCAGCCTGCGGGCGAGTGTGGAGTTCTCCCGGGCGGTCGAGGTGCTGGACCGGGCGGGTCATGGCGTGTTCGTCGAGGTTTCCCCGCATCCGGTGCTGACGGCGTCGATCGCGGCCACGCTGGAGGATCTCGCGGACTCCGAGGACTCCGAGGATCCGTTCCGGCCGGTGCCGGTGGTGACCGGGACGTTGCGTCGGGAGGACGGTGGTCCGGCCCGGTTGTTGGCTTCGCTGGCCGAGGTGCACGTGCACGGCGTGGCCGTGGACTGGACCACCGTGTTGCCGGTGGCGCCGAGGGTGGAACTGCCGACGTACCAGTTCCAGCGTCAGCGGTACTGGCCGAAGCCGGTGGTGGCCAGAGCGGTCAACGGTGATGGCGGTTCGGCGGCCGAGGGCCGATTCTGGTCCGCGGTCGAGGCCGGTGATCTGGATGGTCTGTCGCAGGCGCTTTCGGTGGACGGAACGGCGCTGGGCGAGTTGGTGCCGGCGCTGGCGTCGTGGCGGCAGCGGGAACGGGACGAGTCGCTGACGGCGGACTGGAGGTACCGGATCTCCTGGATCCCGGTGCGCGATCCCGGCGCGGCCGTACTGTCCGGGACCTGGCTGGTTGTGGTTCCGGCCGAGCTGGTCGGCGGTGAGCTGGTGTCGGCCTGCGAGCAGGCGCTGAACGAGCGGGGCGCGCACGTGGTGCTCGCCGAGGTCCCCGCGACCGACCTGGACCGGCACTCGCTCTCCGCGCGGCTCGGCGAAGCCCTTGGCTCAGGGCCGCTGGCCGGGGTCCTTTCCTTGCTCGGCCTCGATGAGACGCCGCTGGCCGATCGACCCGTGGTCCCGTCCGGCGTCGCCGGGTCGCTGGCGCTGGTCCAAGCCTTGGGTGATGCCGGGACGACCGCTCCGCTGTGGGCGGTCACGCAGGGTGCCGTCACGACCGGCTCCACCGATGTGCTGGCCAGCCCGGTGCAGGCCCAGGTGTGGGGGCTGGGCCGGACCGCCGGCGTGGAGCACCCGGACCGGTGGGGCGGCCTGATCGACCTGCCGCCGGTTCTGGACCACCGGTCGGCGGTCCAGCTCGCCAGAGTCCTGGCCGACGGCAGCGAGGACCAGGTCGCGATCCGGACCGCTGGTGTGCTCGCACGACGCCTGGTCAGGGCCACCCCCCGTGATGCCGGCTCCGGCGGTTGGGTGCCGAAGGGCACCGTGCTTCTGACTGGGGCCGGCGGCGCGATCGGTCCGGACTTGGCCACCTGGTTGACCGACGCCGGAGTCCCGCACGTGGTGTTGGCCGGCCGCCGGGGTTCGGGGGCGCCGGGCGCGGCCATGCTCGCCGCGTTGTTGGCAGAGGCGGGTGCCGCGGTCTCGATGGTCGCCTGTGACGTCGCGGACCGGGATGCGCTGGCCGGGCTGTTGGCCTGGATCCCGACGGTCGCTCCTCGGTTGTCCGCGGTGATCCACGCCGCGGTGGCGGTGGAGTTGATGGCTCTGGACCAGGCTGACGTCGAGCAGCTCGCCCTGGCTCTGGGCGTGAAGGTCGGCGGTGCCCGGCATCTGGACGAGCTGACGGCGGACCTGGATCTCGATGCCTTTGTGTTGTTCTCCTCCATCACCGCGAGCTGGGGGGTCGGCGAGCATGGAACGTACGCCGCGGCCAACGCCCACCTCGATGCGCTGGCGGAGAACCGGCGTGCCCGTGGTCTGCCGGCCACGTCGGTGGCATGGGGGGTGTGGAGCTCCGGCGGCCGTTTCGACGACTCCGCGGACTCGACCGAGCCGGCATTGCCGCTGAGCCTGGTTCCGGAGCGGCTGCGGCGTCAGGGCTTGCGGTTGCTGGACCCGGAGCGGGCGCTGGCGGTGCTGGGTCAAGTGCTTGCCGATGACGAGACGGTGTTGTCGGTAGCGGATGTGGATTGGCCTCGGTTCTCGGCCGTGTTCAACGCGGCGCGGTCCTGGCCGTTGTTGGAGGGCATCCCTGAGGCGCGGCAGGTCGAGTCCGGCCCGGCTGTGGTGACGTCGGGGGAGGTGGCGGCGCTGCTGGAGCGGCTGGCCGGATTGTCCCACGGGCAGCGGGAACGGGTTGTCACCGAGCTGGTCAGTGGTCACGCGGCGGCGGTACTGGGCTTCGACTCGGCCGAGCAGGTGGAGGCGGGTCGAGCTTTCCGGGAGATGGGTTTCGACTCGTTGACCGCAGTGGACCTGCGCGGCCGGCTGAACCAGGCCACGGGTCTGCGGCTGCCTTCGACGGTGGTGTTCGACTACCCGTCGCCGGTGGTGCTGGCCCGGCAGATCGTGGCCCAGCTGATGGGCACCCAGCAGCTCCCGTCGACGGTTTCCCGGGTTGTTCCCGTGTCGGCCACCGATCCGGTGGTGATCGTGGGGATGGGCTGCCGGTTCCCCGGTGGAGTGGATAGCCCCGAAGCGATGTGGGAGCTGTTGTCCGCCGGAGGGGACGCGATCGGTGGATTCCCCACTGATCGGGGCTGGGACATCACCGGTCTCGTGGACACCATCTCGAGTTCGGTGGGGGCTCCGGCTGCCGGTGAAGGTGGCTTTGTGGCCGGGGCGGCGGACTTCGACCCGGCGTTCTTCCGGATCAGCCCCCGTGAGGCGCTGGCGATGGACCCGCAGCAACGGCTCCTGCTCGAGACATCGTGGGAAGCGTTGGAGCACGTCGGGATTGACCCTGTGTCCCTGCGTGGCTCACTCACCGGGGTCTTCTCCGGTGCGGCGGCGTCCGGTTACTCCGGGCAGGCCGGGTTCGACGACGATTCGGCCGGGCATCTGATCACCGGCAATGTCACCAGTGTGATCTCCGGGCGGGTGTCCTACACACTCGGCCTCGAAGGCCCCGCTGTCACCGTCGACACGGCGTGTTCCTCGGCGCTGGTGTCGTTGCATCTGGCCGCTCAGGCCTTGCGAGCAGGTGAGTGTGATCTCGCGCTGGCCGGTGGTGTGATGCTGATTGTCGATCCGGTCGAGTTCATCGGTTTCTCCCAGCAGGGAGCCCTTGCCACGGATGGGCGGTGTAAGCCCTTCTCGGCCGACGCCGACGGGATGGGCCTGGCCGAAGGCGCCGGAGTGGTCGTACTGGAACGGCTTTCGGACGCCCGTCGCAACGGTCACTCGGTGCTGGCCGTGGTGGCCGGCAGCGCGATCAACCAGGACGGTGCGTCCAACGGACTCTCGGCGCCGAACGGTCCGTCCCAGCAGCGGGTCATCCGGGCCGCGCTCGCCAACGCCCAGCTGTCTCCGGCCGAGGTGGACGTGGTCGAGGCTCACGGCACCGGCACGGTGTTGGGTGACCCGATCGAGGCGCAGGCGTTGATGGCGACGTACGGGCAGGACCGTCCGGAGGGGCGTCCGCTGTGGCTTGGTTCGGTGAAGTCGAACATCGGGCACGCCCAGCATGCGGCCGGCGCCGCCGGGATCATCAAGATGGTCCTGGCCCTGCACCACGGTGTGCTGCCTCAGTCCCTGTACGCCGACCATCCGACCACCCACGTCGACTGGACCGAGGGTGACATCCGGCTGCTGACCGAGGCCCAGCCGTGGCCGGTGAACGGGCGGGTGCGCCGGGCCGGTGTCTCGTCGTTCGGGATCAGTGGCACCAACGCCCACATCATCCTCGAAGAACCCCCGGCCGACGCCGAGCCCGAGATTGGCGACGACGGGCTGATCGGGCCGGATTCGGTGCTGTTGGACGGGACGGCCTGGCTCGTGTCCGCCCAGACTCCCGCTGGCCTGCGGGCACAGGCGGCCCGGCTGGCTGACTACCTGGCGCGGCATCGGGACCTCGATCCTGTCGATGTCGGCTGGTCGCTGGGGACGACCCGGTCGATGTTCGAGCACCGGGCCGTCGTCACGAGTGACAACACCGATGACCTGGTTGCCGGGCTGTCGGCGCTGGTCGCGGAGCGACCGGCGTCCGGCCTGGTCAGTGGCGTGGCCGGTGTGACGGACCCGGTGGTCTTCGTGTTCCCGGGGCAGGGTTCGCAGTGGGCCGGGATGGGCCGAGAGCTGGCGGCGTCCTCACCGGTGTTCTCGGCTCGGCTGGCCGAATGCTCACAGGCCCTCGCTCCGTACGTGGACTGGTCCTTGGACGATGTCCTCGCCGGCCGGGAGGGTGCCCCGGCGTTCGACCGCGTGGATGTCGTGCAGCCGGCGTTGTGGGCGGTGATGGTGTCGTTGGCGGCGGTGTGGCAGGCCGCCGGGGTGGATCCGGATGCTGTGGTCGGTCACTCGCAGGGAGAGATCGCGGCGGCGGTGGTGGCCGGGATCCTGTCGCTGGAGGACGCGGCGAAGGTGGTGGCGCTGCGTAGCCGAGCGTTGGTCGCCTTGTCGGGTCGTGGCGGGATGCTCTCGATCGCCGAGTCCGTTTCCACAGTGCGGGGCCGGGTGGCGCCCTGGGGTGGTCGGGTGTCGGTGGCGGCTGCGAACGGCCCCGGTGCGACGGTGGTGTCGGGTGATCTGGAGGCGCTCGCCGGGGTGCTGGCCGGGTGTGAACGGGACGGTGTTCGAGCCCGGATGTTGCCGGTGGACTACGCCTCGCACGGTCCTCAGGTGGATGAGCTGCGGGCGCGGATCCTGGAACTGCTGGACGGGATCGCCCCGCGGCCGGGTCGGGTGCCGATGGTGTCGGCAATGACCGGCGACTTTGTCGAAGGCCCGGAACTGGATGCCGGGTACTGGTACGCGAGCCTCCGGGAGCCGGTGGTGTTCTCCCGGGCGGTCGAGGTGCTGGGCCGGGCCGGTTACGGGGTGTTCATCGAGACCTCTCCTCATCCGGTGCTGACCGCGGCGGTCATCGACACGCTTGACAATCTCACCTCGGATGAGGAATCCCCGCGCGCTCACGGGGGGCCGGTGGTGTCCGGGACGCTGCGTCGGGACGACGGTGGTCCGCAGCGGTTGCTGGCGTCCCTGGCCGAGGTTCATGTTCAGGGTCTCGCCGTGGATTGGGCGGCGGTGCTGCCAGCGGGGGAGCGGGTCGGGTTGCCGACGTACGCGTTCCAGCGGCAGCGGTACTGGCCGAAGCCGGTCCCGATTCCCCGTCATTCTGATTCCGCCGCGACCACGGCACAGGAGAGTGCGTTCTGGGCAGCCGTGACTGGCGGTGACCTGGAGGGTCTGTCGCAGACGCTGGCGGTGGACGGGGAGCGTCTGCGGGAGGTGCTGCCGGCGCTGGCGGAGTGGCGGCAGCGTGAACGGGGCCAGTCGGCGGTCGCCGACTGGCGATACCGGATCACCTGGACCCCGGTCATCACCGAGCCCACCTCCGCAACCCTGGTCGGAACCTGGCTGCTGGTCACTCCGGCCGGTCAGGCCGACTCCGGCCTGACCGCACCTGTCGTCCAGGCCCTGACCGACCACGGCGCCCAGGTGCTGACCACCGAGGTCCGGGCGGGAGAGCTGGACCGGGCCCCGCTGGCCGGCCTCATCACCCGAACGCTGGATGAGCTCGGGGATGGACTACCGGTGGCAGGGATCGTGTCGCTGCTCGCCGTGGATGAGTCGTCCCTAAGCGGGTCGCCCGCCCTGGCCAGGGGCCTGGTCGGGACCATGGGTCTGGTCCAGGCGCTCGGTGATGCCGGGATCGAGGCGCCGTTGTGGATGCTGACCTCGGGCGCGGTCTCGGCCCTCGCCGCCGAGGTACCCGTCAGCCCGGTGTCCGCGCAGTCGTGGGCGTTCGGCAGAGTCGCCGGTCTGGAACATCCCGACCGCTGGGGTGGCCTGATCGACCTGCCCCTGACGTGGGACACGGGCACGGCCGACCGGCTGGTTGCGGTCCTGACCGGATGCGGTGAGGACCAGGTCGCCATCCGCTCCGGGGCAATCCTGGGCCGGCGCCTGGTCCGCGCACCCCGCCCGACCCGGTCGGCACCCGAGTGGAAGCCCGGCGGCAGCGTCCTGATCACCGGTGGCACCGGCGGTGTCGGTGGGCACGTGGCCCACTGGCTGACCGGGCGGGACACCACCCGGATCGTGCTGTCCAGCCGCTCCGGTCCGCGCGCGCCCGGCGCGGCGAGGCTGGCTGCCGACCTGGCCACCGCCGGCACCGACGTGGCTGTTCTCGCCGGTGACGTCGGCGACCGTGCCCAGACGACCGGCCTGCTGAGCTGGATCGACACGCACGGTTCCGCACTGAGCTCGATCATGCACGCAGCCGGTGTGGGCGGGGGTGGGCCGGTCAGCCAGGTGAGCCAGGCTGACCTGGCCGCGGTCATGCAGGCCAAGGCCGGCGGCGCGATCTATCTCGACGAGCTGACGGCGGACCGGAACCTGGACGCCTTCGTGGTCTTCTCTTCCGGCGCGGCCACCTGGGGCAGTGCCCGACTGTCCGGCTACGCCGCCGCGAACGCCGCCCTCGAGGCGCTGGTCGAGGATCGCCGGGGTCGCGGCCTGACCGGGACGTCGGTCGCCTGGGGTCTGTGGGGCGGCGAGGGCATGGCCGAAGGCGCGGCCGGGGAAATGCTCCAGCGAATGGGCCTGCGAGAGATGGACCCACAGGTCGCCGTCGCTGCACTGGCGGCGGTCCTGGACGCCGGAGAAACCGTGGTCACCGTCTCGGACATCGAGTGGCACCGATTCGCGCCCGTCTTCACCGCCCAACGACCCAGTCCCCTGCTGGCCGACCTACCCGAAGCCCAACAGGTCCTCAACGACAGCCAGACCCCCGGCGACAGCACGGAGCCAGGCACCGGAACCCACCTCGGTCAGCGGCTGGAGGGGCTCGACCGGCCCGAGCAGGACCGGATCCTCATCGACCTCGTCCGAGCCGAGGCCGCCGCCGTGCTCGGATACGGCTCCGTCGACGCCGTACCGCCCGGACGCGCCTTCAAGGACCTCGGCTTCGACTCCCTCACCGCCGTCGATCTACGCACGCGGCTCAACACCGCGACCGGCCTGAAGCTGCCCGCCACTCTCGTCTTCGACTACCCCACGCCCGTGGCCCTGGCCGACTTCATCCGCTCCAAGGCCGTGAACGAACAGACCGACTACGCCACCGCGGTGGCGGAACTCAAGAAACTGCAGGCCGTCCTCTCCAGGATCACCTGGAACAGCGAGGAGCGCTTCGACCTCACGTCCCGCCTCGAATCGATCGGCCTAGAGCTGCGCGCCCAGGAGAGCGGCGACGAGGCGACGACCGATCAAGAGCTTGAGTCGGCAACCGACGACGAAATGTTCGACGTTATTGAAAAAGAGCTCCGTGCTGCCGACCTCGACTGATTAACAAAACTTCTTAGGGGTAGTTGAAAATGGCTGCGGTTGAAAACGAGGACAAGCTTCGTGATTACCTCAAGCAGGTAACCACAACGTTGCGTCGTACCCGCAAGAGGCTTCGCGACCGCGACCGTGAGCCGATTGCGATTGTAGGTATGGGTTGCCGGTTCCCGGGCGGTGTCCGCGAGCCGGAGGACCTCTGGAACCTATTGGCCGACGGGACCGACACGATCACTGCGTTCCCCACGGACCGCGGTTGGGATGCCGAGGGCCTCTATGCCGGGATGGAGGACGAGGCGTCCACCACTCGCGTGGGTGGATTTGTTTATGACGCGACTGATTTTGATCCGGGTTTCTTCGGGATCAGCCCGCGTGAGGCGCTCACGATGGATCCGCAGCAGCGTCTGTTGTTGGAGACGGCGTGGGAGGCGCTCGAGCGGGCGGGGATTGATCCAGGGTCGTTGAAGGGTACGGCGACCGGGGTTTTCGCTGGTGCGAGCTTCGGTGGGTATGGGTACGGCCTGGCCGAGGAGGGTGGCACCGAGGGCTATCTGATGATCGGCGGACTGACGTCGGTCATCTCCGGCCGGGTGTCTTACACGCTTGGGCTGGAGGGCCCGGCGGTGACGGTCGACACGGCGTGTTCGTCGTCGCTCGTCGCGTTGCATCTGGCGTGTCAGGCGCTGCGTTCGCGTGAGTGTTCGATGGCTCTGGCCGGTGGTGTGGCTGTGATGTCCATGCCGGGTGCGTTTGCGGAGTTCTCCCGTCAGAAGGGGCTTGCTTTCGACGGTCGGTGCAAGGCGTTCGCGGCTGATGCGGATGGTATCGGCTGGGGTGAAGGCGCCGGGATGCTGGTGTTGGAGAGGTTGTCCGACGCGCAGCGAAATGGGCACCGGGTGCTGGCTGTGGTTGCGGGTAGCGCGATGAATCAGGACGGGGCCAGTAACGGGCTCACCGCGCCGAATGGTCCGTCGCAGCAGAAGGTGATCCGGTCGGCGTTGGCGAATGCCGGGTTGCGGGCGGATCAGGTTGATGCGGTGGAGGCGCACGGCACCGGGACGGTGCTGGGGGACCCGATCGAGGCCCAGGCGCTGTTGGCCACCTATGGGCAGGACCGTGAGGATGACCGGCCGTTGTGGCTGGGGTCGGTGAAGTCGAACATCGGGCACACCCAGACCGCGGCCGGGGTGGCCGGTGTGATCAAGATCGTGCTGGCTTTGCAGCATCAGCAGTTGCCGCGCACCTTGCATGCCGAGCAGCCCAGTCCGCATGTGGATTGGACCGCGGGTGAGGTGCGGCTGCTGAGCGGGCCGGTCGACTGGCCGGTCAATGGGCGTCCCCGGCGGGCCGGGGTGTCGGCGTTCGGGGTCAGCGGTACCAACGTGCACGCCATCCTTGAAGAGGCGCCGATGGCCGACGTGGTCGCCGGCGTTGAGGGCGACCCTGGTGATGCGGCGGTGGAAGGCGTTGAGCAGGAGGAGGCACCTGCCGGCGTGCCGGTGCTGGCCGGGCCGACGGCGGCGTGGCTGGTCTCGGCACGGTCCGGTGCCGGCTTGGTGGCGCAGGCCGGCCGGCTCGGTGAGTTCGTGGCGGC
The DNA here is from genome assembly GCA_035489915.1 of Pseudonocardia sp. Taxonomy (GTDB): domain Bacteria; phylum Actinomycetota; class Actinomycetes; order Mycobacteriales; family Pseudonocardiaceae; genus Pseudonocardia. The sequence goes on along the minus strand of DATHIT010000891.1, from coordinate 41 downwards.
CCGTCCGGAGCTGGATGTCGCCGAGGTGGCCTGGTCGCTGA
>DATHIT010000890.1:0-2421 GCA_035489915.1 Pseudonocardia sp. | reverse complement strand
CACCCAGTCCTCGGTGGCCTCGCTGAGCACGGTGAGCGCGGTGCGCCGCACGTCCGGTTCCGGGTCGGTGAGGTACTCGGCCAGCTCGTCGGCCTCGGGTGCTTCGTCGGCCAGGGCCAGCAGCGCGAGGATCCGGGCGCTCACGGCGCGACCAGATCTGGCCGTTCGATTCCGGGCACGTCGACCAGGTACGGCGCCACCGGGCGGGTGAGGAACTCCATCTCACCGTCGACGCCGAGGCGCAGGTTGACGTGCTTGAACCAGGTGGCGTCGTCCCGCTCCGGGTAGTCGGCGCGCTGGTGGTAGAGGCCCCAGCGGCTCTCCGTGCGGTACAGCGACGCCCGGGCGGCCATCTCCGCGCAGTCCCGGATGAAGTGCACCTCGGCGGTACGCATCAACTCGTGCGGGGTGCTGGCGCCCATGCCGTTGATCTCGGCGCGCATCCGCTGGAACGACTCGACCCCGAGCTGCAGGTAGCGGGCGGTCTTCGGCGGCTGCAGGTAGTCGTTCACGAACCGGCGCAGCTTGTACTCCACCTGCGGCTGCGGCGGCCCGTCCGGGGTGCGCAGCGGCTGGTAGATCAGCTCGTGCGCGGCCAGGATCTGGTCCTCCGGCAGGCTCGCCGGCGCGTCGGTGGCCCGCGCGGCCGACGCCGCCCCGGTGCCGGCGATGTCGCCGAACACGAACGCGCCGAGCATGTAGTTGTGCGGCACGCAGGCCAGGTCGCCGGCGGCGAACAGCCCGGGCACGGTGGTCGCCGCGTGCTCGTCCACCCAGACCCCGGAGGCGGAGTGCCCGCTGCACAGCCCGATCTCGGAGATGTGCATCTCCACGTCGTGGGTGCGGTAGTCGTGGCCTCGGCCGGCGTGGAAGGTGCCCCGGGTGGGCCGCTCGGTGGTGTGCAGGATGCCCTCGAGCTGGCTGATCGTGGCGTCCGGCAGGTGGGAGAGCTTGAGGTAGATCGGGCCGCGCGCGCTGTCCAGCTCCCGCTTGACCTCGGCCATCATCTGCCCGGACCAGTAGTCGCAATCCACGAACCGGTTGCCCTCGGCATTCACCTGGTACCCGCCGAACGGGTTGGCCACGTAGGCGCAGGCCGGGCCGTTGTAGTCCTTGATCAGCGGGTTGATCTGGAAGCACTCGATGCCGGTCAGCTCGGCGCCGGCGTGGTAGGCCATCGAGTAGCCGTCGCCGGCGTTGGTCGGGTTCTCGTAGGTGCCGTAGAGGTAGCCGCTGGCCGGCAGGCCGAGCCGCCCGCACGCCCCGGTGGACAGCACCACCGCGCCGGCGGCCACCGTGACGAACTCCCCGGAGCGGGTGTCGAACCCGACCGCGCCGACCACGCGCCCGCCGTCGGTGAGCAGCCGCACCGGCATGACCCGGTTCTCGATCCGCACCTTCGACCGCACCGCCCGGGCCCGCAGCGTCCGGTAGAGCACCTTCTTCACGTCCCGGCCCTCGGGCATCGGCAACACATAGCTGCCCGACCGGTGCACCTTGCGCACCGCGTACTCGTCGCGGGAGTCCTTCTCGAACTTGACCCCGTACCCCTCCAGCCGCTTGATCATGTCGAAGCCGCGGCTGGCGGTCTGGTAGACGGCGGCCTGGTTGACGATCCCGTCGTTGGCCAGGGTGATGTCCGCGACGTAGTCCTCCGGGGTGGCCTTGCCGGGGATGACGGCGTTGTTCACCCCGTCCATCCCCATGGCCAGCGCGCCGGAGTGCCGCACGTGCGCCTTCTCCAGCAGCAGCACCTCAGCGCCGTGCTGGGCGGCACTCAACGCGGCCATGCTCCCGGCCGTGCCCCCACCAATCACCAGCACATCGCACCGATACTCACGCCGCACACTCACCGCCGGAATCCGCACCCCTGTTCCCTCCATAAGCGCTGGTCAAGACCCGTGAGTGGTATTGGTCGCTATAGCGACCAATACCACTCACAGGGTCTGATCAGGTGTTTTGGTCGTTTGCGGCGGAGCGGTGAGTGCCGGCCTGCATGACCAGGCGGTCGCCCCGGAACCGGATGTACTCCAGGTCGACCGGGGTGCCGTCGTCGAAATGGGTCAGCCGCTCCACCATCAGCAACGCCGCCCCCCTCGGCACTCCCAGTACTGACGCGGAGTGCGGGTCGGCGTTGACGGCCTCGACGGTGAGTTCGGCGGCGCCCAGCGCCCGCCCCGAGGTCTGCTCGAGCAGTTGGAAGATGTCCTGGCGCTCCAGGTCGGCGTGCAGCAGTGGTTCGCCGACCTGCGGGGTGATGTAGGTCAGGTCGAGGGACAGTGGCAGGCCGCCGAGGCGGCGCAGCCGCTCGATGTAGACGACCGAGCCGTCCGTGGCCAGGCCCAGCCGGCGGGCCACCCCGTCCGGTGGCCGGACCAGACCCACCGCCCGGACCTCGTTGACCACCGTCCCGTGCTCGTG
>DATHIT010000889.1:0-65365 GCA_035489915.1 Pseudonocardia sp. | reverse complement strand
TCCGCGTGATTCAAGGCGTGCGGGGCAAGCCTGACGCTGACGTCACGGTGTACCGCTCGGTACCGCACGGCGTGACCGAGATCAACCCCGGTGACTGGGTATCCCCGTCCCGTGCCTACGCGGCACAGCACGGTATGCACGCCACCGACCCCACACAGGACCTACCCGTGATCTCGCGCGTGGTCCGCGCGTCCGAGCTGCGCACGGAGGGCAACAGCGTCAGCGAGTGGGGATGGTTTCCGGACGCCTGACCGGCCGCACGTGGTGGTGCATCGCTCCGGGCGATGCGCTGCCAGGGCTGACCGGCCCGCTTTCACCACGAAGGGATCCATCCATGGCAATGAGGACTGGGGACCGACGCGCCCCCGGCAGGGCACCAGACCGGCGCACCGGTCTTGTGCGCCGGGACTCCGACGCGCGGCAGGCGCGGGAAGCCCTGACGGCCGCTCTACTGGCCGTACGACCGGGCACCGTCACGCACTACGAGGAGTCGACGCGCGTCGAGCTGCGCGGCAACCTCACGGTGCGGATCAACTACCAGGGCTCGCACGTGATCATCGAGGCAGATAACGTGCCGGGCGCGCTCGCGTGCGACATCATCGAGCTGATGAACACGCGATTGGTCGCACCGCTCACTGACTGACCGGGCGCGCGGGGGTGCTATACGGCTCCCCTGTGCGGTGCCGTGCCACGTCCGGCCGGACGATAACTATTCATCACCCACGAAAGGAAATGATCATGAAAGCACGACGCATTCACCTGCTGACCGTGACAGTGACGATCAAGGTCGATCACTACAACTATGCCCTTGAGTACGGGCTGGGCGGCGCGCAGGTCGCGCAGGACATCACTGAATCGCTACCCGAGCAGGTACGCGAACTGATCAGCGACCAGGGCAAGCGCATGGGTGCATGGCCCGTCACGGACATGTCCTATGCGCTGGTCAATTCCCGTAAGTCCCAGAGCCAGGGGGGGTGACCACGAAGACCCTCATACCCATCACGGCGCCGTTCACAGACTGACCGGGCGCGCAGGGTGCCGTGCGGCTCGCACAGGGCCGTACGGTGCCCGGTTCACCCGGACTACCGGCCAGACACTTTTGGAGGCTCATATGCCCGCACAGGGCCGCGCACGCTATGAACTGGACGACCTCGACAGTGCCGCGCGCACGCTCGTAAAGGTGCGCAAGGATCACGCCGACGTGCTCGCCCGGTTGCGCCTACTGTGCACCGCCCTGGTGCCCGCGCACATGTCCGAAGCCGAGTTCTCGCGCCGGTCCGGAGTCGACCGCATGACCGTACGTACATGGCTGGGCAAGTCCAGGTCCAGCCGGACCACCACCACGAAGGGGAAATGATCATGGATGAGCAAGTGACCGTAGACATCACCGACACCAACCCGAAGGCCACCCGCATACCGGCGACCGACGTCAAGGTCGGCGACCGGGTATTCGACGTCTACGGCGGCACGCATCGAATCGTGAGCGTCCGTCCGCTCAAGGACGGGGGCGCTTCGCTACGCCGGGAGGACGCGGAATACCCGGAGCGGTTTGCCCTCGGCGAGAAGATCACCATTATCCCGGCCTGACCGGCCGCACGTGGTGCGGCACCGTCCCCCGTGCGGTGCCGTGCCACGTCCGGCCGGACGATACGTGATCACCACCACGAAAGGAAAACAATCATGAAACTCAAGGTCACAATGACGCTTGACGTTGATGCCGACGCGTGGCGACGCGAGTACGGCATCAGCTCCGGAGAGACCGAGACAGACATCCTGCTGCACTTGCCGGATGACATCGTTGAGCAAGTGAACGAACGCGCCGACCAGCTCGGGACATTCAAGGTGGAGCGCTGGTGTGCCCACACACCGACACAAAAGCGCAAGGGCGAAAGCGCCCCCGCGACCGAGGGGGCCTAAGGGCCATGTCCAAGCTGATACCGGTCACGGGGGCGCTCGCCCTTGCGCCGCTGTTCCTGGCCCAGGTCGACCCCGGCGCGGCTATCCTGTGCGCGCTGGTGGCCATGGTCCTGGCCGTGACGATCATGCTCCGTGACGGCCTGGCCAACGGGTGGACCGTCCAGGGCCGCGCGGTCTACACCCGCCCGTACATGGGCGGATTCCTGCTCGGCTTCGTGGCCGTCGGCACCATGACGACGGCCCTTTGAGGGAAGGGGAACACATGATCGCCGAAGAGGGCGGCGAAGCTCGCCCAGAACCCACCACAGTGATCCTGCCGGGCCTGCCGCTAGAGATCCACGAGGGCTACTCGCCGATGAACCTGACGCAGGTTCTCGCCTCGGGCGAGAGCGACAAGTATGAGCTGACCTGGGTACGGATCATCCCCGTGGGGATAAAGCTCTGGATCAAGGACAAGGAGACCGGGAAGACCGTCCGCACGGCGGTGTTCAACGAGCACAACCTACTCAAGGCGATTGCCGACGCTGCCCTAGCGCAGATCGAGGAGCCGCGAAAGAGGGTGACCGGCGATGAAAATGTTCAAAAAGGGTGACCGCGTGCGGTTGATCAACAACACGTTGCCGAGCGTGCTACCGGCCAGGGCACGGGTCCTCCCGTTCCCGGTCGGCACCATCGGCACCGTGACCGTGGACTCCGAAAGCGACCGCTGGGTAACCGTCCAGTTCGACGGCGCAGCAGAACCGGGACCATGGCATGCGAGCCGGTTCGAGCTGGAGACCACCGCATGATCTGGTTCTGGCTGACGCTGGCCTAGAGAGGAATGATCATGGACGAGCCGAAGCGCATGTACGCCGTCGTCCGGGACCAGGAGGGCGAGTTGTGGGCGCGAGGTCGCAAGCTCTGGACGCGGCAGGACGACGGGTATCGGTGCCCGTGGTTCCTGCTCGTCAATCAGTACGGCCCGGTCGGCAACGACGCCGGGTGTGACGATCTAGAAGATCGACTTCGAGCAAGCCGGGGTACCGGCCGGAAACTCTAGGGGGGGCAAATGCCGGAAAAGGAATGCGTCACTCGGGCCGAGCTGAGTAGCCGCGTCTCGCAACATGTCGGCACCGGTGGCCGCATAGCCAACATCGAGCTGGGAACCGAGGAACTGGCCAAGCTGATCCGCGAGGCCTCTGGCGCGCTGGAGATCCTGCTGCGGCTGGAGAGGGAGAGGCGGACATGAAGATCACGACATGCCACGAGTGCGGCCGGGAGGGCGTACGCGTGGACCCCAACGGGTTCCTCGCCCAGCACTCCACGCGCCCCAGAGGGAGGATCTGCAACGGCTCCGGGCGGCACGAGGATTTCAACCGGCCCGCCAGCTAAGCCCCGGCGTCGTACGCCCGCTGGTACATGTCCTGGAGCTGGGGGACCACGGCGGCCTCGTCGTGGAATTCCCACACGTGCTCCTCGCCCCGCTTCGCCCAGGTGGCCCTCGTCTCAGGATCGGCGAGGGCCATCAGTGCGTCAAAGATCGTGGTCTGGTCGGCCGGGTAGAACGGCAGCGAGCCGAACCGGCGCGTCATCTCGTCGAGTGTGGCGTCGGCGGCCCCGGCGATGACGGGGACGCCCATACCCCAGGACTCGATCGCGTTGTTGCCGTAGCCCAGGATCACCTGATCGAAGTAGACGTCGGCCCGGCCCTTGCGCCGCAGGCAGTCCTGCCACGAGGCGTTCTCGATCAGGTCCAGCTCGACGGGCACGTAGTTCCTCAGCCGTTCGACGGCGGCGATCAACCGTTCGGTCGACTTCACTCGCCGATCGGTGGGCGCGTGGGCGATGCGGAACACGCCGTCGTCGGGGCGTACCTCGTCCGGCAGGCGGAAGCCGTGGAGCCAGTCGAGGTCGTACGGGGACGGAAGCCACTCGGTCTCGTCGGGGGCGATCAGCCAAAGGTCAAGCGTCGAGGCGATCTGGATCGAGCGACGGGCCGCCGCTATCCGCCGGAGCTGGTTGTGCTCGGTGCGGAAGTGGGTGCCGTGGTGCTGGATCACGGTGGGCCGGGGCTGCACGCCCAGGACCCGCTCGATCTCGTAGTTGTTGCGGACGTGAACGACGTCGGCGGCTTCCCAGAGCTGCCGGGCCTCGCTCCACGGCCGGTCGACCGGGTAGAGCATGTACTTGGGGCTGGAGACGCACAGGTTGTACGTCCACTCGGGGAGGTACCTGTCGAACGCATCCTTGGTCCGCCACCCGTTGCCGCCCGTGTCGGCCCCGCCGGGAATGTTCAGCACGCGCACAGGGGCTCCAGGAGGGTCGGGGGGACGCGGAGAGTGAGGGAATCCCGGACATGGCGAAGCCCCCGAAGAACTCATGATCACGGGGATGAAATCACGAGCGCCGGAGGCTTCGGAGACGGTGACTGGGTGTAATCCCCCCACCATCAGAGCTAATATCACATGGCCTGGTCAAAGCTGTCAAGCACAACTCCGAACAACACACCGGGGATTGTATCGAACCGGACGGGATCTGGTCCTCGACCATCCCTCGGCCGAGGCCAAATTGTAGATATACGGGAGAGTCCATCCCGTTATGTCCGCAATTTCAGCCGCCGTCAGGAACTCCCGCTCCAGAATCGCTACCGCTGGCATGACCCGCCTTTTCCAGTTGTCGCGCGTACTGAACCCACTGACCAGAGGGTATCCGGTGGTCGGCGTTCCTGTCGCAGACGATCTCCGAAGGCAGCAACGACGCCCCGTCACGGACGATGGCGTAGAGCTGACCAACGCACGGGTAGCCGGGATGTCCGTCGATCGCGTCGTCGGGGACCACCATCACGCGGCACACACCGCCGGGGATGTCGAAGCGCCGGGAGCCTGACGGGTAGGCCATCCGCTGGATCTCCGACCGGTACCAGGCCGCGCAGTCGACCACGTACACGGCCAGCTCGCGGTCGTCGTGGTGGGCCAGGCGCCAGGCGTGGTATTTGGCCAGCCACACCAGGAGGGTGTCGACGTCGAACGACTGCGGCGGCTGGGTGAGCTTGTGGTACCGGCGAACCTGCTTGGCCAGGTAGCGCGCCCACTCGGTCAGCTCGGCCAGGAGGTCGGACACTTCCTCGTTGATCACGATGCCCGGCAGCTTCGTCCCGGTGAGCTTCTCGCCCGCCTTGCCCTCGACGCCCAACCGGCCACGGAGGTCCGGCAGCATCTCGGCGATCTGCGTCAGGTTCCGGCCGAACCAGTCGGCGCAGTTCCGGCAGAGCGGCCGGGACGGTTCGACTTCCCTCGGGCCACCACGGTCGGTGGGGCGGCAGTTCGTCGACTGGCACAGGAGCTTCGTGGGCTCATCGGTCGTCACGCTAATCCTCCGAATCGGTTTGATGCAAGCCGAACGGAGCCCGGTAGGTCGGACCCCCCTCGGTTCCCTAAAGGGGGTCCGACCGGTCCCAACCGGTCCCTCACCGGTCCCAACCGGTCCCTTTTCGAGGAATGCACTATGTAATTGCTGGTCATCGCGTTTCCACCCCCACGTCTTCCAAAACGGTCCGTCCGAGATTGGTGATCACATAGCGCGGACGCGAAACGGTCCCTAATTTCAGGACAAACCCAGTAGAAATCAGGTCATCTAGGGTGTTGTCAGCGGTCCCTCTGCCCGAACAACCGGTCCGTGTGAGCAGGTCGTTTCTATTGAGACCGGTCTCTCCCACTGATATCCGAGCCAGTTCTTTCATGAATGGGATGGCCCACTTCCGGAGCGCGTCGGGGTTGTCGGGCAGCTTCGCCTGGTGCGGTGACAAGATCAAACTGCCGGTTCCGGCCACCCTTTCGGGGTAGAGGATCATCGTGGTTCCGTCAGGGCCGTCCTTGCGCTTTGTCTGGGTGACGCGCACGCCCTCTTCGTCCTCGTCGCGCTTGGTCCTGACCACGATGTCGGCGTCGTCCTCGTACGCCGACGAGCCCCGGAGATCCTCGTCGGACTTGCCCGAGTGGGCGACGAACCCGACCGTGCCGCCGGACGCCTCCCGGACCAGATCCACGGCCCCGACGACGATCGCGGCGTCCGATGCCTTGTCCTGGTTCGCGCCACGGGCCATGCGCTGGAGGGTGTCGAAGACCACGACTTCGTACTTTTCGCGCTCGATTCGCTCCAAAAGGTCGAAGAACTCGCTCGTTTGGCGGAAAAGATTGACCGGAGCGCGCCGAGTCGTGAACATCTCGTCGTCGACCTGCTTGCCGCCGTTGCGTCGCCGCTCCCACGCCGTCACCCGGTCGTCGAGGCCGAAGGCGCCCTCGCCGATCACGTACAGCACCCGCGACAGCACCGTGTCTTTGCCCATCCACGGGCGCCCGGTCGCGAGGCAGAGCAGCCAGTCGATCGCGAGGAACGACTTGTAGGTCTGGTCCCGGCCGACGAGCACGAAGTAGGTGTGCCGGTCGATCCAGTCCTCGATCAGGGGTTCCCCACGCGGCAGCGAGGCCAGCCCCGAGCGCGGGATGTAGAGCGCGTCATAGGGGCTGGGTCCCTCGGCCAGATCGGCGTCGACGACCGGAGTCGCCAGCGGCTCTGGTGGTCCGCTGACGCCCACCACGAGCTTCGGCACCACCGGCATGCCGGGATCCCAGCGAACGTCCGGCAGCAGGGGCCGTGTGCCCGTCTCGGATGGGTCCGGGACGTTGGTCCGGGGCTTGCGCGCGGCACCCTCGCGAGCCGAGCCCAGTGTCTTGGCGATCTCTTGCGCGGATAGTCCGATCCCGTGCCCGGCCGTACCGATCGCCTGTTCGGCGTCGCGAAGATCGACATGCCCGGCGTACACGAGCTGGAAGATCGCGAACGCGACCTCGTTGAGGGTGTCGTTACGTGTCCCGGACCGGGCCAGGTGGAGCCGGGCCAGCTCGTCGGCGAGCCCCCGCGCACCATACGGAGTGGTCGACGAGTCGGTCAGTGGCGACGTGGACCGGGCCTCGCCGCCACTTCGGGCATCCCACTGGTCATAGAACCCCATCAGGCCGTCGTCCCGGGCGGCATCAGCCACCGGTACGGCGAGTCGTCGACGACGGATGGGGGAACGACCACGTAGCCGCCCATGCCCCGGTAGTCCACGCTCGGCAGCATGGCCGTGGTGTTGCCGCGTCCGGTGGGCGCGACCCAGAAGTGCATCCCCCGTGGCGTCAGTCCGATGCCGAAGACGCGCGGGAAGTCGGGGTCGGCCTTGAGTTGCCGGATGACGCTGTGATGCCCCTCTGGCCCGTCGACGTCGATCACGTCGTGCGTGTGGCCGGTCGCCACCGCGAGGTTGGCCCGGTAGCCGTCCGGGATCATGCGCCGGGCAATCGCCGGGTCGACGGTGGCGTCAAGCAACCCGTGGGTGCCCTTCATCGGCACCTTGCTGTTGGCCGACAGCGGGAACACCGGCATCCCGCGACTGGCGTACCACGCCGAGACGCCAGCGATGTTCGCTCGGGCCGCAGTGACGCCTTCGTCGTCGGCGAGGATGTCGTCGAGCTGATCCAGCACAGCCTCCAGGCGTTCGCCTTCGGTCATGTCGCCGCGTGCATAAGCCGCCACGCACACGGCATCGAGGGAGTGGAATCCCTTGCTCATCGCGCGCCCCGCTCTCCGTGCTCGAACCGAGCGGATCTGGCGGCGCCGTGAGCGGCCAGGATGCTGGGCCGGGGGGCGGCATGAGCCCCCTGCATACCGTCTTCCTCGTCGCCGATGGCGCACCGCCAGCACCAGCCCCACCCGACGTACCGGTGATCGCTGGGGCAGCACTGCCAGCACCGTGGCGCGATGTTGACCCAGGAACCCTCTACGAGGACGCGCCAGATGTAGCCGGGGGTCCAGAGCGACCTGGGCACATACGTCAGCGACGCCGGATGCTCCGGGATGTCGCCCACGGCGACCTTGAGGTACTCGGAAGCCCGTAGACCGTCGGTTGACCAGGCTTCGGGCATGCCTGGTCCTGGTAGCTCGCGAGCGAACTGGATCAAGGTCGCCTGCTCCCGATCGGTCGGCGGGACTCCCTTGACCTCGAACCAGGTGTTGCACTCCGGTAGCCAGAAGTCCGGCAGGTACCGCGTGCCGTTCTCCAGCTCGAACCCCTGCGGCTCGTACTGCCATTCCATGCCGAGCGTGTCGAAGAACACCGCCCACCGGGCCTCCAGGCGGCTGCGGAATCGACACCCCGCGTAGACCGTCTCGATCGCTTTCACTCGCCCAGCCCCCACACCATGATCGTCTCCCGGATGACGTCGACCACGTGGCCGGTGTCGGCGACGTGTCTCTTGACCGCCACCCGGATGTTCGGCTCCTCCCTGGCGTGGCTCCACAGACAGTCGCCACACTGTGCGAACGGAGTGGTGAGCCTCTGATCGATCGGTCGTGGCTCGCGTTCATATGCCATGACGGCACCCCCTCCTTTGATCTTGTGCTGGTTGCGTGCCTCGGCCCGGCTCGAACGGGCTGCCCACCTGCGGGGCGAGGCTGGGGGTTAGATCAGGCGGACCATGACGTCGTGGTCGGCGTGGTGCGGGTCCCAATAGACGACCTTCACCGTGTAGGACACGTCGTGCAGCACGACGTGCTCGCCGACACGGGGAGCGCCCGGCATCTCGATGACGGCATCGTCGAAGGCGATCTCGTCCTCGAAGCCGACGTACTTGAACGAGACCCTCATCAGAACGGCGGGGTTTCCTGGGCCGGAGGCTGGCCACCCCATCCACCCTGGGCGGGCGGCTGCTGGGCCGGAGGAGGCGTCTGCTGTTGGGGCGGCGGGGCTCCCCATGCCTGCTGGGCCGGGGCCTGCTGCTGGGGGGCCTGCTGAACCGGGGCCTGCTGCTGCGGAGGCGGTGCGCCCCACCCTTGTTGCTGGGGAGCCTGCCCGCCGGGCTGGCCGAACGCACCGGCTGTCCGCCGGGTGTTCCGGTCCGCGACGTAGGCCCGAGCTGCGACCTTGTGCATGTCCTCGTGCGGGCCGATCTGCACGGTGGTCCGGCCGGACTTGGCGACGTACTGCTGCACGACGCCGAGCACCACCCCGCCGATCACGTTCTCGGTCTGGGCGAAGACCACGGTCGTGAAGATGAGCGCGTCCGGGAACTCCTCGTAGGGCTGGCCGTTCGGCCCGAGGATGAACGCGACGTCGGCCTGTACCGCGTCGGCGTCACCCTGGGCGGTCTGCACCCCGCGCTGGATCGACTTCGGCTCGATGAGCACGAGCTGCCCGATCCGGGCGGGCCAGTCGATCTTCTCGCCGCCTCCGATCCCGGCGGCGCGTGGCTGGTCGAACTCCATGGGTGCGGTCATGCGTTGCTTCCTTCCTGGGTGGTGCCGAGCACGTAGTCGGCGAGGTCGATGACGTCCTGGGCGTGGAAGCCCTCGCCGTCCGGGGGCCGGACCCGAGACAGGGCCGTGGTCACGCCGTCGATGACGCGCAGCCTCGCCGTCTGCTCGGGGGTGAATAGCGGCGTCACGACGACGTGCGCCTCGTCGGCGGGCTCGTAGTAGCCGTTGGGGGCCATGGGGGCCATCAGTTGTTTCCTTCCTGGGTGTCGTCGGCCTCGGGATCGAGGTCGACTTCGGGGGGTTGGCTGAACGCCGGTTCTTCGCGTTCGAGGCGGTTGTGATCGACCAGCTCGCGCTGCCAGTCGTCGAGCGGGCGTCCGGTCACCTGCTCGACGAACTCGCTGGGCAGCGGGTCCTCCTTGGTGCCGTCGAGGGCGCCCATCGCGATCCAGCCGTGGCCGAGTCGGCAGCCGCCGTCGATGGCCGGTCGGATCTCGCCGTCCAAGATCCATGTGGCGACGCCGATCAGCTCGGTGGCGCTGACCTCGTGGCACCGGGCCAGGTGGTCCCTGGCCTTGCTCAGCGCGTCGATCCGCGTCTGTTGCTTGCGGGTGAAGGGCATGGGGGGTTACTCCTCCTTGGGTGGGTTTTTGGTCTTCTTGGGGCTGGCGAAGCGCCACAGCAGCCAGATCGGCACGATGACCGGCCAGATGAGGGCGGCGACGGTCGCCAGCACGACCGCGATCAGGGCCTCCTCCTGGTCGCTGTGGTCGATGTTGGCGACGGTGAATCGCACCGCCCTCCGATAGGTGACGACGACCCCGACCAGGTAGATCGCGAGGATCAGCCAGCCGGTCATTGAGTACCGCCGAACATGTCCACCACGTCGTGGGCCAGGTCGTGCAGAGCGTTCTGGTGTGGATCGTCGGCGCACGTGCACGTATCGGTCTGGATCACGATCCGGCGGGCGTCGTCGAGCAGCTCGTCGACGTTCGCAGCTCCGAAGAACCTCATCGCCACGCCTCCGGCAACTGGGCCTCGGCACGAGCTGCGCCCTCGGCGAGTAGCCGGACGACGGTGTTGACGCTGGTGCCCGCGCCACCGGCCGCGATGATCTCGGCCTTACGCGCGACGGCTGCGGCCTGGGCCTCGTCGTTCCACAGGTGCCTGTAGGCCGACCACAACCGGGTGAGGCTGTCCACGTCGCCGCAGAGCGAGATCATCCCGAGCAGGTCGAAGGCGGGGGCGGCGACGATGAAGTCTCGGCCGTCGGCCTTGCGCCAGTCCCAGACGGCCAGCGCCCGCTCGATACCGTTACGGCCCTTGCTCAGGTCCACCCACTTGATCTCGCACCGGGCCTGACCGGCGGGCAGGTGGATGACGATGCCGTAGTCCTGGTCGACGTCGAGATCGTTCCGTATGCCGGTGAGCGGGTCATAGCGCTTGCCCTTGGCGTACATCGCGAGCTGCATCGTGATCTTGGGTAGGCCGTACTCGATCGAGCCGGTCTTCAGGTCGCCGATGTAGCGCTGGCCGTCGTACTCGATCAACCGGTCGAAGGTCCCGGCCACCTGGAGGTCGTCGACCACGACGAAGGTCTCGATGTCGAGCATGTTCATGCCCTTGGTGGCTGCCGCGTAGGCGTCGATGTCCGGCTGCACGTGCGGCGGCACGAGCGGGCGCTGGCCCGCGTCGAGCTGCTCGGCCAGGGCGTGAACCGCCGTGCCGTGGGTGGCCTTGTCGCTGGTCCCGGCCCGCTCCAGGGCCTCGTCACAGAGCCGGTCCAGCTCCCGGTCGTTGTTGATCGCCGCCGACACCGCCGTCAGCAGCGCGGGCACCTTGGCCAGGCCCACGGCTACGCCGCGCTGCTTCCACTTCTCCAGCTTGTAGCGGTCCTCCAGCACGTCGATGTACGTAGTGGCGCGCCGGTACGGGATGCCGGGGACGGACTTGTCGCACGACGTGCAGGTGTGCGCTCGGGGTTTTCCGTCCGCCCGCAACTCGCCAGTCTGGATGATCGGCTTCTTGTAGCGGTCCCGGTGGACGTGGACCTTGGGCTGGATGAACGGCAGGATCACCGCACCCTGAGTGGGCGGCTCCGTCACGGGGTCGCTCCTTTCGGTGGTTCCATCGGGGGGACGATCTTCTGGATGGTCTTGATCTGCTTGCACCGCTTGCCGCCGGGGCATTCCTCGGCGCAGCAGAACCACCCCTCGCTGGCCAGGTAGCCGATCCGGTGCTGGGTTCCGTCCGGGGTGACCACGAACGCCGAGACGAAGCGGTCGCGGCGGCTCACGTGGTCGACGAGGATCTGCTTGGGCTCAGTCCTGCGGGGGGCCATCGGGCGCCCGCAGATCGGCGGGCATGTACTGCTCGGGGATCGCGAAGCCCAGGTGGAGCAGGAACGGCGGGTACCAGAGGGCGCCGATCGCCGACAGGGTGCGGAAGGCGTAGGTGGCGCCGCCGGTCGCACCGAACAGAGCGACCTCGTGGACCTCCCTGGGTATGAGCCCGTGGTGCGCCTGCCACTCCACCAGGGCCTCGTCGCCCATCCGCTTGGCCCACTCCATCCCGGCCGCGACGAACGCCTCATCGGTGATGCCGATATCGGCGAACGCGCTGGGCTTTTTGCTATTGGTCATTAGGCGCTTCTCCTATCCATTTGCTTTCCGGAGACGCTCGGTGAAAGCGATCCTGTTTTCGGCCCTGGGCGGCGGGCCGATGCCCGGCCAGTCGAATCCGTATTTCTTCTCTTTCTGCGGCACCGGCATCATCGCCTCGCACGCGGGCATTTTCGGAATGTCCGGCACGTGGTTGTTGTAGACGTAGCCGCTGCCGCAGTTACCGTGGTCAGTTGGCATGTTCGCCGACCTCCACTCCTGAGCCCTTGCACTTCCTATAATTCGCTCGGCCAAACTTCACTTCGTGGTCCTTCAGAATGAAGTGCGGTCGGTGTTCGTCATCCAGAACCCGAATGACTCCGACCTTTTCCTTATTGCAGAGGTCGCACTTCTCCGAACGAATGGTCTTTGGCTTGGCGGCTTTGCGGTTCAATTCCCCGGACTGCTTCGCCGTTTGTTCGATCTCGAATAGTCCGTCTTGTTCGAGGTCTTCAAACTTCTTCCTGATCCGCTTCATTGCCGGGTCGTCGGCGTTGACCATCAGTCGTCCTCGTCGCAGTCGGCGTGGATCAACTCGTCGTCGGCATAGCCGACCTCATCGCCCGGCTCGATCGTGTCGTCACAGGCCAGGCATCGGCCGAAGTAGCTAGCTCGGAATGTCCTCATGGCTCTCTCACTGGGCGGCTGGCGGGGCGAGGTTGATGTTCGAGCCACCGGGCACCGGGAACACGGTGATCCGGCCGTCCTCGATGGCCTTCAGGAGGACGTACGCCTCGGGGCCGAGCACGTCGACGAGGAGCCTCGTGGACTCCAGCTCGGTCACGACGGTGGCGTTGCGCTGCTTCTGGGCCTCGTTCTCGGCGACGGCCTGCTGCTCGGACGCGAGCGCGTTGACGATGTTCTCCGGCGGCTGCGGCGTCTGAATGGTCAGTGACAGGTCGCCACACGACTGGCTCTCGGCGCCGACGAAGCTCGCCGAGCACAGGTAGGGGGCACCGGCCAGCGACTCGACCTCACGGGCCACCAGGGCGCCGACCTTGGCCTCCCACTCCTCTTTGACCTCGGGGTTGGAGTAGAGATCCCGATAGCCGTACTCCTTCGACACGGCATCCATCGCCTTGTCCAGCGGCTGCTTCAGGTAGACGTTCAGGAACGAGATCCAGCCGCCTTCCTCCCAGGCGCCGTACTTCAGCCCGATCCGCTCGTGGAACTCCTGGAGCACGTCGCAGGTGGGGTTGAGGGCGAACGTGGCCACCCCGGAGACGGTCATCGTCACGTTGTCTTTCGACACCACGCTGATCGCGCCGGAGTCGGCCTCCTCGGCGGTGGAGAAGTCGAAGGTCCGCTGACCGAACGGGTACTCGAAGTGCTTGTCGGCGAAGTCGTCGATACTGCGGCTCGACGGGCCGTAGCACGCCTCGAAGTCAGCGGCCCCGGCGATGGGTCCGGCGTCGTAGTGCAGGCCACGCTGGTCGGGGCCTGCGGTGCCGGACGTGCAGCCGACGAGGGCGGCACCGGCCGTCACGACGAGGGCGGTGGCGATGATCTTCTTCACTGGGGGATCTCCTTGCGTCGGAGGCGGATCGTGTCCGTGATCAGGTACGACAGCTCGGGCGAGACGTCGCGGTGTTCGTAGGCGAGCTGGTCGACCTCGGCCAGCAACATGTGCAGGCGCTGGCTTTCCCTGCGGAGCCGGTTCGTGGTGGCTGCGATCCAGGCGCGGGCGAGAATGGTGGCCAGCCCGGCGATCGCCAGGCCGGGCAGCAGGATCAGGAGGACTCTCATGACGACTCCAGCAGCTCGGCGCAGCCCGCGTACCCGGCGATGTCGACGTACGAGTCGCGGTGGAATCCCTGCTTGGCCCTCGACACCTTGAGCAAGATCATGAGGTTGGCCACGTCGGGCGGGGTGACCTCGATGCCCAGGTAGTCCGACCACAGGTTCGCGATGCGGCCGAACGACTCCGCTGGCGTGCCGTAGTCGAGCTGCCGCTGGCCGTTGATGATCTGGGCTGCCTCGTCGAGCACCGACAGCGGCGAGGCGGCGGTCACAGCTCAACCTCGTAGACCCACGGCCAGACGACCGTCTGCATGGCGGCGATGTTCACCTTCGGCAGCGAGTCCTCGATCCCGTAGCCGAGCGACCGGGCACCCATTGCGGCGAACACGAGCGCGTCGGCCTGGTCGTTGCCGCCGATCCTGACCAGCGAGCCGTACCGGCGATCGACGGCCAGCAGCACGTCGTCCTTATTCGCGTTGCCCTTCCCGGTGGCGTACTTGGCGCGCACGGTGGGCGGGACCTCGGTCACGGCGGCGTCGATGGCCCGTGCGTGGGCGACGATCATCCACCAGAGCCCGGAGCGGTCGTGCTTGCTGCCGTGGCGAGACGCCATCGACGGCCCCTCGATCACGACGAGCGCGGAGCCGTAGATGATCCGGCGGACCTCGATGGAGATCTTCTTCAGCCGCTCCCAGCGCGTCATCACCGGGTCGGTGGCCAAGCCCTTGGACTTGACCGTGTGCAGCTCCACGGAGCCGGTGTCGGTGTTGATGAGGGCTATGCCGGTCGACGTGAGCGACGGGTCGATCCCGGCGACGATCATCGGCCCTCCCGGACGCGCTCGACGAGTCGTGGGGCGGCGAAGCAGTTGCATTGAGAGCAGACCATGTGGTGCTGGGTGAAAATCCCCTTGCACGGGTCGCAGGCGAATGCCTGGCTGGTATGTCCGGCCGTGCCGCAATCACCTATCAGCAGCCAGTTCGACGGTCGCCCGCAGGCGTTGTCGCTGTACGGCTCCAAGACCTCGCAGCCGATCTCGATCTCATGGTCGAGCCAGGCTTCGAGGTCCAGGTCGACGTCCGACCGCTCGATGGTCGCGGTCACTTCGCGTCCCGCGCGACGTCGAGCAGGTCGTCCGATTCGTCCCGAGAGTCGTCCGGCTTCGGCGGCACGAACGATGAAACGATCACGCGGTGGTGATCCTTGAGGGACCGGGACACGTCCGCGACCAGATCCGGCGACGCGGGCGCCGTGTAGTTCACGGTGGTGGCCGGGTGGCGCATCGAGCCCTCGATCGAGGCTGCTGCGGCGGTCATCGTCTCGCCCAGGTCCAGCATGACCGTGCCGAGGTCGTACATCTCCTTTTCGAGGCTGGCGACGCTGTGCTCGTTCTGTCGGAGCCAGACCAGCAGTCCACCGGCTGCGGCTCCCAGCAGAAGGCCGAGCATCGCGCTCCAGGCAGGCCAATTACCCATGGTTCAGTCCTTCGGGGTGTGGGGGGTCTACGCCGGGACGGCGTAAGAGGGCTGGAACAGCACGACGAGCGCGGCACGCTGCTCGGGGCTGAACGGGGGGGCCTCGTCGACGATGCGTTTGACGTACTCGTCGTAACAGGGCCAAGGCTCGTGATCGGTGGCGCAAATCCCATCAATGGCGACGTGGCGTGTCATTCCTCGTCACTTCCTTTGGTGATCGAGTCGACGCTGCACGCCAATTCAGCGGCAATTCGCTCTATTGTCGACCGATTTGTCTGACGCTTACCGGCCTCGATGTACTGGAGGGTGCGCGTCGCAATGCCGACACGGGCAGCAAGAAACGCCTGAGTCCAGGGTTGTCCCTCGGCTGTGAATCGGGTTCGGCGGATCTGCTGAATCTTCTCGCCATCCGCTCGGATGCGACGCGCCAATGTTGCGTGGCGTGTCATGGCCATGAAGTTAGGCGCATCGCGTCCGCGTGTCTACGCAGGTCAGAAAGATTGCGTGTTGTACAGTTCTACACATGGATGACGACGGACTGACATCGGCGCTGGCCGCGCTACTTAGACAGCGCCGAAACAAGATCGGGTTATCGCAGAAAGATTGCGCGCAACGTGCGGGCGTCGACCGAGCGACGATCATCAACATCGAGAACGGACATGTGCGTTCGACTCGAAAGTTCGCCCAAGTCTGCGAAGCCCTGGGCACCACACAGGATGCGATGCTGCGCCAGGCCCTGAAGCTGGTCGGCGAAGGGCCGCTGTTCCCGGTGGTGGGTGTGGTCACGAAACGCCTGATGACGATACGTGGAATGGATGCCGATGACCTGGCCGAGGCCATGTTCGTCGAGCGCGAGCTGGTGGACCGACTCCTCGAAGGAGACGCCCTCCCGGCGCTGTGGGGGGCCGCTGCGGTGGCACTACACGTCCACGTGAAGGTGTTCGAGGACGCCGTGACGAACGGCATTCCACACGCTCAGCGCGTCCTCGACCGAATCCGCGCCGCAGAGCGGCGACAAGGGTAAAGTCGCGACAAAGTAGGCCGGTCAGATCGCTTCTTTCTCGTGAATCCCTTCGCGAGGAAGTAACCGGGGGGTGATCATGACGGGTGTTTTGGGGCGGGATGAAGGGATAGCGATGCGTCGTGTGCTGTTTCCGGTTTTGATCGCTTTGCCAGCTTTGGGCGGCATTGCCATGCTGGGACTTGCGTTGATCTATTGGGACGTCGAATTCATCCGAGATGCTGTCCAATTGTGGACGCTTTCGATCGGTATTCTCATATACGCCGGAATTAGACGCCTTTTGAGCGATTGGCCCATGGGGATTGTTTTTGCATATGGGTTCCAAGCGGGCATGCGAAGCGAAAGGAAACATGCCCGCAAGCGCCGGGCCTCGGAATTGGTCGACCCACCGCCGGACGACCGACTTCCCGCAAATCAATACATGGACGATCTCCTGGATTTAGGGTGAGCCCACAAGAACCGCCGCTCGGCCGTGAGGTCGTCGCGGAAGTGATCACGCGACGAACGACCGAGGACGGCCAGTCGCTGGTCACGGTCCAGATCCGGGTATCGGTCCTACCCGAGGCGAAGCAGTGGGAAGTCCACCGCACCTTGAATTACGCCGAGGACGAGGCCGACAAGGCGGTGCAGCGGTACTACAACCTCGGGAGGATGGATGACTCACCAGCGGAGGGCTGAGCATCCCTGGTCGGCGATCAACGACACCCAGTACGAGTACCGGGGCTTCGTCATCACCCGGCAGCACAAGCGGTCCTGGAAGATCGACAGCGACGAGCCACGGCGCAACCATTTCGAGACGATGCGCGAGGCTCGTGAGTGGATCGACCTCCGCTACCGGCGCGCCGCGAAGGTTGCCGACGAGCTGTCTCGCCTGGGTCAGGAACTGGATACGTGAGCGTCTTCTACACGTCCGACCTCCACTTCGATCACGTCAACATCATCCCGTTCTGTGGGCGGCCGTTCGAGTCGGTGTTCATGATGAACTCGACGATCGTCGAGAACTGGAACAGGGTCGTGAAGGACGACGACACCGTGTACGTGCTCGGCGACGTGACCGGCGGCGGGCTGAGTGGTCTTCGGTGGGTCAGCCTGCTCAACGGCCGGAAGATCCTCGTCGCCGGGAACCATGACCAGTGCCACCCCATGCACGCCAATTGGATCAAGGCCATGCCGAAGTACCGCGACGCGGGCTTCGACGAGATCGTGACGCACGCCACGAGAACGATCAACAAGCGGCGCGTCCTGCTGTCGCACTTCCCGTACTCGGCCGATCACACGGACAAGCCGCGCTTCGCCCAGTACCGTTTCCCCGATCAGGGCCTGCCCCTGATCCACGGACACGTCCACAAGACGTACCGGAAGGACGGTCACCAGCTTCACGTCGGCGTCGATGCCTGGCGCTTCGCCCCGGTGCCCGAATACCACGTCGTGGAGTGGCTCGACGGATTGGAGTTGGCTGCGTGAAGCTGAGGCACTTCAGCCCTGGACCGATCACGACCTTGCGACCGATCGGCGAGCCGCCCGAGGGTCGCCGCAGGCTCGACAAGCCGTTCGGGTTCTGGATCTCCGACGAGGACGATCACGGCTGGAAGTCGTGGTGCGAGGGCGAGGAGTTCTCCATCGAAAATCTCCAATACCAGTACGAGGTCGTGCTGGCCGACGATGGCAACGTCCTCACGCTGACCACCCTCGACGAGCTGTGGGACTTCAATCAGACATATCGCCTGGCCAACAGCCGTCCCTACAGCAGCTACATCGACTGGCCGCGTCTCGTCGAGAAGTGCCAGGGCATCCTGATCACGCCGTACCAGTGGAAGCTCCGGCTTCACGATGAGTTCTTCTGGTACTACGGCTGGGACTGTGCCTCGGGGTGCATCTGGGACATCACGGCCATCGCCGATCTCCGGCTGATCTCGGCACCGATACCGAAGGAGCTGACGCAGTGACCGACATCGTGTGCCCGCGCGAGAAGTCCTCCATGACGCCGTGCATCGTCCGCGACGGCTCGATCTGCCTGACCGACCCACCACAGCCGGTGTGTGTCGGCTGCGGCATCTTGCCCCAGGCCGCTCTCCACGAGCTGGTCATCCGGTACGAGCCAGCGCGGGCCGACATGAATAGCGACGTCAACGTGATCGCCGACCGGCTGCGCGAGCACGTCACCAACTACCTGGAAGGGAAGCAGGATGGCTGACAACCGCCTCGACGAGGCGATTGACACCGTGGCCCGCAATGCTCTGGCGCGAGCTGCTGAGGACGTCGAGTGGGGCATGTACGACGAGATCGGGGAGAACGACTGGGAGGCCGTCAAGGAGCGGATGGCTGAGATCGCCAAGGGGCCGGAGACCGACGTCTACTGGGCGGCATACGACTATCTAAAGAACCGAGCCGGGGTCGATGACGAGCCCCTGTCCGGCGCCTCCGAGTCGATCGACATGCCCGATAAGGTCGAGCCGTGACCATCATCGAGCGCGTTCTGGTGGCGTGGTTTCTCTACCTCATCGTGTTCGCCGCCGCCCTGCCGCTCGGCCCCCACGCGGTGATCATGGCGACCGCGTTCTTCTTCGGGCCGGACATGTGCTGCTGACGCTCGGCGTAACGTGTCGTCGTGAAGCTCTCGATCGAGATCCTCGGCCGGTCGTTCACCCTGGAGTGGACGGCCGGTCGAGCTGCGTCCGAGGCGGGCGGCGAGCTCGGCGACGCGCTGGGCGTGCCGACAACGGCGAGCGGTGACTGCTCGGGAACCAGCGACTGGGACTACCCCGGCAGGCAACGGTTCGGCTGGTGGTGAACGGTCAGTGATCGAGGCGCCCGTAGTAAACGTCGGCGACCTGTCTACCGAGCGAAAAGACCATGATCGATGTGATCCACCAGTAGCCGGTGGCGACGGCGAGTATGAAGCCGCTGAAGATCACGAGCAGGAAAAACAGCCATTGCCGGATCATCGGCCCCCCATCGCTCCGAAAGGTCGAAGGCGCGTCCCCCCTCGCGGGGGAAACGCGCCTTCTTGACCCAGCCCAACCAACCGAACAGAGAACGTCGCCAAGCGAATCGGCTCTGACTCCACGAACGCTACATGACCGTCAGTTCGACCGGCCACCCGAACGGCCGAACGGCCCTCCGATCTATGTCGCGGAGAGCGGTTCGTTTAACAGCCCAGGAAGATCTTAGACGTGCCACCGGATGACGACCCGGCTTTTGTCGAAGTAGGTACCGTCCGGCTGGCGACCGCCGCGCCTCTCGCTGGACAGGATCGTGATCGACATCATCCGCTCGACGATGGCCCGGCGCCGTCCGATGTCGAGGCCGTCCCAGCGGGCGCCGACGTCCTCCTGGCCGACGAGGACCGAGAGCGGGTCGATCGACGAGGCATCGACGAGGTGCCGTTCGACGACATCGAGCCGACCCTTGATCGAGTCCCGGCGTTCGCGGTACTCGCCGATCGACATGTCCGTCTCCTCCTCGTAGAGGTCGCGGATCTTGCGAAGTTTCACCCGCAGCTCGTTCGCCTGCATGGCCAGAGCCTCGACGTCGATGGTTGCCACCGGCCGGATTAGCGCACCCGCGTCGGGCCGGGCCATCCTCTCGACGATCAGGTCACGGACGAACTTCTCCAACGAGTCGGCGCGGATCTTGTTGTGCTTCCCGAACGCGCACCGATACGAGCGGTAGTTGTTCCGAGCACTGACGGACCCGCTGACGACCATCTTGTGGTGCTGGCCCTTGCAGTTCACGTGTCCGCACATCGCGATGCACGACACCAGCCACACCGGCTGATTGGTCGGTGACGAGTTGCGTCTGGAGTCACCCAGTTTTGCCACGAGCGCCTCCCACGTCTCTCTGGTCACAATCTCCGGCCACTCGGCCTTCACTCCTTCGAGAACCTGACCCCTGTAGTCCCGGAGTCCCGCGATGCTCGGCCGGAGCAGAATTTCCTTTACTGTACGGCTTGTCCACTTATCGCTGCGTATGGGCCTTACGCCCCTGTCGTTCAGGTCGCGCACGACCGACGCCAGTGAGGCGCCCGAGAGGATGGCCTTGGCCCAGGTCTTGATCTCTCGGGCCTCCTCGGGGACGAGCTTGGTCTGGTCGATGATCGGCTCCTTGGTCTCGTCCACCTCGCCCGTGGGGAGGCCGAACCCAAACCTCCGGCTGCCACCGTGGAACTTGCCCTCTTGAGCGCGACGGCGAGCAGCCCGCGAGACGCGGCGCGCGGTGTCCTTCGACGACTTGTTGTTCATCGCCGTCAGCACCTGGGCCATGGCGATGTCGGCGTCGTTCTCCAGCCGCAGGGAGCCGGTGACGGAGCTGACCTTGATCCGGGGGCTCGACATCTGTACGACGTCGATCAGGTCCATCAGGTCGCGCATGTCACGGACGGAGCGGTCGAGGTCGTGGGCAATCAGGCCATCGTTCTGGCGGTTGTAGAGCCGGTCGACGATCGCGCGGAACTTCGGTCGGTCGGTGCGCAACTCGATCCGGCCGTTCGGCAGGTGGAACTTCTTGGTCTTGTAGGCCGACGTGTCGTTCTCAATCGCGATGGCGCCGACGCCCCACCCGTTGCGGCGGCACTGATCGAGCTGGTCCTCGATCTGGTCCTCGACACCGGCCGTCTCGTCGTCGTCGGCGTCGGAGATCCGGCCGAGGATGATCGCGTTCTGAGGCATTCCCGGCCTCGTCGGCCAGGTGGTCTCGATGAAGATGAACAGCGGCTGCCCTATGGCCACCGCGTGTGCCGTTTTGACCCGCGCCATTGCGTGGTCGCGGATGCTCCGCTCCAGCGGAGTGTCGCCCAGCGACTTGATCTCCGGGAGTAACGTCGCCAGGTTAGCCACCGAACACCGCCTTCCAGCCAGCCCAAACGGCAAAGTACAGGGCGATCATGACGACGAGGCAGAGCAGAAGGCCCTCGCCGGGCGTGAGGATGCGGTCGTCGGAGCGTCTGTCGCTGGCGCGATATCTGCCTCGGTGGGCCACTCGGCCACGGGTCAGGGGGATGGCGATCATGGCGTTCGCGTCCTCTCGGTTGTCGTCCCGGTTGGGGATTCCCTGGACCGTAGCGTAGGTAGGGTATGGGCCGCAACCTCGTTGGTAAACTGTAACCTACCTAAAAAGTTCCAGTTCGTGCCCCACGACGACATTCGATGAGGTAATGTCCACGCCGTTGCTCGTTTTGTTCGTGTTAATTGACCCTGTTGAAAGGACCAACCGTGCGCAAGATTCTTCTCGCGCTGGTTGCCGCACCAGCCCTGATGCTGACGGGCCTGGCACCGGCCACCGCGATCGTGGAGGTCACGCCCCTCACGGGCGGCGATCACCCGCCGAAGGAAGAACTGAACATCAAGACGTTCGAGAAGTGTGGGACCGCCGTCCTGAAGTTCGAGAACCCGACACCGTGGCTCTTTGTCGGCGACTACAAGATCGACGACGAAGCCCCGCTGTCGACAGACGAGTTCGGTGACCTCTGGCACACCGTGACCGTGGATGGTCGCGAGGAGGTCCACGAGCAGGTCGTCACCATCCCCCTGCCCGAGGACTCCGGCGAACACACCATCAGCTACCGCTGGGCACGTGGCGCCGAATCCGACCTGTACGACCCCGAGCAGTGGTGGACGATCGATGTCCCGGACAGCGACTGTTCCCCCAGTGCGCCCACGGTGACGCAGCCCACCTGCGAAGACCCGATCGCTACCCTGACCATCCCGGAGTCGGACAAGTGGTCCTACACGAACAAGCTCCAGGATGATGTCGAAGGTCAGTCGATCGAGGCCGGAGATCACGACATCGAAGCCGGTGACTACGCCGTCCAGGCGTGGCTGAATCAGCACCCGAAGGCCACGTGGCCATTGACGGTCAACCCCTCGCCCAGCGAGGAGGACTGCGCCCCGGACCCGGACCCGACGCCGGACCCGGACCCGGACCCCACGCCGGACCCGGACCCCACGCTAGATCCGGAGCCGGAGCCGACCACGGAGCCGACTCCGGACCCGACGACGCCGCCGGACGGTGACGACGACGGGACCGAGGACGGCGACGACCTGCCGGACACTGGCGGATCGAGCAGCATGGGCATCATCATCGGCCTTGGTCTGCTCATGGCCGGTGGCGCGGCAGCGGTGCTTCGTCGGCGAGTGCTGAACTAAGAGGTCATCTCTCGCTGACGATGTAAGAAAAAGCACCCCTCCGCGCCTGGATACTCCTGTCTCCGGCGGGAGGGGTGCTTTTTTCTATGATTCTCCGGACAAGCCCAAATTCGAGCCACTAGCATCACCGATGTTGCGCTGATCGCGGCGCTCGAAGCCTTGGCGGGCTCGGCGTCCAAATCGGATATCGGCGAACACATCACGGGCGCCGCGCGGGGGTGATCCTCCTCTTACTCTCGCGCGGCGCCTGCTTACGTTTCAGGGGGTTATTCGATGCTTTTGGGTAAGCACTGCTTCCGGTGCGGCCATGGGGTTTCCGCCCACAATGCGGGCGCCGACAAGAAATGCGTCTGCGGCTGGTGTCGGGAGGGATTCCTGGCCGGGCCGGTGACGATGGAGCAGGCCAAGAAGGGCGGGCTCTGGGGCTGGAACGTCCGCTGCAACCGCTGCGGATCGTACGGCGCCGAGTGGCTGGACGGCGAACGGCCAGGGCGGGGCGCGCTGGCCCTGTGCGCCCCGCACAAGCTCGAACTGCGGGCCGAGCGAGAACGGCACGCCAAGCGGATCGCCGAGCTTCGTGCGGTGAAATACGAGCAGGACGAGGAGAGGCTGGTCCGATGACGATCCGTCACTACAACCGCGAAGGCGACCCGATCAGCTTGGTGGAGCTGGGCAGGCTCTACGAGGATCTTGATTACCGGCGCGTCGTGTTCACCAAGGTCGGGCCATACGAGGTATCGACTGCCTGGCTTGGCACCGACCACCGCTACGGCGACGGCCCGCCGTTGATCTTCGAGACGATGGTCTTCGAGCCGCCTCGGGACAGGTACATCGCACTCATCAACAAGGTGATCGCCGATCACCCCGAGTTCGAGGAGTTCACCACGCGGCACTCCACCGAGGATGAGGCCCGTCGCGAGCACGAGCTGATCGTCGAGACGCTGCGCCAGGCGGTGGCGCTGTTCGATGATGAGGAGCTGAAAGCGATGGGACAGCAGCCCCCGGACGACAAGAAGGAATGAGATGGCGTTGCGCGTGACGATCGCCGACACGGCGAGCACGCTGGCCGACTACGAGATCAAGCGGGTCACGAACGTGAATGGCTTAGTGGGGGTTGATGACAACAACCACTACGAGATCCGGGAGATCACGCCCCGTAACACGGTCGGCCCGTTGATCGACACCGTGGAGCACCGCTACGGCGACGGCAAGGAGCGCCTGGCGATCAAGGCCCTGCTGGCCGTTGAAGCGGCGAACGCAGTCGGATGACCGACCATGCTGAGGAGGGCTTCGCTGAGCCCACAGACGGCACCAGGGAGAATCTGGTGGCGTACGTGGCCCAGTTCCCCTGCCCACGGTGCTCGTCGCTCACGCTGACCATCCAGTGGCGCCTGGAGGCGGTCCCACTCGGCCAGTTCAGCCTGTCCGGCAACACGATGAAGGTGAGCGCCTACGAGTGGCCCTACATCATCTGCACCACCTGCGGGATTGAGTGCCGTGGAGAGATGAGCAAGGAGAGCACCGTGATCATCGAGGTCGAGGAGTGATCATGGAATCGATCGAGGCCGCGATCGAGCGCGAGATCGTATTGCTCATGCAGGCGATCGACCGGATGCTCGACAAGCGCCGTCGTTGGCGCACCACCATCACGCTGTTTGTCCTCGGTGCGATGTGGGGCTCGCTGACCACCTACCTTCTGTACCCGGCGGCGAACAGGGCACTGATCATCTCGATCGTCACCTGGCTCATCGTCGCGGGCCTGCTGTCGTTCCGCGATGAATTCGTCGTTCGCTGGAGGGCGGGCCGGGTGGAGAAGCTGACATGGCAGTTGCAACGAGTGGAGGACGACTCGTGACCGAGCGCGCAGATCTTCAAGCAGTCATCTACGGCTCGATCCTGGCGAACGAACACCGGGCAGTGACCGACATGATCAATGACGTCACCGACGCTGTGATCAACTGGCTTACCGAGATCGAGGACAAGGAGTGGGCCGTCCAGGTCAAGACGTACATCGACGGTCCGTTCGACCGATACGTCGCCAAGGGCGTCACCCGCGAGGAGGCCGTCGAGTGGCTACACAGCTACGCCGGTCCCCGCAGCGTGCTGCCAGCGTCGGCCGCGCGCCTGTGTCGACGCCGGGTGTCGGAGTACGAGCCGATCAAGCAGAAGGAGGAGGGATGACCGCCGAGACGCCAGACCAGGATCAGCTCGCGTTGGACAAGGTGATCCGGCAGTCCTGGTTCGAGATGGGCGGCGGCGTCGGACCAGCGCCCGACGAATCCGGCAACGGCGATATGCAGCTCGCGTTCGACATCCTCCGCTCGGAGTGGTTCGTCGGCAAGCTCGCGAAGCGGCACCGCGACGTGGAACTGGCGCTGTTCACGTGGCTGGCGGATCACACCGCTGATCCGACGCGCACGGACACGATGAAGTGGCTGCACCACTACGCAACGCGCGTGCTGGCGGGACACTGCCCACACTCCGGTGACACGATCGTCGAGTGCAAGCAGTCCGATCTCTGCGACTGCTTCGACTTCCCGGCCGAGGTATGGGCACGTCAGATCGAGAAGGAGTAACGGCCATGAGCGCGACAACCGTCGACGAGCCACCAGACGCCGATCAGCGGCTGGTCAGCATCGCGAGGTACTTCGACCGGCAGGCCCGGCGCACCAAGCGCAGCCGGGAGGCCCTCCATGGCGGCAGCCTGTACGGCCTGAGCCTGATCACGTGGGCTGACGCGCTCCAGTGGGCGGCGAAGCGTATCCGCGAACTGGCCGAGATCGAGCCAGAACAGCTCGCCGAGGTACTCGCCGACTCGAAGGTCATCTCGACGGAGGCCGAGCTGGCGGCGTGCTCGCCTGGCACTGTGCTGACCACGGGCGGGGGCGCCCTGGTCCGCGTGACCGAGGACGGCAAGTCGCTGGAAGTGATGATGTTGCAAGGCCACGTGGTGCCGTCCACGTACCTCAAGGTGGCTGGCCCGCTCGCGGTGATCCACGACGGTCGCCGAACAGTGTGGGAGATGCCATGAACTGGACCCAGCCCGTGTGTCGTGTCTGCTGGGATGAGCGCAACCCTGATCATACGGCCTACCGGCTGCGCGAGGTCGGCGCCAACGAGATCTGCTGTCACTGCGGCAAGCATACGAACTCGGGAATCTACGTCCGGATCGACCCGAAGACGGTGCCCTTTCCTGCGGCCGAGGACGACGAGGAGACGTAATGACCTATTTCGGATATTCTCACCCAATGAAGAAATACGGGGGGATCGTCATTCTGGCCTTTTTACTGTTCGCCACCGCCTGCTCGGCGGACGAAAGCGAATCAGAACCAGAGACGGAAACAGTGCAGAGCGAACCAGATGAACCGACCGCTGTCTCGGCTGAGGTTCCCGTAGGAATTTTTGGGTCGTGGGACAAGCCAATACCCACCGACACCGTGCTGACGCTCTCGGCGTGGGAAGTGACCGTCAAGAGCGTCGTCGCATCGACCGAACCGCCCGACCCGGAGACGGCCGAGCTGGGCGTGCCGGAGCCCGGCTTCGTGAACGTGATCGCCGAGGTCGAGGCCGTCCGCATCGGCGAGGTACCGGACAAGATCCTGTCGTTCGCCGATGGCATCAGCCTGGGCCTGATGGGCGGCAATGGTGTGGAGGTCGGGGAGAACATCGCCATCCGGCCCGGCAACCACATCGACACCGGCATCGTGGCCCCCGGCGGGGTCATCAGCGGCACCATGATGGTCGCGCTTTACGTGCCCGAGGACGTCATCGAGGGCTCGGTCGTGATGGTCCACGACCACGGCTCTCAGGACGTCGCCTGGCTCGACTGGTAGTACCGAACACCCAACCGAAAAAGAGGACGACATGAACCTGCTCCACCGACTGTTCGACCGCTTCAATCTCAAAACCACCATCGGCGACTCCAGCACCCGCTATCGGGTCGCGCTCCGGGACGAGTCCAACCGGCTCGGCACCGAGACGCCGCTGAGTCGGGCGCTGCGTCAGGCAGCCGACGAGGAGTGGTCCGACGACGAGCTGACCACCTTCGCCCGGATCGAGGTCGCCCGCCACCAGGTGATCGCCAACACCTGCCCGCTTGGGGCGCCGTACAAGCCCGCCGACATCACGGTCGGCCGGATGGCCGAGCGGGCCTCCAAGGGGCCGGACGAGGCCCGGCTGCTGTACGCGCTGACGCTCCACCAGGAGCCCACGGCCCCGCTGGAGATGGGCACCTGCTGCGGAGTGTCGACGGCCTACCAGGCTCACGGCTTGCCGATGCACTCGCTCCTGACGTCCCTAGAGCTGTCGCCGATCCTGGTCGGCGCGGCCCGAATGGTGCTGGACCTGTCTGGGGCCGACCAGAGCAAGGTGGACATCCACGTCGGCGACTTCGCCGACACCTTCAAGGACGCGCTCGGCGATCCGGCACCGGATTTCGCGTTCGTGGACGGCAACCACTACTTCGGTCCGACCATGGCGTACTTCGGCGCGCTGGTCGACGTGTGCAAGCCAGGCGCGATGCTCGTGTTCGACGACATCAACTGGTCCGATGAGATGAAGCGCGCGTGGCTGGAGATCCGCTCCCACGAGCGCGTAGCCGAGTACGCCGACGTCCACACGATGGGCGTTGTCGTGCTCCGCTGATAAGCTCCAACCGCCCCCAAGGGACGCGAAAACGGCCCTCCCGCAGTTGGTTCGGGAGGGCCGTTTTGCTGCCCAAGTCTTTGACCTGCATCGTTATGTAGGTTATATCTGGAGCATGGACTTGCCCGCACGCGAGATATGACCTACCTATAGTCGCAGTTCAGAGCGATCTCATGCAGCGGAGGCACTTCGGTCTGCTCGCCAGGCGCTCGTATTCTTCCTGGCTCCCGGTGCCGCGCCACTCCTCGTCGGGCAGTTCGATCCCGCAGCGCGACATGCACCACGACCTCCCCGGCCGGTTATCAAACAGATGCCGAGGTCCCTTGTCCCTGACGTACCGCCAGCCCTCACCCGCCAGCAGGTTGCCGCGCTCGCCGAGGTTGCTCCACACCCAGCCATCGAACTGCACTTCGTCGGTCATATTCTCCCCGCTACAGCTTGAACGGTGGCGCGAAGAATTTGTGCCCACATGGGGCAAGCGTCACGCTGAAGTCTTCCGCGCAGGTCTGCCCGTACCGCACCGACTCGGCACATCGGGGGCACTCGAACGGGATATGCACCTTGATCCTGCTGTCGACATTCTCGAAGATGGCCGTCATCACGATCCTCCACTGATGTCGGCCAGCGCCCGGCGCAGCAGCTCGATCTCGTCCGGGGTCAGGGTGATGGTGATGGACAGGCCCATCTCGCCGGTACTCGGCCCCAGCTTGACGATGAGCTGGTCTTCGTTCCATTCGATCGCCTCGACGACGCCCCAGACCTCATCCAGGCCGCGCTTGATGGCCATTGGGCGACCGTGCAGCGGCTCGAACTCCTTCATCGTTCCGGCCCGGCCCAACTCAGATCCGGGCACGCCCGGTCGTTGGTGATCATGATCGTGTGGACGACCCACGGCTGTCCGCACTCCTTGCAGAAGGCGTCGTCCGGCAAGTTGACCTCCTCGATGAGTCGGCCGGTGAAGTCGTGGCAGGCCCCGCAGTAGCCGAACTCCTCGTCCTTGGGATGGTGGCTCGACCGGCCACACTCCGGGCAGGTGAAGCTCATCCCGCGTCCCGGTTGCACTCGGGGCAGCGCGGGTCGGCGGGGTGGTCCGGCTTCCGCGAGTAGCGGACATGGCGCACCCGCTCGTCGTAGAAGGCGTGCCGGTAGCCGTTGGTCAGTTCGATGTAGCCGATGTGGTAGCGGCCGTTCTCCACACTTGGGTAGTCCGCGTCGCAAATGATCAAGCTCATCCCGCGTCCCGGTCGTTGTACTGCTTGACGAGGTTCTGCCAGAAGGCGATGTTCGGTCCCAGCATCATCCCGACGTCGGACGCCTCCAGGAGGGTCATCGGCTTGCCGGTGCCGTCGAGCAGTTCCTGCCACCGCTCGGCGGGGATCTTGGCCAGCGATGCGCACGCCATCGCCTCCGTGGGGTGAACCGCCCACCGCTCCACGAACTCGCGCAGGTGGTCGGCTGGCGGCAGTGTCCACTTCGGTATCCAGGCCGTGGTCATAGCCGGATCCATTCGAGCTTCACCCAGTTGAGCCGGTCCGGCCGCATCATCAGGCCAGAGGCGTACAGGCTCGCCTGGGTGTTGCGCGCTGCTAGTAATTGCCTCTGGCCATCCTTGTTGTGGCTGGCAGCCTCCCACTCGGCGGACGTGATCACGATTCGCTGGGTGAACTCATCTTCCGGCTTGCCAGGTTTCAGCCCGGCCAGAACCTCGATGATGACGCGTGCTGTATCGGTCACTTGCCCTTCTTCCTCGCTTCTTGTCTTTGTCGGACAGCCCAGAGATGCCGCATTCGGTCAGCTTCTCGCCACTCCTCGCGAGCTGCCATGAGTAGCAACTTAGCGAACAGCTCGTGCTTCTCGGGGGTGAGATTCGAGGCCGCCTTGATCACCTTGAGCGCCTCGGCCATCTCGGCATTGTCACCGGGGTCGACCCCGATCTCGTAGATCAGCCGGACGGTCAAAGCTGCCTCCCCAGTTCCTCGCGCGCGATGGTCAACTCCTCGAAGAACGCGCGCTTGTACTCGTCGGGGTGGAGGTCCCGCAGCCGCCGTAACGCACGTGAACTCGCCCGCCCATAGAGCTTGTCGTACTCGTTGCTGGCGGCCTTGCACTCGGCGCACGTTGGCACCCCGTACCGCCGATGCTGGTGATACCCGGCGTTCGTGCCGTGATTGATCGGGTTCATCGCGGCCTCGCGACCAGGTAGACCAGGAAGCCGATCACGAGCCCGGCCTTGATCAGGTTCTTACTCACAGCTCCTCGTGGAGCCCGAGCCGCCTCATGATGTCGTCGATCGCCGCGTTAATGCGTTGCTGGCTCTCCTCGGGCTTCTTGGCAAGGTCAACCTCGACGACACCATCGGCGACGCGCATGAGCTTCTCGGGCACCTTGGTGCCGGGCTGAACGAGCACGATGATCGGCTTGTCCATCATGATCATCATGCCCAGCTCGACGGCGTACTTGGCGTCCGGCACTCCATTGGCTGGCGTTAGGGACATACAGATCGCCGAGTCGCGCATCATCGGCGGCAACGTCTTCTGTGCGTGGTCGAGCCACTTCTTCGCGTCGGGATCGTCGGACCAGTCGCTCTTATCCGTCATCGTCGCCCTCCCAGGGGTCAGATCGTAGGGTCCAGTCAGAGTCACAGCAGCTCCTCGGCCACGCGCTTCTTGACCTCGTGGCGGGCGATTTCGACACCTTGCATGACCTGACCCGCCGTCATTCCATTGCGCCACGTGATCTCGATACGAACTTCGACGTTTGTATGGCCGTCCGGGCCATCGTTCCCGGCGCCGACCTCTATCCGGGTGTAGTGAATCTTCTCGTCACTCATAGGGCCTCGTGATCGCTCGGTCGTGGGCGTGACAGATCGCACCGATCTTGCAGCAGGTCATCACGTCGAGGATGCACCATAGCGATCTGAAGCCGCAGCAGAACCACCATGGCCACGGGACATGAAAACGATGTCGATCATTCACGCTCGGACGCTAGGCGACACATGTAGCTCCACGTTTGCGGATTGCCGAAGGTTGCGTATCACGGAGTGCGCAACTTTGCGTACACGGCGTGTCGCGCTCCGTTATCGTTCGGGACGAACGACAGCCCTCCGGCCGTGCAGGGCGGAAGCCGGAGGGCTGTCTGGGGCCAGGACCCTCCCCGGAGGGTTGACCAGCCCGTGGGCGAACAATAACAGGGAGTTTCGGTGAGTCGCCAACAACTTCGCAGAGGCCGTCACGCGACCCGACGTAGAGTCACGTGGTGGCGCCGAATAGTTCGCGCTCAGCACACCCAGATATTGCGTGTCAGGGCACGAATGGACAAAAAGAACAGAACCGACAATTAGTCCTTGGGGTGGGGATATCGAATGGCGTACGAAGAGATCTACTGCGATGAGTGCGAGGACTTCCAATCCCACCGTGATGACGCAGACGCATCGGGAAACACGGAAGCAGCCGAAGATGTGACGAGGCTGTGGGATGAGCACCGCGAGCGTGACCATGACATCTGATGCGGAGCGGATCGCGTTCCAGAAAGCGTGCGACGCGCTGGAAGACGCGACCGCCGCAGGGTACCGACAGATGGTCTCGTGGCAGGCGGACGTTCTCATCAGGGCGGCGACGCCACACATTGTGGACATGCTCTCGGCGAGGAGCCTCGACGAGGCGACCATGAAGGAGCTAGACAGAGATTTCGACTGGCCACCTGGCAGCATGCAGATGGTCATCAACCAGCTCGCAGAACACGGATTAGTCCTTATCGAGAGGAGTACGACAGCGTGAAGGTTCAGACCCAACCCGAGCCAATCGACCCGTACGTCGCGCCGCTAAGCGTCGTCGAGGATTTCGCCAAGAAGATCGACGAGCAGCAACTGGAATGCCGCGTCGATCGACACCGCTATGACAAGCCGCTCACGGGTGGATACAACCCCGAGCTTCGCGCAATCGTTGTGCGCAAGCAGTGCGCCTGTGGCGTCATCCGCTACCGCGAACACAACCGCTCCACGTTCGAGGTCGAGCGCACAGAGTTGGACTACTCGGAGGCACCGGACTACCTGCTCGTAGGTCATGGGCGGATCAGTGGTCGCGGCAAGGGCGTGCTGTTCGGCAGGAAGCTCCGCGAGGAGTTCGGGCTGACCGAGAAGCAGATCGAGGCCGCAGATCGCAAGTACGCCAAGACCCACAAGGAGCCGTGATGGTGCGCCGCGTCAAGTTCGAGATCCTCTGCGGACGGCATCTGGTCGAGTTCGACGAGGAGGTCGAGGGCACCGAGATCAGGACCGACACGATCGGTGGTATCGAGATCGTCACGGACCTCTGCAAGCAGTGCGACTCGGGGTGGTACGAGCCGTTCATGGCTGCGTTGAGGAAGGCGGGGGTCAAGTCGTCGATGCTCATCGCGGCGCCGACCTCGACGGGCGGCAAGCCGAACATGCTGGACTGCCCAGTGTGCCCCAACAAGTACAAGCAGGTGTCGACGAACCGGGGCCACATTCGGGACGTCCACCCGGATTTCTGGGACTCTCCTGCCGGGCAGACCTATCACGCGTCCTCGCGCGCCACGAGATCAACGGAACGGTCGCAGTGTCCGTACTGCCCCGACCAACCGCTGGGGCCACAGGCGCTCGGCATGCACAAGGCGAAGCGCCACCCCAAGGAATTCGCCCGCGAGAAGTCGCAACGGCAGGAGATCATGGCGTCATGAGCAGCAATCTTTCCTGGGTCCTGGGGATGTTCAGCGGGATGGTTTACACCTACTGGTGGCTGAAGATCATCCATCCGTGGCTCTCTACCCGCAGGGTTCGCCGACGAGCACGCAAGCAAGGACTACCCGATCGGCCGACGCGCGGGACCGTTCGATTCGAGGACGGCACCGTTCAGCCGTTTCTGCTGGTCGAGACGTCGCATCGGGACAAGTTCCTGGCCGTCGACGAGGATGGCGAACGAATTCCGATCGAGCGGGGCATCCTGCATATCGACGTGGATTGCATCTTCCCAGGCCAGTCGCTCCTCTTTCATCCGCCGGGAGGATCTGGGGGAGGATACCCCAACACGCACAAAACATGATCGAGTTGCTAGACAGGTGTCATGGTCGGCTGTAGGTTCATCGGTACGTGGCGGCGGTGCTGCCACCCCAGAGTCCCCGATCTGGCGAGCAATCGTCAGGGGGATCGGAGACTCGACAGCACCGCCTCCGCTACCCATCCAGGCACTAACTAGAGGGGAATGGAACAGTGCTTCAGCCCAACAGGAAGACCATCTCGTCGTTCTGCGCAGCCGACAAGCCACAATGTGTGGTCGTGCGATACGTGCCCAAGCGCGTGGGCCTGCTACGGCGCCGCCAGGATGTTGTCGAGTTGCTTGACTCCAAGCTCGGTGACGCCTCGCCGGTCGAGCGGTTCACTCTGCGGGAGTTCCGCCAGTTCTGCAACTCCGCACACGACATCCTCCCGGAGGCGGACGGGTACCGGATCGGTGATCTTCGTTATGACGCCGACGAGTGGACGATGTTCCTCCGGGGCTGCACCCATGGGGACTTCAAACTGCCCAACGTGATTCAGCGTCGACGCATGGAGTCCCTGTCGGTCTAGCCCTGGAGGCAAGCGATGCCCAGACCGACTCGCAGTGAGCGACGGGATGCGATCTTCAGCACCTACGCCCTATTCGCTCTGATGTTGGCAACGGTCGTACTCGGGACTATCGCAAGATGAGACACCCGGCCCCAGCGACGTCGTGCGCACCCCGACGTCATTGGGGCCGGGCCAATTCAATCTAGGTCATAAACGCAGAAAACGGCCCTTCCCGTTGGTATCGAATGATACCGGGAAGGGCCGTTCTGACATCCCCCAACCGAGCGCGAGGACGAGCCAAGACGCAAAGAGATGTCGAGACAGAACCATACACGAGTGTGACCGGGCGAGCGCCGTTCCCTGCACACGGGGGGCCATGTCGGGTTTGACGCTCGCCCGGCTTCCCTGGTGTCCGTCCCCTAGGGCGGGCTGGCTGGAGTCCGGGGGCGAACTATTCCGAATGTAGGTGCCGGTTATCGGACACTGCAACACGAACGGAAACACTCATCTGTTACGGATCTTGATCGCGATCGTCCGGTCGTCCTTGCGACCACCGGCCGTCTCGATGTGGCAGGTGATCTGAGCGTCGCGACACTCGTCGTCGACCGCCGGGCCGATCATGGCCCGGACAACGCCGGGCTCCGGCTGAGTCGGTGCGCCGATGGTGAGGATGTCGGCCGGACTGCCGACGACGGTGACGCCCACCATCGTGAGCGTGTCGGCGCCTTCGTTGGCCAGCCACTCGGACCAGTCCCACTCGTACGGCAGGACGGCATCGCTGTCATGGACGTATGTGCTCACGACGTGGCCTCCTGGCGATGACTCTCGGGCGGGACGTTCACGGCGCGGCTCTCCGGTTGCACGATCAGGGCGCGGGTCTCCGGCTGGACGATGTACCGGTTGGGCGCGCTGATCACGCCCAGGTCGGTCAGGAAGCCGTCGAGGTCGACGATCAGGGCCAGTGCGCCGGACAGCTCGCCGACCGTCGCCGTGGGGGCGACGAGGGCGCCCGCCAGAGTCAACGTCAGCGACAGGGCGCCAGCCACTGAGGGCACGGTCACGCCGGGGCCGGACACGTCGCCGGTCAGGTCGACCTCGAAGGCGAGATCGCCCGTCAGTGACGGCACTGAAGCGGTCGGCGGGTCGAGACTGCCTCCGAGGTCGACGTTCAGAGGCAGATTTGCCGTCACGGAGGGCACGGAGGCGATCGGGGCGTCCAGGATGCCGCCGAGGTCTACGAGAAGCCCCAGCGCTCCGACCAGGCCCGGCACGATGGCCGTGGGGGCATCGAGGGCGCCCGACAGGTCGATCTCCAGGGCCAGCGAGCCGGTGATCTCGTCGACCGGTGCCGGGCCACCACCGATCAGTTCGGCCTCGAACGTGTCGACGCGGACGGTGGTGCTCGCGTTCAGGTTGGAGCGGAAGCCGTCGATCCCGGCGTAGTGACCAGTGGTGATCGCCGCAGGAGCGCTGTCGACGATGGTGTTGATCAGCGAGCTGTTCTGGTAAACCCTGATGGTCGATCCCTCGACCTCGACCCGGAAGACCTCGGTCGCGCCGCTGAACACTAGTGCGGTGGTGTTGACGAGGTAGACGAAATCGCTGATGCCGCCACCGTTGTATCGCCGGATCTGGTAGAAGCCGGTGAGGAACCCGCCGGTCGAGCCGCGCTTGACGCAGTACCGAGCCGGGGAGACCACGGACGACGCCGCCTGGCGCATGCAGATACCAACGTCGCCGTAACCAGCCGACGGAGTATCGGCGAAGACGATCTCGACGGACATGTCGTCCGAACCGAGATCGACCTCCATCCGCTCGACGGCCTCGACGCTGGCAGTGTTGATTCCAGCCGTGTTGCTGCCGGTGACGTATCCGGCCTGGGCCGTCGTCCAGGCTTGGTCAGGGCCGAGCCCAGCCCCGGTTCGCCCGTTATACGTCTCCAGTGCCACGGTCAGGCCGGGAACGCCGCCGTGACGGGCGCGGACGTCAGGTCCAGGCGACCGTCGCTGTTGAAGCTCACCGGAGCTGTGGCGGGCCGGATCACCCACACGCCCGACGCCTTGCGCCAGATGAGGTGAGTGACCGGTCCACCATTGGCCGGGCCGCTGAACTCCAGCGTCGCGGTGATGTCAGCTTCACCGGCTGCGGCGGCGCCGTAGGTCGGGGCCAGCGCGGCGTAGCTGCCGCCAGTGATCTCGTCGCCTGCGGTCGGTCCATCGGCCAGCCCGATGGACACGATGTCGGGAGTGATCTTGTCGATGACGTCTTCGAGGAAGGCCATGCTGGCTCCTTACGGTGAGCGCGCGGAACACCGCCCACCAGCCGGTGGGGCGGAGAAGGAGGAGGCTCAGGTGGCCACGGAGACGTTCAGCGGACGCTCGATGCCGTCGACGAGGACGAGCATGTCGACCGGCTCCTCGACCGCTACCTCGTCGAGGGCGAAGACGTTGACCGGCTCGGAATCGGTGACCTCGGCGAGTTCGTAGATCTCGATGTAGGACAACTTCATAGAGGCGCTGCCGCTGCCGGTCACGGTGTCGTTGTGGGCGATGGTGAAGGCTGCCTGCGTGCCCCGCCGCATGTCGTCGGACACCTGGTACTGCCACGACGACGGCTCGGGGCTGCCGTCGTACCAGAGCCGCCCGCGCACCACGTCGCCGATGGCTTCCAGGCGCATCCAGGTGACGGGCTTTCCGACTGTGGTGACCTCTCCGGCCAGGTTCTCGATCAGCATCGTGTAGCCGTCGAACTCGCGGGTGCCGGTCTGCGTCTCGGTCTCGGCGATGGGTGACCGGCGCAGCAGCCGGATGATCTGCCCGGCCACGTCATCGTCGCGGGCAGCCAGCTCGAACAGCATCGAGGTCCCGGCGCCGAACTTGTCGTCCGGTGTCCGGGCGCCCGCAATGTCCGTAGTGGCCTCGGCTCGGATGGTCGGCACCCAGAAAGCGTTCGTGTAACCGTTCTCGGCCACCTGATACTTGATCAAGATGCCGTGGTCGGGGCTGAGGGTGTCGGGGCCGAGCAGCCATGCCTTGCTGCCCACCTGGCTTCGATCCAGCGAGATCGTGACTCCGGTGACGTCGGTGCTTACGGCACCGCCGTTGGCGACCTCCGTCGTCAGCCACGCCGGGAGCGTGCCTGCGGCGAAGTCGGTCGACTCGACGGTCGACCTGCCGACCGGCGGAGCCGCTTCGGTGGCATCGTCGCCACGACCGGTCATGTCGACGACGAGCGCGATTCGCTGGACTCGGCCATCGGCGCCGGATGGGGTGGCGGTGGCGTGGATGGCGAACCTGTTGACAGGTGCCAGCGATGTCCACTGGGCGATCTGGAACCAGGTCCGGCCGTCCATCGAGGCCTTGTACGTGTACGTCGTGGTGGGCTGGTCGTAGGCCAGCCGGAGCCAGCCGGGACCGCCGTACAGGACCGTGCCCAGAGTGTCGGTGGTGGTGACGTTGGCCCGCGTGCCGGACACATTGGTGGTGCCCCAGCGATGGAAGGCGAAGAAGTTCCGGTCGCCACGGAACGACCCGGACTGATCAGCG
This sequence comes from Pseudonocardia sp., assembly GCA_035489915.1. Taxonomy (GTDB): domain Bacteria; phylum Actinomycetota; class Actinomycetes; order Mycobacteriales; family Pseudonocardiaceae; genus Pseudonocardia. Next base: position 29,385 of record DATHIT010000889.1, on the reverse strand, counting down.
CAGTAGCAGGCGACACGAACCGCTTGCATCGTGCCCGAGTTCAGCCCGAGTAGATCGAGGCCCTGGTTGGTGAGGTTGATGGACTCCTCGGCGAGCGACACCGCGTAGTCGAAATTGCCGCTGACCGCCGTCCAGATGTATGGCCCCTCCGGCGCGGTAACGCTGCTGGAGAGCGAGTCCATGTCCTGCGACGCGGCGATCGCCAGCTCGCAGTACCCGTTGGCGACGGTGACCGTGGAGCCGGTCGGCGCGACGGCTGTCCACCCGGCGGGGAGCGCGACGCCATCGAAGCGGGTGATCGTCACGGCGCCAGTCGCCTCACGATGATGTCCCCGGTGACGGCGCCGACCGGCGTCGGGTCGTCGTGGTCGATGACCGGCCACACTTTTGCGACGTCGGCGACGTTCACCTTGGCGTCCAGCGCGGTCTGAAGGCCGCTGATGCTGGCTAGGGCGTGGGTGTGGTTACCGGCCGCGACTTGTGAGGAGCCGTCGCCCACCGGCAGCCGGGCGACGTCGACCGTGCCGGACGTGATCGCCGAGCCCGCGTGGGAGTGGGCAGCCAGTGCGGCGCCCACGTCGGCCGCAGTGAGCACTACGACGCCGGTTTGGCCATTGACCGACGAGACGGGCGACACGGCATCGCCGGGGTCGGCGGGCTTGAACTTCAGGTCAACGTCGTCCCAGATCCAGGTGAAGCCAGCGGTCGGTGGCCAGATGGTCTCGTCGAACAGTGCCCGGAACGCTTCCAGCTCGACGAGCCGGTCGAAGATCTCGTCCGACATCGGGGTGAGCCGGAACGTCGGGTCGGTGAACGGCACGCCCCCTTGGCCGACGATGTAGACGTCGCCGTCCGGCGCGTCGTTGACCGTGAACGTGAATATCTGCCCGGCGGTCTCCCAGACGGACGACGACGAGATCGTCGTCGCTGGCGTGCCGGTGTGATCGAGCAGGTCGGCCAGGGGGTTGGAGTCGATGTCGTAGACGTCGAACACCTGGGGCAGGGTCGGGATAACCACCGGCCACCCAAGCAGGGGGTCGCCCGGCGGCTCCGGATCGACGATCGGGTCCCCGGCCTCGTCGACCAGCCCAGTGACGGCCCCGAGGGCCATTGCGAAGTCAGCAGGCGTCCCTGCATACCTACGGTCGGCCATCAGCCGCCCTCCCTATGGTCGTGCGGTTTGGTCAGTTGGGCGTGACGGCCGGTCGTTCAGCTTCGGGGAGTCCGCCCACGATCGACGTCAGGACGGAGAGGATTCCGGCGAGTCCGGCACCGGAGCCGACGACCTGCCAGTCGACGTCGGGTAGGACGACTGCCGTGGTGCCGATGAGCGCGATTGCGGTCTGTGCGATCGTCTTGATTGCTCGGATCGCGGTGGCGCGGATGAACTTGCGCATGGTGGTGTCTCCCTTGGCGGTGCGGGTTTGACGACGAGCGCGCGAATAGGCATGTCAGACCACCGAACACGTGTAGGTGGGGTTGGCTGGATCGAACGGCTCGGTCCGCTCGCAGACGTAGGTGAACGCCAGATAGGTGAAGGTCCACGACGCGGGCGGTTCACCGTCGACACCGGGATCGCCGTCTGTTCCGGGCTCGCCCTGCGGTCCGGGCTCGCCCTGCGGTCCTGCTGGACCAGGTTCGCCTTGTGGACCTGCCGGGCCTGGCTCTCCGTCGACGCCATCAGTTCCCGGCGCACCAGGCTCGCCGTCGACTCCATCGGTTCCCGGCTCTCCACCGGGGCCTGGTAGACCCGGCTCGCCGGAAGGCCCAATCGGACCCGGAGCGCCGTCGACGCCCGGTTGGCCGGGCAGCCCGACGAGTCCGGGCGGACCGGCGGGTCCGCGCTCGCCGGGCGGTCCAGGCTGCACCTGGACGTCCGGTAGGTCGTCGACCCGCTCCTCAGGTTCCGGGACGGCGGGCGTCTCCCCGGTGTCCGTGACCTGCTGTCGGAGCGTGCGCACATCTTCGGCCAGCAGGTTGATCGCTTCCTGCCGGGCGTCCGACGTCTTCTCCGAGTCGTTGATCCGACCAGCCAGATCGACCATGATCAACATCACGACCGCGAACCCGATAGCGAGCGCCGTGACGGCCAGCCAGTAGCCGATGGAGCCCTTGTTCCGGTAGATCCGAGACATCATCAGGCGCTCCGATACGCGATGACAGCGGCGGCGATGATGGCCACCAGGATGGGGAACACGAGCCCCGTGAGTGCCGCCCTCCACGCCCACGTCAGGCGGCCCTTAAGATCATCGACCTGCCTTTGCAGTCGCTCGACCGCCGACGCGAGATCGGCGGCGTTGTCCATGAGCTGTGCCTGGAGATGGTTTCGTTCGGCCACGTAGACCTGCGCATCGAGATGCCGAGCGTCCGCGGATCGACGTTCGGCGCCGTATCGCTCCTCGAAGCGATCGAGGCGCCGGGACAGTTCGCCGATCGTCGGCTCATCGGGCACCGGGTTAGCCCTGCGTGTCGTCGACGACCAGCTCCACGCGCGCTTCGTCGACGAACTCGCGGAAGACCTCATCGACCTTGGCGCCGAATCGGGTCACCAGCTCATCGGCATCGAGTCCCTGGCCCGTCGCGAGGGTCTTGAGTACCTCGGTAAGTCCGGCGAGCTGTGCTTTCACCTGGAGGGCGTTGGCGTGAGTGGAGAAGAGGATGTCGGCCACCGTGCGCATGTCACGAGTGCCGTCGCCCTTCTCATCGACGTACTCCTTGTACTTCGCGCCAAGAATGGCGCCTGCGACGTCGGCCCGCTGCGGCAGCGTCATAACGCGCTGAAGAGCGAGTCCGCCAGTGTTGTCGGACCGTCCGAGCTTCATCCCGTGGACAGCCTCTTGGATGATCGGGATGTCGGCCTTGGTCAGTGCCACGTCCGTGTCCCCTCCTGCTACGCCCGTTACGAGTTGTCGGGAGCGGTTGACGATCTGCGGGATTTGGGCCACGCGGCGGTCGCCGGGGCAGACCTTGCCGCGAGCCTTCGACCAGAACTCGCCGCCGCTGACGCGCCACGGATCGATGCCCTGACGGTGGTACGCGAATCCGAGCGAGCCCGGCTTGCTGTTGGGACACAACTGGAGGCGGATGCCGTGTGTTCTGTGCAGCCAAGCGCCGAGCTTGGCCAGCGCCTCGACCTGCTGTTTCGTCCAGGCCGGGACGTCGGAGCCGTTCGTGTTCCACTTCGGGAATGGCCCGCCGATGTCCTGGGTCTCGACGGTGATCGTGTCGTGATTGCCGTTCAGGTGGGCGGTCGAGCGGAACTTGGTGTCGATGTACTGCTCGACCGACCCATCGGCCGGGATGTAGAAGTGGCTGGTCGCCCGTCCGGAGACGGCGAAGTAGTTGTACAGCGACGACGCCGACGAGACGGCGGTGTGCAGGCCGTAGCGCCGGTACGCGGCCATCAAGATGCAGTTCCGCTGGCCCGGCTGGTAGCGGGCCACCGGGCGCCAGGTGGCGCCGGGATACCGGGCCATCTACCGGGCCATCAGGGTGCCGCCGGGATGCTGTCGACTTGCTCCACCGAGAAGAACGACCGGCCCGAGGACTCGGCGCCGTTGATGGTGTCGGTGGTGCCGTTCGAGACCGCGAAGTGATACCGCGTGCCCTTGTTCAGTTGGAGGATGTCGTTGAGGAAGTTGGAGCCGTGCAGATAGCCGTTGACCAGAGCTTCCGTCGACTCCAGCAGCAGCGACCCGCTATTGGGAACGTTCGCAGTCGTGTTCCCCCGAAGTTGCAGGTAGACGTACCCGAGCTGGCCGCTGATGACGCGGCTCCAGTTGTACTGAGCAGTGACGCGGTAGTAGCCGGTTTCCGGCACCTGGAACTGCGACGAGTGCTGCGAGCCGACGTCCCATCCGTCGCCACGGGAGAAGTTGATCGCCATGGTGCCCATGAAGTCGATGACTGCGTTCGGCACGCTGCCGCCCGCCGTGACGCTCTTGCGGAGTAGGTGCTTGCCCCTGGCGTGGGCGATCTCCCGGTAGGCGCCATTGATGCCGATGCGCAGTGACCGCAGTGGCGAGTACCACATCAGCGAGTCGAGATCTGGATGCGGTGCCGTCGCGAGTGACGGGATGAAGTAGAAGTCGGTCGGCGGTGGCGTGGCGACGCGGGTCAGGTCGCCCGAGGCCAGGGCTCCCTGGTTGTGGTCGATGATCACCTGGGCGATCGGCAACTGGTATCGGGTCCCGTGATTCCTGATGACCTCGCTGAAGGGCGCCTGCGGGTTCGAGCTGGGGGTGCCCGGCACCCGCGCCGGAACGACGGTCTTCGTGGTCCAGTTCGCATCGAGCACAAGCAGATCAATCCGGGACAGGCCGGACGTGTTGGACGGGAACTGGAAGGTCTGGGCGACGGTGACTTCGGTGAAGATGCCGCCGACGTTGGCCGTGCCGGTGCCGATGGAGACGTTGCGGTCGCCGGTCGTGGCGCTGACTACCATGCTGTCTACCGCGTCGTTGGCGATCAGGCCCTGGAACTTGGACCACTTCAGGTCGTCGTAGGAGCCGGGGAAGCCAGCGGTCACGATGGTCATCGGCGCGTCTCCAGGTCTGTGATTCGTCGCATGGCCAGCCGAAGCTGACGGGCCATCAGTTCGTCGAGGTTTTCCATCGGGGCGCCGATCTGGATTGAGCCGGTCTCGCCCTCGGCCGACCAGCTCGCTTCGACGGTTTCGATCAGGTCGTCGACCAGGCCGATTGGCTGGCCGTTCGCGTCCTGGTCGATGTAGCGACGCACGAGGTCGCCCGGCGCGTAGTGGACGAACGGCCGAGCATCGGGTGCGGAGCTGATGTTCGCGGTGAAGCTGGATCGGGCGACGTTCTCTTCGAGGAACTCCAGGCCGTCCACGGCGAGGACGTCTTCGAGGTTGGGGTCGGTCGGCGAGATATCGCGGCGATCCTTGAAGACCTCGTAGACACCCCAGGCGGTGATGTCGTTGGCGTCGGCGTAGCGGCGGAAAACCCGCAGCTCCATCTCCCCACCGGCCCCGGTGATGACGGTGTTGCCGGTCGAGTCCTTCGACGTCGCGCTCCAGGACTGCACGGTGCCGAGCGCCGGGGAGAACTGGACGTCAAGCCGCTTGTCGGCCGGTGCCCACTGGTAGAGGTAGAGCGCCCGGTCGGAGTCGCGCTGCATAACCTTGAAGTTGACGGCGCGACCGGCGATCTCCTGGGACAGCTCCAGCAGGCCCTTGAAGCGGGCCTGGGTGATCGCACTGGGGCCAAGGCCGAGCACCGCGCCACCGTTGCCTGCGGAGTCGACACGAACGACGGTGTTGGCGTTGAAGTAGCCCCGGATGCGGTCGCTGGCCGGGCCGGACCGGATGTCGTGTGTGTCCGTCTGTGCAGTCACTGCCGCGCTCGGCTTCGGCCAGCACAACGTGCGCCGCATCAGGTGGGTGTCGTCGAATCCGGTGAACGTCCAGACGGTCTCGCCGCCGGAGTGCTCGATCTCCGGCTCCTGGGCCAGCCAGCCGGACATGAACGTGGCCGGGATGCCGTTGACGTTCTCGCGCCGCAGGACGATTCCACGGTTGCGGGTGATCTTCCCCTGGGAGTTGATGACCGGCGTGAGCAGTGCGGCGTCTTCGGGGCTGGCGATGACCAGGGTCCATTGGCCGACGTCGTTGCGTCGCGCCACCACGGATAGGGACGCCCAGGTGGAAGTCGAGCCGATGATGCTGCGGTCGATGTCCCGGATGTAGACCTGGATGCCGTGGTCGATCATGCGCTGAGGTAGCTCGGCCGGTAGGTCATGACGATGGACGACTGCATCGGCACGGTGCCGGTGAACAGCACGGAGACCCGGTTCGAGCCGGGAACCAGGGACCACATGACGGGCCAGTCGCCCGCCGCAGTCGACCAGACGTTGGCGCCGGTCTCGCGAGTGAACTTCTGGCTCGCCACCGTGGCCGGATCGGTGCGGACGGTCAGCGTCTGCCCAGCGACCAGGTTGGGGGTGAGCTGAAGCGTCCGGCCGGTGTCCCGGTTGCGCAGCGTGGCCGTGGCCACCGGTCCGGTGATCGTCCAGACCGGGTAGACCTCGACCTCGCCGTCGATCTCGACCGTGCTGTCGCCGGTCGTCGTCGACGAGGAGATGTAGAACACGGCCACCGGGTCGCCGGGCGGTGCGTAGAAGCTGTAGCTCTGCTGGGGCTCGAACGGCACCGACAGCTCGGGGCCGTACGGAAACGGATTCCGCGCCTTCAAGATGATCGTGAAGGAGTCCCGATACGGGTATCCGGCCCGACCGACCTCGGCGACGTCGAGCCCGGACGAGTAGGCCGCGTCGAGGCTGCGGCGCCGCCCATTGGGGTAGGCCACGGTGAGCACGCCTTCGCCCCTGACCGGGTTGAAGCTACCCATCAGCTCACGCCGATGCTCCTCCAGCTCGTCGAGGGTGTCGGCATGGATGACGACGGGCAGCCCGATCTGTCTGGCTGCCCACCGTCGACCGTTGAGCAACTCGCCCCCGGCCGGGAGCTGAGTGTCAAACTCCTCCTGCGGAGGCATGTCGAGCCCGATGACGGTCCGGGCGTCGTCGTCGACACCGCCGAGCATGATGCCCGAGGCGATGTGACGCGACAGGGTGATCGTCGACCCACCAGCAGGCGTCCACTGGACGAAGGGCCAATCCGGCATCGGCGGCGCCGGTAGCGGGCTGGGCTCGACGATGACCGGCGGCGGCTGGAGAACGACGCCATTGAGGAGTGAGCGAATCGCCACGAGCTACCCCCTCATTACTGGCCGCCGGGCCTGCCGCCTGGTCTCGTACATGAAGGCCATCTCGCTGACGAGCGACCGTGGGGAGCCGTACGTGTTGATGACCGTCCCTCCGGCGACGCCGGACTCCCAGGCCCGCGTCTCGGCCGGGTCCAAGACCCGCTCCGGACGGACGCCGCCGTTGTAGGCCAGCGTCAGGCCGGGCATCAGGTAGCCGCCGGAGTCGTATGTCAGGAACCGACGCGGGTCGACGACCGAGCCGTTGACCCGGTACTCCTGGTGAAGGTGCGGACCGCTGGAGTTGCCGGTCGAGCCGGACAGGCCGATCAGCTCACCCGGCAGCACAACGCGACCCGTCTTGCCAGCGAAGGCCGACAGGTGGGCCGAGATCGACCGAACGCCGTTAGCGCCCTGCACGCTGGCGTACTTGCCGTAGCTGCGGTTGCCGAGGTTCGTGAAGTTGACGACTCCGGCCATGGATGAAAGGACGGGCGAGCCGACACCGGTCGGAAAGTCCTGGCCGGTGTGTCCGGTGTAGCCGCTGCCCCACGGCGGTCCCGGCGGTTCGCCCACTCGGTAGGTGAGCGGCAGCAGTGGGAAGACGAAGCCTTCCTTGCCGACACCACTGAGGCCGAGATCGACGATCGTCGGCCGGGTCTCGTCCTTGTCCTTGGCCCAGCCGAGCAGCGAGTCGTAGACCCACTGGACGGTCTCTCGACCCATCCCATTGGGCAAGAACGGCTTCTCTGGGATGACATTGAGAAGCTTCTCCAGCGCCGGGTCGAGGGTCTTGCTGACGAGCCAGCTCGCGCCCTTCTGGAGGAGTTCGCTCGCGTCGTTGATCAGGTCCGCGTTCTGGCCATGGCTGAGGCCGAGGCCGAGACCGGTCTTGATCGTGTCCCAGCTCCAGCCGTCGAACGGTCCGCCGATGCCTTCGCCAGAGTTGAGCCGGTTGATCGTGTCCTCACCGAGTCGCTGGGTGGCGTCGGGGTTCAGGACGGCCTCGCCACCGAGCAGCATCCGGGGCGTCTCTCCGGTGCCGGGGACGATGCCGCCGGAGTGCATCGGGATCAGCGGGATGTCTTCGATGTTCGGGATGCCGGGGATCACGTCGACGATGACGTTGAGCCCGCCGATCAGCCACTTGTTGACCAGGCCGATCAGCCAGTTGATGCCCGTCTTCAGCGCATCCAGCCCAGCATCGAAGGCGCTGGCGATGACTTCACCGAGGTTCGAGAAGAATCCGGCGATGGCGTCCTTCACATCGCTGGCCTTCTGCCTGATCGTGTCCCAGTTCTTGACGATGGCCAGGACGGCGAGACCGATCGGGCCGGTCAGGATCGCGAGCAGGAGCGGCCAGTTGTTCTTGAACCAGTTGAACACCGAAGATCCGATGTCCTTGATGAAGTTGAGGGAGGTCCAGAAAGCGTTCTTCACCGCGTCGAGGACGCCGAACACGACGTTGCGGAATCGCTCCGAGGTCTGCCAGGTCCGCACCAGCCACGTGATCAGCCCTGCGAGCAAGGTGATGACGATGACGAGGACGTTGCCCTTCAGGCCGATGTTGATCGCGGCCTGAGCGATGGACCAGATCTTGGTGGCGGCGGCGATGCCGAGGATGCCAGCGGTGATCGCCGCGAGCAGGCTGGGGTCCATGTTGCCGATGACGTCGAAGATCGCCGTCAGCACGGTGAGGACGGGGCCACCGAGCGGGGCCATGGCACGGATGATGTTCTCGATGGCGCCGACGAACGCGCCGAGCATGGCGCGGACCTTGGGCCAGTTCTCCTGCACGTAGTCGAGGAAATTCTGGAAGCCCTGGTTCGTGTCGAGCGACTTGCCCCAGTTCGCGAAAGCTTCGGTGAGGTCGACCAGGCCGTTCATGATGTCGCCGGACACCGGGCCGAAAGCCATCAGGAGACCGGCGAAGCCGGTGGCGATGTTGCCCAGTGCCTGGCCGAACGCGGTGGCATTCGGTCCAGCCGACGACGCCAGGAAGTCGAAGAACTCCTGCCAGAAGGGGCTTTCCAGCGCCGCCCCGGCCGAATCGAGCAGGCCGGAGAAGGCACCTGCGACGGCCTCGACGATGGGGGTCAGCGCGGGCAGCAACTGCTTCAGGAGCTGCATCCCGGCGAGCAGTACGGGGATGGTGACGGGCTCCAGCGCGCGCGACCAGGCGATGAAGGCGTCCCGGAGGTCATACCAGCCCTCCATCAGCTCGCGCTGCATCGGGGTGAGCTGGTCCATGGCGTAGGCGAGGTTCTGCATCGCCGCCGTCCCGGCAGCGGTTTGCATGGCCGCGACCTGGGCCTGCTGAGCTTGTGCCCGCATGGCGTCGGTGACGGCCCTGGCGGCGTCCGCGCTCGCGATAGCGGCGTCCTGGCGGGTCTGAGCCAGTTCGGCTTCGGCGTCCTGGCTCGACTGTACGGCGCGGGTGACGGCGAGGGTGGACGACTCCAGCGCCTGCTGGGCGCTGACAACGGCGTCCATGCCGTCGATACCGGCGCGCTCGGCCTCGTTCAGGTCTTCGGTGGCGCGCTGCTGGTCCCGCTTGGTGTCGGACAGCCGGTCCTCGGCCTGCTCGACCTGGAGGGCAGCCTTGCGCCGCTCCAGGGCCAGCTCGGTGGCGCGGCGCTGAGCCTGCTCCAGCCGCTGCTCTGCCTCGGCGACGGCCAGCAGGGCGCGGCGCCGGTCCAGCTCGCTGGCGGTGCCATCGGCGTTGACCGCAGACAGGGCGGCGCGAGCGTCGGCCAGGCTGATCTGGGCCGCTTCGATGGCGTTGCTGCCATCCTCGCCATTGGCGTCGGCGAGGCGCTGCTGGGCCTCGATCAGCGAGATCTCGGCGCTCTGCTCGTCTCGGCGGATGTCGGACAGCCGCTCGCGCATGTCCTCCAACGTCCGGAGGGCATCTTGGCGGGCTCGGTCAAGATCAACTTGAGCACGGATCTGGTCGGCCTGGGCGCGGGCAACAGCCTGCCCGGCGTCGGCAACGCGGCGCTCGGCCTGCTCGATCCGGCGAGCGTTCTCCTCGGCGACCCGGCCGACGTTGCGCTGCGCGTCGGCGACCCGCTCGGCGGCTTGCTGGGCGGCGTACGCCGCTGTGACGCGCTGGATGCCGCTCTGGGTGGCCGTGGTGGCGGCGGACTTGTCGGCAGCCTCCTGGGCCTTCACAGCCTCGGTGACGGCGCTGATGGAGGGCACCACGGCGGCGATGAGCCCGCCTATTCCGACCGATGCGCCCGCCAGAGCGGAGGCCAACCCACCTGCGGCGACGGCAGCAGCACCGAGGCCAGGCACGAGAGCGGGTCCGATCAGGCCACCGAGCAGAATCAGCCCGTTGAACTGCGTGGACAGGAACCGGGCCGAACTGACCGCACCCCGGTCGTTGACGTCGACGGTGACGTTGGCCTGTCGCCCGTCGAGGCTGTTGACCTGCTCCTCGATGAGCTGGAGCTGCGCCCTGGCGGCGGCGGTATTGGCACGCACATCCACCGTGGCGGACTTGCTGCTGGAGATCCGGTCCAGCTCACGCCGGATTGCCTCGATCTCGATGAGGGCTGCCCCGGCGTCGATGTCGACGCCGATCTCCACATCGCGCAGGGCAAGCAGCCGCTGACGCAGCGCGTTGATCTGGGTCTCGTTGACGGTCGGGGTGACGTTGACGTCGATCTCGGGCAGCGCGGCGATGGCGCGATCGAGGCGACGCTTGAAGCTGTTGGCGAACTGTCCGGCGGCACGGTCGCCGATCTTGGCCGAGTCCTTCTCGACCTGCGAGCCGTCCAGGCGAGGGGTGAGCGGCACGTCGACCTGCCGCAGCTCCTTGGCCAGCTCCTTGCGGACGGTGTTGTTGAAGTCTCGGAGGCTGGGGGTGACGTCGATGAACGCCTGGCCGATGCGGTAGGCCACGGCGTCACCCCCAGTTACTCGTCGTCGGGCGCAATGCCCAGTGATCTTCGGACTCGCTCAGCGGCATGCGGAGTGACGGCGGACACGATGTCGAGGACATCTGTCGCCGCCCACCGCTTACGGGCGCGGTCACGGGCCGTCTCCGGGCGCGGAAACGGCTTCGGCGGGTGCGGCCGGGATTTCGCCCCGTTGGCGACGATGAAGTTCGTGTTCAGGTGGCCGATGAGGTCGTGGATACCGGCCAGCAGTTCCTCGGTGGTGCCGAACTCGGTCACCCGAGGGCGGTAGGCGCCCACCGGTACGGTCCGCGTCTCCTCGACCAGATCGTCGTCCTGGGCCATCGCATCGACGAAGAACGACGTGCGTGGCAGGTGCTCGATCAGGTTGAGCAGGAACCGGAACCGTCGTGTGCGTACCAGCTCGGCGAGGTCCCAGCGACCGCCTCCGTGACCCCCAGGCCCGAGCGCAAGGTCAGCCTCGATCGCGTCCCAGTACCGTTCCAGGAGCGCTACGAGGCGTCGGGTTTTGCAACCGTCTCCATGTTGTAGTGCTTCATCCAGGCGTCGATCAGCGGAACGATCTTCCACTGCGGCATCCGCCCGGCCTTGATGACGTCCTCGTACTGGTCAGCCATCAGTCGGCTGAGCAATGCCGGGTTGCCGAACGGGTTGTCGCCGATCTCGATGATGTCCTTCAGGTCGAGGTCGGCGGGGTCGGCGAGGATGAAAGTCTCGCCGCCGTGGCTGAACTCGAACGGCGGCTTGATTTCGCCGTCGCGCTCCAGGGCGTCCAGATCGATGGCGACCGAACGGTTCTTGACGGGCCGCTTCGTGCGGCGATCCTGGGGCTGACGTGGTGCTGGCATGGGGGTGCCTTCCTACTCAGAGGGGGGTGCGTTCTCCACGACGGGCGCACTGGCCACGTCGGCGGTCCTACTCGGCCGTGGCCGACGTGTTCGGGTGGGCTCTGCGGATGCCTCAACGGGCGGCTCGATGGGCTCGCTGAGTAGCGGCCGGGGTCGCCGTGTCGGCACTTCGATCTCGCGGTATCCCCGCGCGATCAGATCCGTGGCCGCAGCGGGGACTCGGGTCGAGACGGTCTTGTCGCCCCGCATGAACGTGCGCTCGCGCATGAGAATCTCCTATGTTCTGGGAGTTTTGGGGGGTGCCTTGACGGCAAAATCTCCATCGGACGGGAGATTCTTCGGCTGGAGCACGGAGCGAGGCGACCACCCCCCAGCGGCGCCTCGCTCCGCGCCGTCTGTCAGGAGCCGGGGTCGGCCGGGAAGCCCTCGTCCTCGGGCACGCGGCCGGGGCCACCGAAGAAGTGCCTGACGGCGGTGCCCTCGTCGGCATCCTGGAAAGCGGTGTACGTGATCTGGTAGGTGACCGGCGTGTCGGAGTCCTGCCAGGTCTGCTCGGCGGTTTCCGTCACCTTGGCCCGGAGGAACATCTGGCCTCGGTAGTATTCGCCGCCAGCCGCCGTGTCTCGCGCGATGACCAGCACGCGTCGGTACGGGAAGATCGGCAGGGGCGCCTCGTCGAAGCTACCCTCACCGCCGCTGGCGGTGATGACGGCCGAAAGATCCTGGCCAAGGAACTCCTCCAGCACTGTCCGGCTGGTCTCCAACGCGGTGACGGTCATCCGCTTGGTGGCTCGCCGAATGTCGGACCGGATCGGCTCGGCGCCGCCCCAGCCGTAGATCTCGGAGACCTCGGTCTCGCGCGGCCAGGCCACGCCATCTTCGGAGATCCAGCCGAACGGCGACCACCCGGCCGGGACGACGACGAGCGCGCCAGTGGTGTCGGTGATGGCGGTGAGCGCAGGAGTGGCAAGGTCGGCGACAAAAACCGCACCCGCCATGCCCTTGCGCACGAGGTCGTTGTTGCGAACGTTGATGTCGTCGAACAGAGGCATGACGACGCTTCCCTTCTGTGCGGGGTTGTGAAACCCCGCGACGCGGGGCCTTGTTGTGGAAGGGGGGTGGCGTCAGCGACGGGTGCTGATCCGGTACGTGGCCGTGAGATATCTCGTCGACGGGTCCGGCCACGGGACCTCGTACGGACTTGTCTCGACCTCACAGCGGTCGAGCCGACCGGCACTCGCGGTGATGTGCGGGTAGGACATCAGCCGTTGCCTGATGGCTTCGGCCAGTTCGTAGGACTCCGCGTAGGTGGCCGTGTAGACGTCGACGGCCATCCGGGGGAAGTCGGTGATCTTGTCGTTGGTCCCGCCCACCTTGCGGACTCGGATCAGCGGCATGTCGTCCTGGAACTCGGCATATAGGAGCGGACCAACCACGTCGGTCACGGTGAGGTCGGCGAGCAGCTCGGCCAGCAGATCGTGAGGGTCAGGCCACGGGGGCAGATCAGCCATCAGGGGTGCCAACCTTCGATGAAGCCCATGGTCCGGGTGAGGATGCGCTGGCCGTCGCGCTCGATGACGTACTCGACCGACAGCGCGTGGTCGGAGTCGTTGTGCAGGCGGGCCACGGCGCGCTTGCCGGGCCGGAGCGTGACGTTGAGGTTCAGCCCACGCTCGACGCGGAACGACCGGCGGTAGTCGCCGGTCTCGCCGTGTGGGGAGATCGACTGGGCGTAGAGCTTCCCGGCAGCGGCGAAATGGTCCACGAGCGCGTGCATCTCGGGGCCGATGAGCATCCGCCCGATCTCGGAGTGGTTCTCCTGGTACCTCACTGGTCGACCCACTCGACAGCCGTGTCGCCGTCGTGACCGTGGATGGCCTCCACGTCCTCGATCGAGGACCAGTAGACGGTGGAGCTGCGGTCGCCGCGCCAGCGCAGAACAACGGTTCCGTCCGGCCACTCGATGCCGTCAGCGACGGTGCCGGTACCGGAGAGGCCGGTGTGATCGACCCGGCGGTTGAGCTGGAAGCGACGAGCGTGCATGACGGACCTCCTGGGGGGGGTTATCCGGTGGCGCGTCGGAGCGCCATCTGCGTCCCGACCTCCTCCTGCGTCCACGGCGACTTCCATCGGCCGGGCTCGCCTTCGATCTGCCACACGACCGGGACGCCCTCGGCGTCGACGATCTCCGGGATGATCACCTGGTCGGTGAACCGGAGGTCCGCGTCGTACGGCGCGAACAGCCAGTAGCCGGTGATGGCCGTGTTCTGGAGGTCGCTGTCCTCGATCGCCGAGCGTGGTGCCCATGCGCAGCCGGGCTGCTCGTGCTCGACGGCCGGTTGCGGGTCGCCGTGCATGTCGCGGCCGGGAACCCGGAGGACCCGGACGGGTCCCATGACGGGCGGGTACACCATCAGCAGTACCGTTCCGCGTCATAGGACCGCGCCGGGACATCGGGCATGGTCTCGATCTGGAAGGCCCGGCCGCTCCGGTAGCCGAGCAGTTCTCGCCGCTCGGCGCTGGAGAGGAAGACCGCGCCGGGCTCGTCACCGGAGTGGGTGAAGCCTCGGGTGAACGGGCCGGTGGTCTCCTGGATCTGCCGGTAGCCCTCGGGGTTGCGTACGTGCCGGATGACCATTCGGGCGACGATCTTGTCCAGTCGAGCCTGGGGGATTCGACCGTCGTCCAGTCGGTCTTGAAGGTCGGGGACGGCGGCGAGAATCGTGTCCTCGGCGTCGTCGATGAGCGTGGCGATAACGCCGTCGTCGGGGATCGCCCCGCTGCCCAGCCAACGGGACCGGACCGCCTCGATGGAAGTGCAGGCCATGGCGGTACCTCCGGTCACTCAGTCGGGATACCGGCCTCGTCGAGTGCGTCGATGACGTCCTTGCGGGTCATCTCCTGCGAGACCTCGATGCCGTTGGCGGTGGCGTAGTCGAACCACGCCTCGGCGGTTGAGCCCTTGCCGTACTTCGGTGGCGGCGACGTCTCCGGCCGGTCGGCCCCGGCCTCCGAGGAGTCCTCGGAAGCCCAGGCCGACTCGTCCGTGATGAGGTCCGCCGCCCAGTCCGGTACCTCGTCGTCCGGCCCGAACGACTCCACAAGGAAGGTGTTCGGGTTACGGAGGACGTACCGGCCAGTGAGGCGGCGGCTCATGTCACAGCACCTTTGCGACGAAGCTCAGGTCGGGGTTGGCGAGCACCGGCAGCGCGATCGCGTCGCCGATGACCTCCAGCCCGTGCGGGGGCTTGTCGTGCTGGTACACACCGACCACGACGCCGGGCTGCTCGCTCGCCTCGATGCCGTATCCGGGCACCGTGGACGACAGCGTGCGACCCCAGAAGGTGGCACCGAGATCGGTGCCGTCGGAGTCTTCCGTCATCGCGGGAAGCAGGTACACCGAGTCGTCCGGCAGCACCTTGGTGAGCACGCCGTTGACCCGCACGCGGCGGTCGTACAGCGTGATCGGGGGCAGTCCGTTGCCGATGACGAGATCCCGGACGTCCTGGGCCACGGCGGGCCGGGTGGCGCCGCCCTGGAGGATCGTCCGGAACTGGTCGCCGTTGGCCAGCGCCCGGAAGGCGCGGGTCGACATGAGGATGGCGCCCGGCTCGGAGCCGGTCGCATCCGTGACGACCTGCGACCAGGTGGAGAGCTGGGTCAGCCGGTCAGCAGCGGTGTTCGACCACAGCACAGGGGCGGTGATCGAGTGGTCCACGTCTCGACCGAAGTCGTCGTCGGACTTGAAGTTGTACTGGTCGATCGTCGCCTTGCCGGTGTGGATGACGATGCCCCGCAGATACTCCACCGCATCGGCGATCGCTCGCACGGTGCGGTCAGTGGCCCGCTGGATGGTCGTCAGCGCCAGCTCGGCAGTGACTTCGCCACTACGCCCACGGAGCTGCTCGTACTCGGTGATCGGCTCGTTGCGACCCACGGCAGGCAGCTCGATGGTGACGCGCTGCGACACGTCGCGCTGGCCGATCTCGGGCTCGGCGTCGAATGCACGCCAGTAGGCGATGTCGACGAGTCCGCCGTTCTGCCCGGCGACAAACCGGACCACGATGTCAGCGACCTCGCGGTTCGGCAGTACCAGGGACAGGCGGCCCTGACGGGCCTCGTACGCGGCGAGCGACTCACGCGCGTAGCCGGTGAGAGTGGCCGGATCAACGGCCTCAGTCCAGAGAGCCATCAGCTACCAGCCCCCGCCAGGAACACACAGGTGGTCCGGTTGTTGGCCGCAGTCGGGATGACGAAGCCGACCGGCAGGAACTCGGTCTTGATGCGACCGTGGTCCAGCATCGGGGCGGCGAAGTCGTCAGTGCCGTTCACGGTCTGGTCGGTGAACAGGAAGCCCCAGAGGACGCCTGTTCCTGAAGCGCCGCCCGAGACGTACGGGACGGCGAGGCCGCTGGCGATACGAGCCAGCGGCGTGCCCGAGAGAATGACTCCATCGGGGTAATGCGTGCCTTCGGTGAAGCCGGAGATGTCCAGCGTCACGGTCTGGGCGTTCCAGATGCCGTGCGCCGATCCCAGCCATCGCTGGTCTCCCGCCCCGAAGCTCTCAGTCCTACGACGAGGCACGGTTCGGTCCTTTCAGATCAGATTTGAGCGGGCGCCTTCGGGCGCGCTGCTTTGAACAGCTCTCGACCAGCAGCGACAGACCCCTTTGCGGGGGCGTGCTCGCCGGTACCGGAGGCACCGACATAGCCGGGTCGCTGGCCCTTTTCGGGCGTGGATGGCAGGAGCTTCAGTAGTTCGTCCGCGTCGGCCGCGAGTTCTTCGCGCGTCGTCCCGGTCAGCCGTGCAGCCAGCGGGGACGGCAGGCCCTTCTCGTTGGCAACCTCGGCTCGGTAGCGCGCGAGGCGCTCCGAGGCCAGCTCGTCCTCGTGCTTGGAGATCCGCTCGGTGAGCTTCTCCAGGTCGGAGGGGTCCTTGGCACCGTTCGGTGCGAGGGCCTCGGCGAGCTTCTCCAGCGGGGACAACTTGTCGAGACGAGCCTTCAGCTCGACGGCTTCGTCGGCTGCGCCCTTGTTGTCCTTCGCTCGCTGTTCCCACTTGCGCGCCTCGGACTTCCAGTCCGTCTTGTCATCCGGCTCGGGAGGAGTCGGTGGCGTCGGCGGTACTGGTGGCGGTGTCGGTGCTGGGGCTGGCGGCGGGTCGCCCTCGCCGGAACCTCCGGCGATGGGCCAGATCGGCTTTGCACCGATCTCGCCTTGGCGAGGCTTGCGCCAGCCGACTGCTCGACGGCCGGTCCGAGGGTGAGTGGGAAGTGTGGACATGCGGATTCCTCCCGTGCGGGATGAAGGTGGCCGTGCGGCCATGGGGGTTGACCCCGCGTGCGCGGGGAAGAATGAATAAGCGCAGGTCAGAGCGTCGCCGGCGAACCGCGGCTTACTCGAACGGATGATCTTTCAGGTACGCCTCGAAGCCGCCCAGGGTGACCGCGCCACGGACGCTCTCGGAGAACGCCTCCCACGCCTTCTCGGCGCGCTGGTTGGCCGGTTGGAGTTCCTCGCCTTCGCGGATCTCCTGGGACGTGCAATGGCAGTTGTCGTGGTAATGCAGACCGGCCGACCGGCCGCTGGTCCCGGTCGACCGGCCGGTGGTGAGTAGTACGGTCAGCTCGTCGTAGACGCCGCCACGGGAGGCGAGCATCACGCAGAACGCGCAAGCTCCCGGCCTCGGGACTCGGGCGTATCGAGTGTTTGCCTGGACGGTGGCCTCGAAGATCGTTTCCCGGTTCGGCTGCTCGATCAGGCGCTGGAGTGCCCCGGCCATTCGACGCTCGGCCAGCAGCAGGTCACCTTCGTCGAGTGGTCGTAGCGACCAGCCCAGTGACCGCTCGATCTGTTCCAGCTCGACGGTGTTGATCAGCGAGATCGGCGGCGCGTCGACGCCCGCCAGCGAGCGGTCCAGTTCGAGGTACCGGATCGCCGACATCGCGGCCTGCTCGCCGTAGACGATGGTGATGTCGATGAATATCTCGCGCAGCGTCCGCCACGCTCCGGAAGGGGTCGACATGTCGCTGTCCTGCATCGCGGCCAGGAGAGCGGAGATGGCCAGCAGCCGGAGCGCCTCCAACTCCGTCGTCATGTCGTCGACGGGAGCCATCAGGCGGCGTTCTCAGGCGGTACGGGTTGTGGCCTGGCGGTCAGCTCGGCCGCTCGGGGATTCGCCGCCGTAGCGGCCTCCACGAGCTGCTGACGGGCGATGTCGGCGGCACGAATGCGCCGCTCAAGCTTCAGCCGGTCGATGGTCGACTGGTCGTAGCCGAGCTGCTCCCACGTGATCTCCGAGTCGGCCAGCAGAACGCCGGTCGAGACCAGCGACATGACCGATTGAGCAGCAGCCTGACGGGTCGGGGTCGCCGGGTTCGCCCAGCGGTCCCGCAGCCGGACCAGCTCGGGCGGGAGGACGTCGGTCTTGTCCCGCATCATGATCGAGAGCTTGCCCACGTTGATCCACGCGGCGCCGAAGCTCAGGTGGTCGCGTTCGGCGACCTTGTTCAGCTCCGACTCGGTGGCGTTGATGGCGTCGGCTGACGCCGGGTTGTCGTGGATGATGCCGAGGTAGCTGACCGGGATCGCGGTCTCTCCGGCGAACATCGTCGCCGTGGACCGCAGGTGGTCGGTGTGCGGCTGCATCGAGGCGGCTGGGAACTGGCCGACCTGCATGGGCGGCGGCATCTCGTCGGTGATGTCGTCACGCTCGGCGTGCGGGATCGCCCACACGCGGCCGAGGATGGCTTCCCAGCCGGTCTTGACGTTGCCGTCCTTGTCAGTGAAGGCGGTCTCGTCAGCGCCCAGCAGATACCGCTGGGGGCTGCTGTAGAACTCGGCCGAGACCTCGGTGCGCAGGATCGTGCGGACGGCGACGTCGGTGAGCGACATGACCGGCCGGGTAATCCGGGACATGCCGAACTCACGCTCGATGAACGGCCGGTGCCGGATGGGCACACAGGCCACGCGGCCGGTCGGGTTCGGGCTGCGCTCGATGATGATCCGGCCGTTGTCGTCCCGGCGAATGGTGATGGTGACGATCGGCAGGTACAGGATCTTGGTCCGGTCACTGGCGCGCTGGCCCTGAACGATCTCCAGGGCGGCGTCAAGACGACGGGTGCGGCGGTTGTAGATCGCCGACGCCTCGCGGGCCGAGCGGATCGAGACCACGACCGTGGGATCGCCCGCGTTGACGTCGCCGTTGCTGACGAAGGCGAAGGCGGTGCCGTGGGTGAGGGCCGAGACGTGGGCCTGGGACCGCTCCAGGGTCATGTCGTTCTCGGCGTCGATGAGCGCCAGGTCGTCGAGCAGGCCCGACTGGTTGGGCAGTACGAAGCCCTCGAAGTTCAGTCGCTGCTCCAGCACGTCGACGGACTTGGCGGGCCAGCCGATGACGGTCTCGATGTCCTGCATCTGCGGCGGGATCGAGATGCCCAGCTTGTGCAGGCGGTGCTTGCCGTCGTAATAGTTCGAGCGCAGCTCGTTGCGGATCTTCTTCTGGTGGAGACGGTTCTCCAGCCGGGAGAGCGTGGCCCGCTCCTCGTCGGAAAGATCACTGAGCGTGAGGAGCGCGGGAGCGATAGCCACTACGTACCTCCTCCACTTAGTCGGCCATGACCAGCACCTTGGGCTTCTTCGGCTCGCGGGCACGTCCGATGCCCTTGGTCACTGCGTCAAGACGTGCTTTCCACGCCAGCACTCCCGCGTAGGCGGCGTCGATCTTCTGCGGCGAATCCGGGTACGCCTTGTAGAGCAGGTATCCCTGCGGCACTGCTCGCTTGCGCGCGTTCAGCACGTGCTCGGACAAAGACGGCTGGCCGGAGTGCGTCATTTCGCCGTTGACGATCGCGTCGTGGGCGCGCTTCACCCACTCGACCATCCGTACGTCCCTGCCACGGGGCCAGGCGGCGATCGGTCGCTCCTGGGACGCCTTCACTCGAAGCCGCTTGCCGTACCGGGCCTCCCAGGTCGCAACCTGACCGGTCCAGCCGGATGGGTCGGCGAAAAATCCGACGACCTTGTACGTCCGGAACGCCTCGTCGACGGTGGCTTCGATGAGACTGACCGGTGGTGACCAGTTCTTGGCGAGCTTGGGCTGCTCCCAGACGCCGATCTCGAACCAGTGCCCGTCATGGACCCGTACGCCGATCAGCGCGGTGGCGTCGGCCTTGCCACGCTCGCGGCCACGGGAGCCGTCGAAGCCCATCGTGATGACGTCGCCGGGCATGATCGGATCGACCGTGATCGGGTTACCGAGGACATCGAGTGCGATGTCCTTGTGGCGGGCATCCCATTCGATCTTCGACACCCAGGAGTCGCTCGCGTGGGTGATCTGGTTCAGGTAGTCCGACCGGGACTTCTGGGTGTCCATGGCCGGGTCCCAGATTCGGGAGATCTGGGCTTCCAGGTCGACGTGTCCGGGCGGGCACGGTGGAGTGTGGATCACGCAGCCGTCCGGGTGACCGGACGAATCCCCGTACGAGTGCCGCAGACCGATGATGAGCGACTCGCGATCGCTCATGTCGGTATTGGCGGGCGCCTCGCGGTGGTCGTAGAGGAGGTCTTCGTTCCTCGCTCGGCCTTCAAGGATGAGCTGCTGCGTCTCGGCCGACTTCTCGGCGACGGACAGCTCGCCGGGGATGTAGGCGTTCGGGCTCTCGACGGTCCGCCCGCCGTTCTTCGAGCAGTTCGTGCGGATGTTCTGCGACAGGTCCGGCCCACCGTTGGACGGCACCCACTCCTCGGTCTGGTCGAGCACCGCGAAATTGGTCGGCGCGCCCTTGATGGTGCGAGCCGACGACGTGACCTGGACGATCTTCGACCCCCGGCCGGGGAGGTTGATGAAGGTGTCCATCGGTTCGAGGCCGGGGTAATTATCGATCACCGGGCCTTCGCGGATCATCTCCTGGAGGGGCTGCCAGGTGTTCTTGGTCTGCTCCTCGGACACAGCCGCGATGTGGATCAGCGGGGTGAACGTCAGTCGCCACGGTCGGCCGACCGGCTGGCCGCTGGCGTCCCAGCCGTCGAACAGAACGTCGGCCAGGCCCTCGGCGATGGCCAGAGCCCCCAGGAACGGCGACTTGCCCCAGCCACGCGGGCGACCGAGTAGACCACGGTCATGCACGAATCGTCCCGTTGTGGGATCAATTCGGTAGAAGTTGATCAGGAAGTCTTCCTGCTCTTTGTACGGGACGAACGGCTCGTACTCGTAGCGGGCGGGTGCCGCGAGGTTCTCGATCATCCAGTCGATGAGGTAGTACCCGAGGCTCGGGAAGTCGCCCTCGTACTGGGGCTTCCAGGGCATCTATGCCCCCGCAGCCGGGCGGCGGCGCTCCCTCGCGGACGGCCGGGTTGGCGCCTTGTGACGCTCCTCGGCCTCGTCGGCGCTGACGAACACGATCCGCAACCTGGCGCGGTCCTCGGGGGTGGCGCCGAACTTGGCGACGCGCAGCCGCAGCTCGGCGGCGACCTTCATGTCACCGTTCCAGAACTTGGCGTGGAGCATGGCCGTGTCGAGCAGGAAATCCCAGTCGCTGTCGGTGAAGTCGGCCGAGAGCGGGGAGTTGCCCCACATCCGCCACCAGGCCAGGGTGCGCTCCGGCCACCTGAACTCGGCGTGCTGGATCTCGCCGTCCTCGGACACCTGGACGTCGAAGGTGGGCAGCTCAGGCTGCTGAACAGCCTCGGCCTGGATGAGCCGCAGTGGGGTCGGGTCGGAGTTCTTCCGCGCTCGCTTGTTCGGGTCCTTCGGCGCCGGTCCGGAGCCTGCCATGGTGACCTCCCGTGCGGGATCGCCAGCGCAGCCCCGTGCGGGGCCTGCCGGAGGGGTTGAAATGGTGTACGTGCAGGTCAGCAGGTATTCCTACTATCCCGGCAGGGATATAGGCCCCTAATCCGACCAGACCCGTAGGAAATGCGAGCGACAATGCCAAAGGCCGCCGCCGCCTGGCGGGACGGGGAGGGTATACCCACCCCCGGTACCCACCAGGTGAGAATGATCCTCAACCCATCAGGCCAGGATGCGACTCTGGCCGACGCTTGATCGATCTACGTTCACGACCGCGTTTCTTTTCCGCTTCTGTCTTCGCATCGTGGCAGTCATCACACAACGCCTGACCATTGGCTCTGCTGTGAATCCTGGTCAACGTCCAACCCATGGCCACACCATCGGCATGCCCCACGATGTGATCCGCCACCGTGGCTATCTCCCCACACACCCGGCAATGCTTCTCCTCCCGCAATATGCGCCTACGCATGGCAGTAGGAAAGCCCTTATAGCCCTGTGACCATGGCTGACTAGGCATATCAAGATCACCTTGTGCCATAGGTGCGTATAACGATGTTGTAACAATATGCCGTACGTTGTGCCATACGTTGTGCCGTACGTAGAACGGCCGTAGTGTTCGACCTACCAACCGAGCACACGAGAGGCGCCGACCATGACTGACAACAACATGACGACCATCCCCAGCACCAGCAACGCGCAAGGCGGGCACCATGTGGTCTGGCCAACGGCCGCATCTGACCGCATCCCCGGACTGCCGTTGGTGATCCGCCCGGATTACGTCGCACGCGACGGTTCGCTGATCCAAACTGACTACTACGGCAACACGTTTGTGATCTTCCACGGTGTGCCTGACTACCTGCCCACTGAGATCAGCGTGTCCAACGTGGCCGATGACGGTCTCGTCGTGTTCGACGACATGGCCGATTTCAACGGCATGGCTGTGTCCGACCGCGACAGTGTGTTTGTCGGTCTCGACGGTCACCCGTACGTCGTCAACTACAACGTGTGGATGTCGGCCGAGTATGGCGTGCGGCCCGTCTGGTCAGTCGATCTCTACGAGATCAAGTCGCCGACGACCGAGCCCGCAACGCGCTACGTCGCAACGATCAACGTGCCCGGATACCTGCCCACGGGCGGCGACGAGCCCGCCGTTTTTGACAGCGCGCAAGAGGCATGGGAATACCTCGCGGACGAGCGCGAACGGGGCGAGGATAACTCCCCAGAGTGGGTGGACGGCAATTGGTCCGGCGAATACACGGCCACGCGTGAAACGCTCGCCGTACTGGGGACGGCCGCGCATTGGCAGGGCGAGATGTCCGAATGGTTGGCCGAACATGGCCTAGCGGCCGACGGTACGGGCACTGTTCACGGCGCGACGCCCGGATATGACGGCGACCACGACCTAGGCCTCTCCTACTCGGTCAGCGTCGCCGAGACCGACGACGCCGAGACCGACGACGATGACGACGACGACGAGCCGCTGTCGTGGGATGAGGTTTATGAGCGTTATGACGACATGATCGACGAGATCGACGGGCCGGTCACTATCGGCGAGCTGACCTATCAGCCGTCGCGCGTGCTGCGCGAGATCGACCCCACGGCCTACCGCTGCGGGTTCAACGACTGGGCCGACAGCGAGGGGATCGACACGGACGAACTGACCGGCAACGCTGACCGGCACTGACCGGCCGAGCGTGGTGCGCGACAGCGACGGGGGAACCTGTCGCGTGCCATGTCCGACCGGACAACCAACCGAGCACGACCGAGCGAGGAGCAACGATCATGACGCGACAACAGCAGCGCGACAAAGACTACCTAGCGGGCTACGACGTAGGCACGTCTCGCACGCTCACTTACGCGGAGCTAACGGGCTACTCGATCGCGTTTGCGCGCGGTTATCGGCACGCCGTTGAGGATCGCGAGACCAGCGGGGCCAGCGCGACTCTCGACGTAGCCTGACCGACCGGACGACCGACCGAGCACGACCGAGCGAGGAGAAACGATCATGATGACGCTATTCGCACTTTGGAACGGTGGCAGTAGCTACGGGCCGTCCTACCTTGACGATCACCTGGAGACGTTCCCGAGCATGGCTGCCGCGCGCGAGGCATTCGCGGACCGCGCGAACATTGGCTACTGGCAGCCTCAGACGTTCACCTACGCGAACGGCAGGACCGACACAACGCTGACTCCGAGCGTCGACGATCGCGCGAGCATGAGTCTGTATCTGTCCGACCCTCGCGAGACGTCCGACCCTTACCCTGACCGGCTTGTCGAGTTCGGTCCGCGCGGTGGCGTACGCGTCTCTCACGGCTGACCGACCGAGCGTGATGCGCGACAGCGACGGGGGAACCTGTCGCGTGCCACGTCCGGCCGGACGACCCAACCGAGCGAGGAGATCAACCATGATTCGACCTGACTTTATCGTCGGCGAGACGCTGACATTCGCACAGACGACCGTGCACGGTTACCCCGAGGTAACGCTCACGCGCGTTCGATCGGAAGTGATCACGGTCAAGGGGGCTGCGAATGCCGGGCA
This sequence comes from Pseudonocardia sp., assembly GCA_035489915.1. GTDB lineage: Bacteria > Actinomycetota > Actinomycetes > Mycobacteriales > Pseudonocardiaceae > Pseudonocardia. The sequence goes on along the minus strand of DATHIT010000889.1, from coordinate 5,561 downwards.
CGCTGACTCGCTCGTGACACATCAAGGCTTCCGCGTGCTGGCCGTGATCGGCTTCCACACGGCTGAATTCGACGTGCACGTTAACCCGGAAGCCTGACCGACCGCGCATGGTGCGCGACAGCGACCCGACCGGGTAACTGTCCGCGTGCCACGTCCGACCGGACGACCGAGCAACGACCGAGCGAGGAGAACGACCATGGAACGGCAAGGATTCATCGGCAAGACCGGCGATGGCGAGAGTGTCTACGTCGAGATCACGATCGCATGGCAGGCGTGGGAAAGCGAAAGCGTGCCCGCCGAGACAATCGACCACCACGGCATCAGGGCACACGAGCGCGTGTCGATGATGGGTCACACGTTCCGCGAGAGGTCGCGTCGTCGCGACAGCGACGGCGCCGGGCAGATCGTCGACATTCTCAACGAGATCACGACCCCGGCGCCGGGGTGGACGCTCGACGAGATCGGGGCGCTACGTCGCGCGTGGGAGCGCTGGCATCTCAACGACATGCGCGCGGGTTGCGCGCATCAAACGGCCGTCACGGTGCCCGACAACGTGTCGTGGGACAAGCGCAGCAGATACCGGCTCGACAACACGCCACAGTGCCCGGAGACCGGGTATCGGTGGGGGTCGCGGTGGCTCGTTGAGCCGCTGACCGACGACGCGCGCGCCGAGATCGAAAGTCTCGCCGACAAGCTCGACGGTACCGACGGTTACAGGCGCCCCTGACCGACCGCGCATGGTGCGCGACAGCGACCCGACCGGGGTAACTGTCCGCGCGCCACGTCCGACCGGACGACCTCACAACCGAGCGAGGAGAACGATCATGAACAAGGGCACCGAGACGATACGGGCTATCGCGCCCGACGTCGCACGCGAGCTGACGGCTGCCGATGGCCAGTCGTGGGTAGTCGAGGCATCGAAATATGATCATGACTGCATGCTGGCCGGACCGGACGGGGCGCGGATCCACCTAGCCGCAAGCGGCCGCAATAGCTATGACGACGCGTCACGCATCGAGGCTAGCGGGAACTACCCCCTCGGCGCGTACAGCGAGGTCTACCCCGGCCTCGCGAACGTCAGGGCGACCGTGGCGACCGAGCGGGGCGCTAAGGCCATAGCAAAGGCCATAGCGACGCGCGTACTGCCCGAATACCGAGCGGAACTGGCAAGGGCACAGGCCGCGCTACGCAAGCGCGACGAGGCGGAAGTGGGGCGCGCCAAGCTGGGCGAGTCGTTGAGCAAGCTCGCACCGGGGGCGCACGTCGGCGAGCGTGGTCACGGCACAGAGGTTAGCTGGGGCTACGAGCTGAAAGCCGAATCCAACTACCAAGGAACCGCCGTGACGATCGTCGCGCGGGACCTGTCGCCGGACCTTGCCAAGAAGATCTTGCGCATGATCCACAAGGCCAAAGCGGACGGCTGACCGACCGCGCACGATGCGCGACAGCTACCGGGGAGCTGTCGCGTGTCGTGCCCGACCGGGCAACCTCACCAACCGAGCGAGGAGAACGATCATGATCGTGCACGGATCGCCCGAACATTTCCAACAAGTCGTAAAGGCGCACGTCGTGAGCCCATGGGGGAACTGTCGATGCGGGAGTCACGTCGGCAACGGGGCGGACCGGTACCGGGCGCACATCGCCCGCGTGTGGCGTCCCTACGAATTACCGGAGGGTTTCTAACCGACCGCACACGATGCGCGACAGCTACCGGGGAGCTGCCGCGTGTCGTGCCCGACCGGGCAACCTCACAACCGAGCGAGGAGAACGATCATGTGCAACACGCGTAGCCGGATCATGGTGGACACCGAACCGCCGTTGACGCGCCGTGACTACCCAAACGAGCGGACGATCCGATTCGAGTCGCCCAACGGGAGCGGGCTGATCGTCTTCGCGCTCAAGGCTGATGGGACGCTGACGATCGAACCGTGCAAGCTCGACGAGACCGTCAGGGTACGGCTAGGCATCGACCCGTACGAGCGCGAGCACTGACCCGACCGCGCACGATGCGCGACAGTTACCGGGGAGCTGTCGCGTGTCGTGCCCGACCGGGCAACCTCACAACCGAGCGAGGAGAACGACCATGTTTCACCGAGATGGGACGCGCGACAGCCGTTACTCCGTCGAGATCGAGTATGCGGGGCGCTACGAGCCCGCTGACGACCCGGCACTCAGGCCGGGGCAAGAGTGGGTGGTCCGGTTCGCCGGGGAGCGCCTAGGGGGCGCTGGTGACCGGGGAGCGGCCGAGTTGCTCGCCTGCCAGCACGCGGCCGACCGTATCGCCGGTATCGCCGGGGATGACGCACCCCCGGTCGTGGCAATCGTCGACATCGCCGACGTGCGGCCGGACGCGACCAAGGTTCCCGTGACCGAGCTACGCGCCGGGGACCTTGTGTTCGACATCTGGGGCGGCACTCACGCGGTTGTCAGCGTGCGCACGCTCAAGGATGGGACGGTCTCGTTCCGACGCGACCACGAAAACTATCGAACGCATCTCGCGCGGGGCGGCACGATCACTATCGTTCGTACGCGGGCCGACGCGAGCAACTGACCGACCAATAGCAAGGGGAGAAACGATCATGGCGACGAGTCTCGACGAGATCCGTATGTGGCTCGACGAAGACGTGCCCGACGAGCGGGCGCGAGAGCTGGCCGTCCTGTTCGACGAGATCAACGAGCGGTACCCGGCCGACCGGGACGGGGAGCGCACCGACGCGCGCATAGCGGCGTATAAGCATCTCGCCGGGGAGCGCGACCGGGAGGTCGCACGGCTGAATCTCAAGCTCGCCCAAGCCCGTCAGGCCGAAGCCGAGGCACTGGCCGGACTACGGCAGATCGTCACCATGGAAATCGCCCAAGGAGCGTCCAAGCTCGCTGCCGCGCGCCTTGTCGGGCGCGACTGGCGCACGGTATCCGCATGGCTGGGCACACCGCGCAAGCCTGCCAAGAAGACCAAGAAGACCGGGGGGAGGGGCCATGTTCACGGCGAAACTGAACAACGTTGACGGGCCGGGCGGTGAAGCGGCAGTCGGACACGTCAACGGCCGATTCTGCTACTCGGTGCCGGTCCATGTCGTCGATGATGAGGGCTCCCAGGTCGACGTGTTCGACGCGAACTATTTCGACGACGAGCACGACCAGACCGACCTGGAACCCGAGTACCAGTGCCCGAACCTCGACACCGGGCCGGGCCGGGAGCTGGTCCTACGCCTGCTGCGCGAGCACGGCTGGGGACCAGTCGGCGAGTCGTGGGACGACGGTACATGGGACGGCACGTGGGAGTACATCAGAGTGAACAGGAGCAAACGATCATGACCAAGCACACTTTCGTCGCCACCATCGCGAGCGTGGAACGCGTCGGGGCGAACACCAACAACGGCAACCCGCGACACCAGGTGTTCTTCGCGGGCGACATCGGTTCGATGCTGACCGATGCGGACGGGGCCGTGAATTACGGCATCACCAACTCCGAGAACATCGGCGTGCCCGTCGAGATCACGACGCGGGGGGACAAGATCATCCGGGTGACCCCGGTAGGGTCCGGGCGCTGACCGGTCGCGCATGGTGCGTGACAGCCGCCGGGGAGCTGTCGCGTGCCACGTCCGACCGGACGACCTCACAACCGAGCGAGGAGAACGATCATGGCCAGATTGACCCTGACACTACGTGTCGATGTCGACCTGAAAGCGTGGGCCAATGAGTACGGGCTAGACCCGGCCGAGGTAGAAGACGACGTGATCGGGATGATCCCGGACATGATCTTGCAGAGGGCGCGCGAGCTGTCGGACAGTCTGGGGACGTTCACTGTTCCCGCGTTCCGCGCGACGACCCGTAACCGACTCAGGGAGGACGGCAGCCCGTTGGCGTCGCTGACCGTGCCGGAGCGTCACGCCCACCGGGAAGGCGAGCTGGGGCAGGGCGCTACCCCCGTCGACCACGACGACCGTGATCACCTGGGGGAAATGACCGACAAGATCCTGACGGCTATAGCCGACCAGACGCGCGAGGCGTATTCGGCCCGCATCCGTCGCGCCAAGGCCGACCGGGAGACGCGCCAGTGATCCGCGCGATGGTCGTCGCGGCGCTCGTGCTGGCCTTCGTGCCGCGTCTGGCGCCCCGTGGGAGCGCCGTGGGCATCCTCGCGGGACTGGCTGCCATGGGGCTCTGTCTGGTCATCCCAGTGGCCGTCTGGGGCCGCGAGGGGTGGCACGCCAAGATCCCGGTCTACGGTCCGGCCGGGGGTTCGGTCGTGATCTTGTTCGTCAGTTTCTGGTCGATGTCCGCTGCACTGGCCTAGAGAGGAAAAACGATGAAGATCACTGAGTCGCACACCCACCCGGAACCAACCACGGTCACCCTGCCGGGCCTGCCGCTAGAGATCCACGAGGGCTACTCGCCGATGAACCTGACGCAGGTTCTCGCCTCGGGCGAGAGCGACAAGTATGAGCTGACCTGGGTACGGATCATCCCCCTGGGGATAAAGCTCTGGATCAAGGACAAGGAGACCGGGAAGACCGTCCGCACGGCGGTGTTCAACGAGCAGAACCTACTCAAGGCGATTGCCGACGCCGCCCTAGCGCAGCCCGTCCCGGCGTTCCCCGCGCCAGAGGAGAATTCATGACCAACGAGCCCAGCAACATCCTGCCGCCCGGTAGCTACGAGATGCCGATGCCCCAGGAATTGATCGATGCGATCCAGCAAACGCAGGCCGCAAGCCAGCCCCCGCAAGCCGACGGTGCGCGCCTCATCATCGAGGTCGTGGCCGGGGTGATCCCACTCCGGCCGATGCCTGAACACACCCGACGATTCACGATCACGTCGTCGGCATGGCAACAGGCCGATGACCAACGACAACTGCTGATGCAGACGGTCACCGACGCTATGGCCTATGCCACGGTGAGGATGTTGCAACCTGACAGGTTCAACTGGGTTCGAGTCGACTGGATCTGGCCCTGATGGCCGACAATCGTCTCGCCGAGGCCATCGACATCATCGCCCGCGAACACATCTTCAAGAGGGCGCGTAAACCGTCCCCCACGGCTTACATATTCCTCAGTCAGTCGCAGTGGCAAGCGTTCGTGGACCGTGTGCTGGAGCTGACCGATCCCCCCCGTCACGAGGACTACAGGGCCGCTCGCCGATACCTGGAGACCCACAGGATCGAGGAGCCGCGAAAGAGGGTGACCGGCGATGAAAATGTTCAAAAAGGGTGACCGCGTGCGGTTGATCAACAACACGTTGCCGAGCGTGCTACCGACCAGGGCGCGGGTCCTCCCGTTCCCGGTCGGGACCATCGGCACCGTGACCGTGGACTCTGAAAACCACCGCTGGGTGACTGTCCAGTTCGACGGGGCAGCAGAGCCAGGGCCATGGCATGCGAGCCGGTTCGAGCTGGAGACCACCGCATGATCTGGTTCTGGCTGACACTGGCCTAGAGAGGAATGATCATGGACGAGCCGAAGCGCATGTACGCCGTCGTCCGGGACCAGGAGGGCGAGTTGTGGGCGCGAGGTCGCAAGCTCTGGACGCGGCAGGACGACGGGTATCGGTGCCCGTGGTTC
>DATHIT010000888.1:0-2508 GCA_035489915.1 Pseudonocardia sp. | reverse complement strand
CAGCCTCGGCCTGCTCATCGGCCAGGACATCTGGCAGCGGGTGTTCACCGCGCGCACCCCGAGGGTGGCCACCGTGGGCGGCATCATCTCCGGGTCGTACTGCCTGATCTACGGGCTGGCCGGGGCGGTCATCGGCATGGCTGCGAAGGCCCTGTACCCGAACCTGGCCAACGCGCAGGACGCGTTCGCCACCATCGTCGAGCAGCTGCTGCCCACCGGGGTGCGCGGGCTGGTGCTGGCCGCCGCGCTGTCCGCGATGATGTCCACCGCGAGCGGTGCGCTGATCGGCTGCTCCACGGTGACCACCACCGACCTGCTGGGCAAGCTGTGGCGGCGCCCCGGCGTTCCCCAACTCTCCGAGGTCAACCAGAACCGGGTCACCACGGTGGTGCTGGGCATACTGGCGATCGGCATCGCGATGGTGGTCAACGACGTGGTCGGCGCGCTCACCGTGGCGTACAACCTGCTGGTCGGCGGGCTGCTGGTGGCGATCGTGGGCGCGCTGTTCTGGCGGCGCGGAACCACCGCCGGGGCGGTCGCCTCGATCGCCGCCGGCTCGGTGGTCGCGGTGGTCTCGATGATCCTCGCGGGGCTGGAGGCAAACGAGCCGATCTTCTACGGTCTGGGCGCCAGCCTCGTGGTGTACGTGGTGGTCAGCCTGCTCACCCCGCCCACCGCCGACGAGGTGCTGCGAGTCTGGAGCCAGCGGCTGGCCGGGGCGGCCGACCCCGCCGAGTCCCGCGCCACCGCCACCACCGTCACATCCCACGACTAACAACAGGAGCTGCCAGTGCCCGCCCAAACCCCGCTCGGTCCGGTCGACTCGTCGAAGGTGCCCCGGTTCGCCGGGTTCGCCACCTTCGCCCGGCTGCCCAGGATCGACCAGGTCACCCATGCCGACGTGGCGGTGGTCGGCGTTCCCTTCGACTCCGGGGTCTCCTACCGCCCGGGCGCGCGGTTCGGGCCGGCGGCGCTGCGCGAAGCCAGCCGGCTGCTCCGCCCTTACCACCCGGAGCTGGACATCTCGCCGTTCGCCGTCGCGCAGGTGGTGGACGCCGGGGATATCGCGGTCAACCCGTTCCACATCGGCAAGGCCATCGACACGCTGCAGGCCGAGGCCGAGGCGCTCAGCTCGGACGGCACCAAGCTGGTCGCCGTGGGCGGCGACCACACCATCGCGCTGCCGCTGCTGCGGGTCGCGGCGGCCAACCACGGGCCGGTCGCGCTGCTGCATTTCGACGCGCACCTGGACACCTGGGACACCTACTTCGGTGAGCCGTACACGCACGGCACCCCGTTCCGCCGCGCGGTCGAGGAGGGCATCCTGGACACCAGCGCGGTGTGTCACGTGGGCACCCGGGGCCCGCTGTACGGCCAGCACGACCTGGCCGAGGACCGCCGCCTGGGCTTCGGCATCGTGACCTCCGGGGACGTCATGCGCCGGGGGGTCGACGAGACCGTGGACGCGCTGCGCCAGCGGATCGGCGACCGGCCGCTGTACATCTCGGTGGACATCGACGTGCTCGACCCGGCGCACGCCCCGGGCACCGGCACCCCGGAAGCCGGCGGGATGACCAGCCGCGAGCTGCTGGAGATCCTGCGTGGGCTGGCCGGCACCAATCTGATCGGTGCCGACGTGGTGGAACTGGCGCCCGCCTACGACCACGCCGAGATCACCGCGATCGCCGCGTCCCACGTGGCATACGACCTGGTCAGCCTGCTGGCTCTGGGAGTGAAGCAGTGACCGAGAAACAGCGCATCGGCGGCGATGTGGTGGTCGAGACGCTGCGCGCGCTCGGCGCGGACACCGTGTTCGGGCTGCCCGGCCAGCACGCGCTGGGCCTGTTCGAGGCGCTGCGCAAGGCCCCCGACCTGCGGCTGATCAGCTCCCGGGTGGAGAACAACCTGGCATTCGCCGCCGACGGGCACGCCAGGGCCCGGCTGGACGCCGCGCCGCACGGCCCGGTCCCGGTCACCCCGCTGATCGTCTCGACCGGCCCCGGCGCGCTGCTCACCCTGGCTTCGCTGCAGGAGTCCCGGGCCTCCTCGGTGCCGGTGCTGGGCATCTCCAGCCAGGTACCCGCGGCCGGCCTGGGCGGCGGCCGGCACGGCTACCTGCACGAGCTGCCCGACCAGGCGGCCAGCTTCCGGGGCGTGGTCAAGTCGGTGCACCCGGTGCGCACCGCCAGCCAGATTCCCACCGCGCTGCGCGAGGCGTGGGAGTCCGCCGCGAGCCCGCCGTACGGGCCGGTGTGGGTGGAGATCCCGCAGGATGTGCTGCTCGCGCCGGCCGCCCTGCCGCCGATCACCTCGGTGCCCGCCCACCCGGCCGCGTTGGCACCGCTGCCCGAGTTGGTCACCGAGGCCGCCCGGCTGCTGGACGGCGCGGAGCACCCGGTGATCCTGGCCGGCGGCGGGGTGAACCGGGCCGGCGCCCGCGAGGAGCTGCGCGCGCTGGCCGAGGCGCTGCGCGCGCCGGTGCTGAGCACGTTCGGCGGCAAGGGGGCG
>DATHIT010000887.1:0-2165 GCA_035489915.1 Pseudonocardia sp. | reverse complement strand
CGCGCACCTGCACCCAGAGGGCAACCTGGTGCGCCACCTGCGGCTACGGACCGGGCAGCAGGCGCCGACCGCCGATGTGGTCGTGGTGGGGGAGTACGAGGTCGGCATGCAGGACCAGGCCTTCCTCGGCCCGGAGTCGGGTCTCGCGGTGCCGGCCGAGGACGGCGGGGTGGAACTCTACGTGGCCACCCAGTGGCTGCACGCCGACCAGCGTCAGATGTGCTCGGCGCTCGGGCTGGCGCCGGAGCAGGTGCGGTTGACCCTCGCCGGGGTCGGTGGCGCCTTCGGCGGCCGCGAGGACCTCTCCATGCACGTGCACGCCAGCCTGCTCGCGCTGCGCACCGGCAAGCCGGTGAAGATGGTCTACAACCGCGAGGAGTCGTTCTTCGGCCACGTGCACCGCCACCCGGCCACCATGCGGTTCGAGCACGGGGCGAACGCCGACGGCAAGCTCGTCTACGTCAAGGCGGAGATCTACCTCGACGGCGGCGCCTACGCCTCGAGCACCCCGGCGGTCGTCGGCAACGCCGGCACGATGGGGATCGGCCCTTACGACGTGGAGAACATCCAGATCGACGCCTGGGGCGTCTACACGAACAACCCGCCGTGCGGGGCGATGCGCGGTTTCGGATCGGTACAGGCCGCGTTCGCGCACGAGGCGCAGATGGACCGGCTCGCCGCCGAGCTCGGGATGGACCCGGTCGAGCTGCGCTGCCGCAACGCGATGTACGAGGGCTGCAAGGCGCCGACCGGTCAGGTGGTGGACAGTCCCGCTCCGGTCGAGGAGCTGCTGCGGCGACTGCAGGCCATGCCACTGCCGCCGCAACGGGCCACCGATGACGAGCCGGACCTGCGGGAGCTGCCCGGCGGGGTGTCGAACACGACTCATGGCGAGAGCGTGGTGCGCGGCGTCGGCTACGCGGTCGCCTACAAGAACGTCGGCTTCTCCGAGGGCTTCGACGACTACTCCACGGCCCGCGTCCGGTTGCAGGTGGTGGCCAGCGAGGTGACCGCGACCGTGCACACCGCGGCCGCCGAGGTCGGCCAGGGCCTGGTCACCATCGAGCAGCAGATCGCCCGCAGCGAGCTGGGGGTTGACCATGTGGTCATCGCACCCAAGGACACCCGGGTGGGCAGTGGCGGGTCGTCCTCGGCCTCCCGCCAGACCTACGTCACCGGCGGCGCGGTCAAGGCGGCCTGCGAGGCGGTGCGGCTGGCCACCTTCGAGCTGGTCGCCCGCAAGCTCGGGCGACGGCTCGACGACCTGCGGCTGGAGGGCGGGAAGGTGATCTCCGACCGGGCCGGCGTGGTTGGCACGCTGGCTGAGCTGCTCGACAAAGACGTGATCGACGAGACCGTCGAGTGGCGCCACCGTCCGACCTCTCCGGTCGACCCGGAGACCGGGCAGGGCACCGCCCACATGCAGTGGGCATTCAGTGCGCACCGCGCCGTCGTCGACGTCGACACCGAGCTCGGCCTGATCAAGGTCGTGGAGCTGGCCTGTGTGCAGGATGTCGGCAAGGCCCTCAACCCGGAGGCGGTGATCGGGCAGATCCAGGGCGGTACGGCGCAGGGCATGGGTCTGGCGGTGATGGAGGAGATCCAGGTCGTCGACGGGAAGATCCGGAACCCCTCGTTCACCGACTACCTGATCCCGACGGTGCTCGACATGCCCCCGATGCGGATCGAGGTGCTCGAGTACGCCGACCCGCACGCGCCGTACGGGCTGCGCGGGGTGGGCGAGCCGCCCACGATCTCCTCGGGGCCGTCCGTGGTGGCGGCGATCCGCGCCGCGACCGGACTCCCGCTGACTCGCGTCCCGGTCCGTCCGGAGCATCTGACCGGAACCTGAACCAGGGCGGTCAGGCCGTGCTGGCGTTCTCGCTGGGGTCGTCGGAGAGCTCCTCGGCGGCGCGCTGCAAGAACGGAACGATGCGCTCGGCGGCGTTGTGGGTGACCCGGGCCTGTGGACCGGACACCGAGATCGCGGTGACCACCGGGGTCCCGGGCACCGCCACCGCGATGCACCGGACGCCCAGCTCGGCCTCACCGTCGTCCTCGGCCCACCCCCGGGCGCGCACCAATGTGAGCTCGGCGGCCAGTACGTCCGGGTCGGTGATCGTGCGGGGGGTGCGAGCCGGCATCCCGGCGCGCGTCACCAGCTC
>DATHIT010000886.1:0-17049 GCA_035489915.1 Pseudonocardia sp. | reverse complement strand
GATCAAGCTGCGCACCCGAGCCCGTAGATCTCCGAGATCGGCCATGCCAGCTGACGGTACTCACTTGTTGCGATAGTCGCAACATTCAAATCGAAAGGGTGGGTGCTTCGTGCAGTTCTAACCGCTTTGACGCCGGTCAGATTGACTGGTCAGTTAGTTTCGAGAGGTCGGGCGAGGCGAATGATGAAGTTGGGGTGGGTCCCGGTATTGCCGGCGTCACTGGTCACATTCGCAGCGTCGGCACTCGTGACACTGAATCGTCTCGTCAGGAGGAATGCTCTGAGGGCCAGCCTGGGCTACCTCCAACGTGCCTGTCTTGGGTATGCCCCGGGTACCAGGGACCTCATCATCGGCACCAACATCCGCTGCCCGGAGGACTTCCCCTCCCACAACGGGAACATCTACCACGTCGACATGCTGTTGTCGCAGTTGGGACCGTGGCGCCCGACGCCGTCGCTGTCGGGGTACCGCACCCCCATGGAGGGCCTTTGGCACACAGCCGCGGGAGCCCACCCGGTCGGTGGCCTGTTCGGTTGGAGCGGCGCACCACCGCCCGCACGATCCTGCAGGCGGAGGCCGCCTCCGGAACACGCCACCCCGCCCGTCCGCGGGCACACTCTCGGCCCGCCGAGGAAGTCCCGGTGTGAGCGAGCGTCCCGGTTCAGGGTCGTTCGACCGTGGGTACCGGTGCTCGGTGGGTAGACCGCGGCGACGATCTCTTGTTGGATTCGCGGAGTCGCCGGCGCTACCTCACAGCGGGAGGGTAGGACCATCCATGGCCTTCTGGTCGCTTTCGTCGCCCGGGGACGGTGTGGTCGTCGCCGCGTACTCGAACCCGACGATGAACTACTTCGTACCCGAGGCGGTCGCGGAGCTGGGGCAGCTCATCGGGTCGTGGCACGCCGACCGGTCCGTACGGGCGGTGGTCCTGTGCGGTGACGGCCGCTCGTCCGGGTTCATCACCCATTTCAGCGTCGAGATACTGGAGCAGATCGCGTCCGATCCGGAGTCGGCGCGGGGCAGCGCGGCGGTCAGCCAGGGCTACCACGCGTTGCTCGACCAGCTGAACCGTCTACCGCAGGCAGTGGTCGCCGCGATGAACGGCGACACCATGGGCGGCGGGTTCGAACTGGCGTTGGCCTGCGACATCCGGGTCGGTCAGACCGGTGATCACCGGTACGGTCTTCCCGAGGCCCGGTTGGGCATCATGCCCGGCGGCGGCGGAACCCAGCGCCTGCCCCGGCTGGTCGGCCCGGCCCGCGCACTGGAGCTCACACTCCGGGCCCGGATCGTCGACCCGCCGGAGGCGCTGCGGCTCGGACTGGTGCACGAGCTCGCCGACGACGCCGTGGCGCGCGCCATTCAGATCGCCACCGAGATCGCCGAGCTGCCCGCGACATCGGTCGCCGATATCAAGGCCGCCATGTACCGGGGAATGGACGCGCCGCTGGCGGCCGGGCTTGCCCTCGAAAGCGGCAACTTCCAGAACACCATGCTCTCCGAGGCCGCCCGCGAGCGCATGCGCACCTACCTCGACCAGCCCGAGCGCGAGCGCCGCGCATGGCTGGAGACCTGAGCGTGCGGCTGGAGACACTGCTGCCCCTGGGCAAGGTCGACCCCGGGCTTCGCGCCCCGGAGACCCCGCTCGACATCTGGGCGGTCCCCGAGCTGGCGCGGCTGCTCGAGGACATCGGTTACGGCGGGCTGGTCGTCGAGGAGACCAAGGACGACCCGTTCGCCATCCTGGCGCTGGCGGCCCAGGCCACCACCGGGTTGCGGCTCGGCACGGCGGTGACCATCGCATTCCCCCGCAGCCCCACGGTGATGGCGCTCAATGCCTGGACGCTGCAGAAGCTCTCCCGGGGCCGCTTCACCCTGGGCCTGGGCACCCAGGTTCGTGGCCACATGCAGCGTCGCTACGGCGTGCCGTGGTCGCCACCGGGGCCGTGGATGCGGGAGTACGTGCAGGCCGTGCGGGCCGTCTGGGACTGCTGGCAGAGCAGCACCCCGCTGGACGTGCACGGCGAGCACTACAACCTCGACCTCATGGTGCCGTTGTTCGACGCGGGTCCCATCGAGCACCCCGACATCCCGGTCCACCTCGCGGCGGTGAACACCAACATGTGTGCCGTGGCCGGTGAGGTGGCTGACGGGATCCGGCCGCATCCGGTGTGCACGCCGTCCTACATCCGTGAGGTGATGCTGCCGGCCGTCCGCCGCGGCGCGCAGCGCTCGGGCCGCTCGCTGGAGGACTTCCGGGTATGCATGAAACCGCTGGTCGCCTCCGCCCGGACCGAGGAGGAGCTGCAACCCAAGATCCGTGACGCGCGTGCCCGGATCGCGTTCTACGCCTCCACCCCCGGCTACGCGGGAGCGTTCGAGCACCTGGGGTTGGCCGACCTGGCCGCGGCCGCCAAGGAGCATTCGAAGGCCCAGCGGTGGGAGGAGCTGCCGAAGCTGATCGACGACGAGGTGCTGCACCGGTTCGTCGTCGCGGGCACCTACGACACCGTCGGTGAGCGTCTGCTCGACCGCTACGCCGACCTGGTCACCGACATCGAGTTCTCCATCGCGGTCCGGGACGAGAGCGACACCGAGACACTGCGCGACCTGGCGGCCCTCATCCAGTCGGCGGACGACACAGGCGCCCGGGCCGCCGTCCTGGGACGGGATGTTCCCTGACCGGCACCGGTCACGGGCGATCCGGCGTGACCGGGACTAACCTGATCGTCGGATGTGGGCGGTGACAGCGCGGGCATCCGTGGCGATGTCCGGCGGTACCCGCCCCGACGAGACCAGGTAGCCATGTCGCAGCCGAAGGGCCGTACGAGCGCGATTCCGTGACGGACATGGAGTAAACGCGCCGCCTCCCGTGGTTATTACAACGATTACAGCGGGGTGGACCGCGGTCCCACCGCAGGGAGGGGACGGGAGCCGATGAGCCTTCGTCAGTACGAGTACGCCCTGGCCGTTGCCGAGGAGGGCTCAGTGACGGCGGCCGCGGAGCTGCTGCGCGTCGCTCAACCGTCGGTGTCCCAGCAGATCCGGGGCTTGGAGCGGGAACTCGGCGTGAAACTGTTCGACCGCACGCCGACCGGACTGGTACCCACCATGGTCGGCCGCGCGTTCCTGCGGGAGGCGGAGGTCGCGGTGAGCGCATCGCGGCGGGCGAGGGCGACGGCGCGGGCCGGTGCCGACGAGCTGGTGGGCGAGCTGGTGGTCGCGGTGCAGATGGGCTTTGGCACGCGACAGCTGCCGGGCGCGCTGGGCGCGCTGCGCCGCCGTTTCCCGCGGCTGGAGGTCACCGTCTTCGAGGAGCCGAGCTCCGCCGAGCTGGAGCGGCTGTGTCGCCGGGGCGTGCTGGACCTCGCCCTGATGGCGGCGTGCGAGCGGAGCCCCGCCGACGCCCACCACCTCGGCGACGAGGAGTTCGTTGTGGTGCTGGGCGCCGGGCACCGGCTGCTCGCCGCGGACCGGGTCGAGCTGCGCGAACTGGAGGGGGAGCCGTGGGTGAGGTTCGACCGCGACAGCGCGCTCGACGGCGTGCTGCTGGCCGTGCTGCGAGACAACGAGCTGACTCCGACCATGGCCGCCCGCGTGTCCCAGACGGCGACGGCCGTGCGCTGGGCGGCCGACGGGCTGGGGGTGACGCTCGTCCCGGCCTCCGCGGTGCTCCACGGTTACGAGCACCTCGTGCGCCCGGTGTTCCCGGTCGTGTCCCAGCCCGTCATCGCCGTGCTCCGGCACGACGCGGGCCCGGCGGAGACGGCCCTGCTCGAACTCCTGCGTCAGGAGGCCTGGTCCGAGTCCGCTTCCTTCTCACCGGTGTCCTGACGGCCGAAGGAAGCGGGCGTCATTGAATTCTTTGTGTCGAAACCGGTGTTCGGCGAATGCCGTCGGCGTCAACCCATGGGGAATTCGCCGCCGTCCACGATGAGATTTCTCCCGGTCAGCCAGCTCGCCCGGTCGGACACGAGAAACAGCACCGCATTGGCGATGTCGTCGGGCTGACCATCGCGCCCCAGTGGCGCGGTGTCGTTGGCGTTGGTCTCGCCCGGCGCCGCGTCCAGGCGCGCCCACTGCTCCCGCGTTGCTTCGCCGCCGGGGGTGGCGGTTCGGCCAGGAGACACGGTGTTGACCCGGATTCCGAACGGGGCCAGCTCCAAGGCCAGTCCCCGGCTGTAGTTCTCCAGCGCCGCCTTAGCTGCGGTGTAGTGCAGGAACGGTCCTACCGGGGTGAGGACCGCGGCCGAGGAGACGTGCACGATCATCCCCGAGCGCCGTTCCCGCATCCCCGGTACCAGCAGCGAGTCCAGCCGCACCGACGCCAGGTAGTTCAGGTCCAGCGCGTCCTGCCACTCCTCGTCGGGGATGGCCGAGGTGTCCTTGTACGGTCGCGCCCCACCCACGTTGTGGACCAGGACGTCCACCCCGCCGAGCACCTCCTGCGCGGCCGCGGCGAGCGCCTCCGCTCCAGCCCGTGTCCGCACGTCGGCCTTCACGAAGGTGGCCCCCTCCGGCACCGTGCTCGTCGCCGACCTGGCGGTCGTGAGCACCTCGGCGCCCGCGTCCAGGAGTTGGCGCACGACGGCCGCTCCGATTCCGCGAGAACCACCCGTGACCAGAGCCCGCTTTCCCTTGAGTTCTTGCGTTCCCGATCCGTTTCCGATCGTGGTCATGCCACCGGTCCTCTCGATTGCGTGTTCGTCTGCTCGACGGAAGAAGGATCGACGTGTGCAGAGCGCGAATCTTCGGAGAAATCGCGGTGAGTACCTCGTCGAACTGTTTCACGCTACGTCCGGAAAAGAACGAGAGGCAAAGACGAAATGTCAGCAGGTGCCATAGGGAACTCCTATAGCACCCCGGCCCCTCCGCCCGTGACCGGCGTAGGAAGCGGATCGAGGCGACCCCGTCCACCATGTCCACGTCGGCCCGTTGACAATGACTGGGAGCCATCGGCCTTGTTCGGACCGGCGGCCGAGGGATTAGTGCCCGAGATAGTCCCCGATGAGTTCCTGGAACGCGCCAATGGTTACCTCGGGACAGCGGCCAACATCGGGATGATCGTCGGACCGGTGGCCGGCGGGATCCTGACCGCGGCCGGCCTCGCCGGGGTCGGGTTGGCGTTCGACAGCCTGAGTTTCCGGGGCGGCACGAAGAGCTTCCGGCACCCGCTCATCGGCGAGGTCACGCTGCCTTTCGAGAACCTGCACGTTGACGCCGTCTCCGGGCTGTGGGCCCTGCCTCACACGCCCGGCCCAGCAGCCACCAGACGCCCCGTGCCGGACGATCTCAGCCTGATCGTGTTCGATGACACGACACATACGGGTCGATGCCGAGTTCGTCCAGCGCTCGAGCAGCGCACCGCACCCGTCGTCTGTCGTCGCCCGGTGACGACAGCCGCGGGCGTCATACGTAACTCCGAAGGAGAACCATGTCTGTTGTCGTCACCGCTGTCTTTCACCCTGTCGCGGGCCGCGGCGCCGAGCTGATCGCGGCCCTGCGCACGAGCATCCCTGCCGTGCACCAGGAGGACGGTTGCCGGCTGTACGCCATTCACGACGCCGAGGACGGCACGATCACGATGATCGAGAAGTGGGACTCGCGCGAGGCCCTCGCAGCGCACGCTGCCGGCGCCGCTGTCAAGACGCTGGGAGCGGCCGTGGCGGACCTCATCGCGCAGCCCCCCACCGTGACGCGGATGACACCGCTTCCGGCCGGCACTGCCGAGCAGGGTGAGCTGTGAGGGTGAGTCCGCACGCCGTCGTCGTGACCGAGCTGGGTGGAGTGGCGCCCCGGTCGCTCATCTCGAAAGCGTGAGGTGCAAGTCTCCGTGGGTTCAAATCCCGCCGCCACCGCCATTGACCTGCAGAAACGCAGGTCGAGCGCGCTCGTCGACGTCCTCCCGGATAGGCCAGGGAAGCCGCCCGCAGGTCAGCGGCGTAGGTGGGCAGACCGGCCTTCTCCGACGGATTCGTTTCCGCTTGCGTCAGCGGTAGCGGGCTTCGGGGTCGGCCCGACTCAGTCATCCTCGATTCCGCGCAACATTGATGGCCGCCTGTCTCGACCAGATGCATCGTTTGCAAGCTCGGCCAGCTGTGGGACGGATATCAGGTGCCCGCCGGTTTCGGCGGCGGTCAACGCCTTTGCGGCGAGCGCCGAGAGGTCGTCGGCGCCGCGGGCGGCGGCGAGTTCCACCTCGGCGAGTCGGGCCTCGTAGTGTCCGAGCGGTGGGCCGAGCGCCAGAGCCCGTTCGACGTGCCGGGCGGCGTGCGCCGGTGACCCGCACTTGAGCGCGACCAGCGCTGACCGCGCGGCCGCCCATGAGGCGAACAGGGTCAGGGTGTCCCCGGCGGCCGCGGCGGAGGATTGGAACGCTGCAGCGGCGTCGTCGAGGCGGTCCAGGGTTTGCATTGCGATGCCGAGTGCCCGGTAGGCGGTGGCTGTCCAGCCGCGGTGGTCGATGCTCACCGCGATTCGGAGCGCTTCACGTGCGTCGTCTTCTGCTTCCTCGCCGCGTCCGAGCCCGGACAGGGCCTCGGAGCGGTGCCAGAGCGCGTAGGCCTGGCCCTCGGGCGCGTCGATGTCCCTGGCGAGGAGCAGGGCCGCGGTCGTCTCGGTGAGCCCGTCGGCCGGTTGAGCGAGGAAGACCAGCCCGTGACCGAGGGTCGAGCGTGGGGTGACTACCCGCAGCAGTTCCCCCGCGTCCTCGAACAGCTGCGCGGCGCGACCGAACATCTCTACGGCTCGGGAGATGTGACCGTCGAGGAAGGTGGCCATTGCGCGGCCGTCGAGGATGCGGGCTACGCCCTGGGCGTCGCCGAGACGGCGGTGAAGTGCCTGGGCTTCCTCTGAGCGGATTCGTGCGCGGTCGGGACGGCCGAGGTTCATGTCGAGGATCGCCAAGGTCTCGAGCGCGACTGCGCGGGTTGTGGAGTCCTCGCCGGCCTCGACGAGGGCCAGTTCGGCGAGCTCGGCGGCGCGGTGAGGGTCTTGGGCGCCGGAGGTGAGCATCGCCAGCCGGGAGAAGCGGCGTGATCGGGCGGGGCCGGGGCTGGAGTCGGCGAGAGCGCTGTGCAGGTCGGCCAGGGCGCCGGCCAGGTCGCCATGGGCGGCCCGCGCCTCGGCGCGGGCGTCGAGCAGCCCGGCACGCGAGGGAGAACGGGGGATGAGCGCGAGACCGGAGTCGGCGAGGGCAGCGGCCTCGCGGGTGGCGTGCTCCGCCAGGGCGCGGTGTGCCGCTCGCTCGAACGCGCGCGCCGCGGCAGAGGTGTCGCCCGACTCCCGGTGGTGTCGTGCGACCTCCGACTGGTCGGCGTCCTCTGCTTCCAGCGCGGCGGCGAGCAGCCCGTGTAGACGGCCGCGCTCGCCGCCGCCGATTCCGGCGGTGATCGTCTCGCTGACAACGTCGTGCGCGGTCGCCCAGCCCTGCTCTCCGAGGCGCACCAACCCGTCGGTGGCCAGGGCGGAGAGCACATCGAGCGCGGTGCGCGAGTCCAGGCCCGCGGCAGCGGCGACTGTGCGCGCAGGGGTTTCCCTGGCTAGCAGAGCGAGGAGGGCAAGCACCTCCGACCGTGCGCCGGTCTGCCGCTGCGCGCGGCGTCGGACGGCGCGCCGCTGGCCCTCACGCCCCAGCTGCCCGGCCAGGTCGATGGTCCCGCTGTCACGAGGCGCCCAGCCCGTCGGAGTTGCCGTCACGGCGTCCCGAGCCAGCAGCTCGCGCAGCACCTCCGCGAGAGCGAAGGGCGTGCCGTCGGTGGAGGTGACAAGCGCGGCGGCGAGGCCGGGGTCGCCAGTGAGGCCGGTGACGGCGTCGGGGGGTAGCGGACCCAACGTGATCTCGGCCAGTGGACGGGCCTCGCGCAGCGCACCGAGTACCGCCGGATCGAGTTCGTCGGGCCGGTAGGCAAGCACGGCGGCGAGGCGGGGCAATCGGGCAAGCGCCGAGCCGAGCAGCGCCAGGCTGCTGGGGTCGGCCCATTGCAGGTCGTCGACGACGAGCACGGCACCACTACCGGTGGCAGCTTCGAGTATCCGCAACGCGCCGGCCAGGATGAGCGCGCGGCGGCTCTCGCCGTCCAGCGTCGTTGCCGGCCTATCGTCGAGCTCGGGCAGCAGGCTGGAGAGCGCGTCCCGGACGCGGCGGGGCAGTCCGTCGGCCACGGCTGAGTCGAGGCCCACCGCGTCGCGCAGCAGCGACCGTGCCAGCCCCCACGCTTCCGCCCGCTCCGGCAGGAACGCTCGTGCCGTGATCAACGGCAGCGTCGATCCGCGCAGCATTTCGGCGAGCAGACGCGACTTGCCCACGCCCGAGACGCCCGAGAGCGTCGCTACCTCACCAGCGGCCACAGCCGCGCGCAGCCGGGCCAGCTCGGTGTCGCGGCCGACGAAGATCAGACCGGTGAAACCGGCGGTGCGTGGCTGGGTTGGCGAAGGCACAGCGATACGTGGAGGTTCGGGGGCCTCACCTCGCAACAGGGCCAGTTGCAGCTCGGTGAACTCCGTCGAGGGGTCCACCCCGAGCTCGTCGACCAGCCGTTCGCGCAGTTCAGCGAGCCGGCGCAACGCTGCCGCCCTGTCGCCGGCGGCGGCCAGCGCCCTGGCGAGAACGAGTGTCGTGGACTCCCGCAGCGGTTCGGCTGCCACCGCGTCGGCGGCCGTCGCCGCGGCCGACGGGTCGCCGAGGGCGAGCGCGGCCCGCGCCGCTATCTCCAGGGCGTCGACGCGGGCGCGCAGTAGCCGGCTACGTGGCTCGCGGGCCCACTCCGCGTATGTGTCTTCCGCAAGAGGCTCGGCCCACAGCGCCAGCGCGGCGGTGGCGGCCCGCAGCGCGACGGCGGGTTCGTCGACCGCGTCCCGCGCCCGCGCCAGCGCGGACAGGAACTCCGCAACGTCGACGGTGCACATCCCCAGCGCGTAGCCGCCGCTACCGGTGACGATCAGCGCGGGGTCGGAGAGCGCGCGGCGGGCGCGGTTGACCAGGACCCCGAGGTTGCCAGCGGGATCGGCCGGCAGCCGGTCCGGCCACAGCGCGTCGGCGAGCGCCTCGTGCGGCACGAGGTCGGGACAACGCACGGCCAGAACCCGGAGCAGGGTGCGCACCTTGCGCCCACCGAACGCGGCGGGCGGGATCTCCTCGCCGCCTCGGCGGACCTGGAACCGCCCGAGCAGCTGCAGGTACGTTCCCGCCATCTCGCCATGGTCCTCGACCGCCAACCAACTGCAAAGTCGGCTGCCTAACGTCCTACCCATCGACCCGACGAACAGGGAGAACACCATGGGACCCGCCTACGAACAGCAGGACTTTGCCACCCCCGCCGAGACCCGAATGTTCCCTCATGGGCACCTGGACCTGGTCCGCATCGGTGGCGCCGACATCGGCAGGCTCACCCTGCAGCCGGGCTGGCGCTGGTCGGTGGACGTCAAGCCGGTGGCGGGCACCGAGCTGTGCGAGGCACCGCATTTCCAGTACCACGTGAGCGGGACGCTGCGGGTCCGCACAGCGGCCGGGGACGAGTTCGACGCCGTACCCGGCCAGGTGACGGCATTGCCGTCCGGTCACGACGCATGGGTGGTCGGCGACGACGCCGTGGTCGTCGTGGACTGGTGGGGCGCCTCCGACTACGCACGTCGGTGACGGGGAGATGTTCACCACCGTGGACGTTCGAGAGATCTACACCCGGTGCAGCGCCGAGTTCGCCACGCGCGTGCACTCAGTCGACGGGCGCTGGGACGCACCGACCCCGCTCCCGGGCTGGGACGTCGGAAAGCTCGTCAATCACATCGTCAGCGAGGAACGTTGGACTCCGCCGCTCTTCGCCGGATCGACGATCGAAGAGATCGGTTCGCACTTCGACGGTGATCTGCTCGGCGACGACCCGCCGCGTGCGTTTGACGACGCGGCCGCGGCGGCGCTCGCCGCCGTGCGGGACCCAGGGGCATTGCAGCGGACCGTGCACCTGACGTTCGGACCGCACCCGGGCCGTGAGTACGCCCTGCAACTTGCCGCCGACCACCTCGTACATGCCGTTGACCTGGCACGCGCGCTCCGGCTGGATGATGCAGTCGACGCCGAGGCCGCCGAAGCTATCCGGGACTGGTTCATCCCGATGGAGAACACCTACCGGGAAATGGGAGCGATCGGTCCTCGGGTCGACGTCCCCGCCGGTGCAGGACCGCAAGCCCAACTCCTCAGCATGATGGGACGCACACCGTGAACACAGCACGAGCAGCCGTCGAACGGTTCAACAAAGCATTCGACACCCAGGACGTTGACGCGATCATGGCCGCGATGACGCCAGATTGCGTTTTCGAAGACACCTCTCCCCCGGATGGCGGCCGGCACGTCGGTCCCGACGCGGTGCGCGCGGCGTGGACCGCGCTGTTCACCGCTACACCCGACGGAACGTTCAGCACCGAAGAACTGATCGAAGCCGGCGACCGGGTAATCGCACGCTGGAGCTACGACTTCGGCACAGGGCACGTGCGTGGCGTCGACCTCTTCACCGTCCGTGACGGGCTAGTGGCCGAGAAACTGGCCTACGTCAAGGGTTAGGGAAACCGCTTCCAGCAGCCCGATTTCCTGGGCGACTCCGCCGAGCGGAGTCCGAGTTCCACTGTCGGCTCAGTCGGGGCAGGGTCCGACCCGGATGTGCCTTGTGGACGCACCTGAACACCTTCGGCCACGTCCTGCGGGTTCAAATCCCACCGCCACCGCAATTTGACCTGCGGAAACGCCGGTGGGGCAGATCATGGTCCGGCCGGCAGGGCTGGTGCGGGCGTGAGTCCGACGATCGACGACGAGGAGGACGAGCGGGAGTTTCGCGGCCAGCTCGCCCAGTTCGGCCTTCTGCGCGTCGGCCGGGGCACGCCGTCCGGTGCCGACCAGCAGCGCGTCGAGCGGGTCGTCGCCGGTCGGCGGCGCTGCGGCGACATCCCAGTAGGTCACCGCGTTCCGGGTCGGTTCCGTTTCGGCGGGTGTCACGAGGGTGATCAGGACGTCCTGCGCGTCGATGATCAGGTGGCACACCAGGTCCCGCACGAGCCAGCCGGTACAGCCGGACGGCCGTGCGGACGCCCAATCCCCGCCCACGCACAGTTTCCCGGGCCCACGCACAGGCCCCAGCGTGCGCGTCGGCACGCGAAAGTGCGCGCGGCGGCCGCGGCGCCGGCAGCGCCGGCTGGTGGCGGTGGTTAGGGGCGCCAGGATCGGAGCCAGATGGTGTGCGGCGACTGAAGCAGCCCGGACAGCGTCGCGTCGGTCAACACGCTGTCGGTGTCAGTGACGACGTATCCCTGTTCACCTCGGGTGGAAAGGGACTGTCCGACCACGTTGACTCCTGTGTCGGCGAGCAACCGATTGATGCCGGCCAACACGCCAGGCACGTTCACGTGCAGGTATCCCATGCGGAAGGCGCCCGCGGGTTGCGGCAGGACCACCTGCGGCAGGTTGACCGAGAGTGCGGTGCCACCCGTCGTGAGGAAGCTGAGCAGCTTGTTGGCGACGAAGTGTCCGATCTCCTCCTGCGCCTCTTGGGTCGAGCCGCCGACGTGCGGAGTGAGGATGACGTTGTCGAGGCCCCGCAACGGGGAGTCGAAGGCGTCGCCCTGCGCCTTCGGCTCGATCGGGAAGACGTCGATCGCGGCGCCGGACAGATGCCCGGAGAGGATGTTGTCCCGCAACGCGGTGTCGTCGACGACCATCCCGCGGGAGGCGTTGATGAACGCCGCACCCGGCTTCATCGTGGCGAACTGGTCCGCGCCGAACAGCCCCGCATTGCCCGGCCGCCCGTCGACGTGGAGGCTCACCACGTCCGCCTCGGCCAACAGCTGGTCCAGCGAACCGACCCGTCTGGCGTTGCCGTGGGCCAGCCGGTCCGCGGTGTCGTAGAAGATCACCCGCAGCCCGACCGCCTCCGCGACGTTGGACAGCTGGGTGCCGACGTTGCCGTATCCGACGATGCCCAGGGTCCGGCCGCGGATCTCGTGACTGCCCCTCGCCGACTTGTCCCAGATCCCCTCGTGCATCCGCTGCGTCTTCTCCGGCAGCCGGCGAGCCAACGCGACGATCTCACCCAGCACCAGCTCGACGACGCTGCGAGTGTTGGAGAACGGCGCGTTGAAGACCGCCACGCCGCGATCGGCGGCGTCAGCCAGATCCACCTGGTTGGTCCCGATGCAGAAGCACCCCAGCGCCAGAAGATCCTTCCCCGCTTCGAGCACCCGTGGGGTGATCTTGGTGTTGGAGCGGATCCCGAGCAACGACACTCCGGGCAGCTCATCGAGCAGCTCGTCCTCGCTCAGGGAGCCCGGGCGCACGTCGACCTCGAAGCCCGCCCGGCGGCACGCCTCTGCCGCGACCGGATGGATGCTTTCCAGCAGAAGTACCTTCACCTGATCAACCCAAATCTAGCCGTGTTTGGATGCGGCGGAATCCCAGCCGCGCGCTGCATCGACACTAGCGAGCCGACGCTGAGGATGCAGTGCGTCATGAGCGTGGCAGCCCGGCTGGCGAGAAGGCCGCGCGTTACGTTGACGGAGGCACCTGTCGAGAGAGAGAACGAGCTGGATGGTGCAGCCATGAGAAGGATACGGGCGTGGGCGCTGCCGATCGTCACGTTCGTCGGGATCGGCGCGTTCATGATCACCGTGCTCGTGATCCGCGCTGTATCGGGCACGTCGGATGCCGACACCGCGAACGCCTTTGCCGGTCCGCTGGAACCGGCGCGGCACGTCAATACCCGTCAATGGCGGACGATCGCCGCGGACCCGCTGGGCCACGCCGAACAACGTGTCGTGTTGTGGGGGCGGGTGACGCGGTTCGACCCGACGACCGACGCGTCGAGCTTCCGCGCGAACGTCGACGCAGCCCGCCACACCCCCCAGAACGGAGTGGTGAACTACCCGACCTCGGTGATCATGCACGGTGATCCGGACGTTCTGCGGAAGTTGGCCCAAGGCTTCATATTCACCGCCGAGGCCACCGTCGACGGTACCGTCCCGCCGGGCGAAACCCCGGACGCGAGAATCCCCCGGCTGACCGTCACCAAGCTGACCGTCACCGACAAGACCGTCGGGTGAGCGCACGGCCTTTGCGAGCGATGAGCTCCAGTCCATGAGCCGGAAGTAGCCCGGGTCAGCTTGCCTGACGGTGCCGGCCGCCGGTAGCGACGGCGACGAGGGCGGCGGCGACGGCGGGCCGTACGGCCGGAGCGACCGGCAGGGCCTTCCGGGTGGCCGGTGGGTAGCCGACTCCTTCGACGGGCACGACCGGGGCGATCTCGTGTCGAACCTTGCTGGTAGCCCGGTTGATGCTGTAGGCCGCCGCGGTGGTGAGCATCAGCCCGAGCAGCAGTGCGCCACCGGTCGCGCTCACCGGAATGAACCAGACCGGCTTGGCCGGCGTGGGAGCGACCACGCCCACCAACGTAACGGCCATGCGCTTCGCCACCTTCAGGGCGCGCTGCCGGTCGGCCAGGTCCTGCCGGGCCAGGTCAATGACCCACGAGACAATCGCAGGGCTGCGCATCGCGTCCGGGCTTTGCGCGGTGATACTGATGAACGGGCCGGTGGTGGGCGATGAGCCATTACCCCCCATCTTCATTGTCACGGCGTCCTGGCCGGCCACCAGCCCGACCCGGAAAGGCAGCAGTGGGCTGCTCAGGGACTGGAGCACTATCGAGGCGACGGTGTCGAGACTGGAGTCGAACGCCAGCAGCGGGTTCACCGGCTTGTTGGTGGGCCGCGTGGGCGACATCACGACCACTGTGCCGCTCGAGGTGTAGCTCGGCGGGACGAGCGCGAACACCAGAGCGGCCGCGGTCAAGGTCAGCAGCAGCCCGGAGACCATGGTGAACCACTGGGAGATCACGACTCGTCCAAGGCCCCGCACAATGATCTCCCTGCCCCTAGATCGCTCGGTCCGGCACGCCCAGCCCAACCTCGGCGTAGTCGATCTTGCCAATGCGCCGGGGTCGGAGCATCGCCAGGATTGACGACAGCGTGCCGTCGCGAGCACCGGAGGAGAGGATGTCCAGGCCGGCCGGCGAGCGGCCGACCTGGACATCTCCGATCAGGCGATGTCGTACCGGTCGAGCATCATGACCTTGTCCCACGCGGCCACGAAGTCGCGCACGAACTTCTCCTGCGCGTCGTCGCTGGCGTAGACCTCCGCGACAGCACGCAGCTCGGAGTTCGAGCCGAAGACGAGGTCGGCGCGGCTGCCGGTCCACTTGACCTCGCCCGTGGCGGAGTCGCGGCCCTCGAAGGTCTCCGCGGTCGCGCCGTCTTCGGTCGCCTTCCACGTCGTGCCCATGTCGAGCAGGTTCACGAAGAAGTCATTGGTCAGCGACCCTGGCGTCGAGGTGAGGACGCCCTGTGGGGACTGCCCGGAGTTCGCGCCCAGCACGCGCAGGCCACCCACCAGGACGGTCGTCTCGGGCGCGCTCAGGTTTAGCAGGTTCGCGCGGTCGATCAGGAGGTACTCCGACGGCAGCCGGTTGCCCTTCCCTCGGTAGTTGCGGAACCCGTCCGCGCCCGGCTCGAGCGCGGCGAAGGACTCGATGTCGGTCTGCTCCTGTGACGCGTCCGTGCGCCCCGGGGCGAAGGGGACCTCGACGTCGTGGCCGGCGTTCTTGGCGGCCTGCTCGACGGCGGCGGCCCCGCCGAGCACGATGAGGTCGGCCAGCGAGATCTTCTTGCCCCCGGTCTGGGAGCTGTTGAAGGACTCCTGGATCCCTTCCAGGGCGCGCAGCACCTGCGCCAGTGTGTCGGGGTTGTTGACCTCCCAGTCCCGCTGCGGCTCGAGGCGGATGCGTGCTCCGTTCGCCCCGCCGCGCTTGTCGCTGACGCGGAACGTCGAGGCCGACGCCCATGCGGTGGAGACGAGCTGGGAGACCGACAGGCCCGAGTTGAGGATCTGGCTCTTGAGACCGGCGATGTCCTCCGCTCCGACGAGCTCGTGCGCCACCGTGGGGACCGGGTCCTGCCAGATCAGCGTCTCGGCCGGGACCAGCGGTCCGAGGTAGCGCTGGATCGGGCCCATGTCACGGTGGGTCAGCTTGAACCAGGCCCGGGCGAACGCGTCGGCGAGCTGGTCCGGGTTCTCCATGAAGCGCCGCGAGATCGGCTCGTAGATCGGGTCGAACCGGAGCGCGAGGTCGGTGGTCAGCATCGTCGGCGGGCGCACCAGCGAGCCGTCCTCAGGGTCCGGAACGGTGTTGGCGCCGGCCCCGTCCTTCGGCTGCCACTGGTTGGCCCCGGCGGGGCTCTTCGTCAGCTCCCATTCGTAGCCGAACAGGTTCTCGAAGAACTTGTTGCTCCACTGAGTCGGCGTGGAGGTCCAGGTGACCTCGAGTCCGCTGGTGATCGCGTCCCGGCCCTTGCCGCTGCCGAATTTGTTCGTCCAGCCCAGGCCCTGCTCCTCGAGCGGAGCGCCCTCGGGCTCGGGTCCGACGTACTGGTCCGGGTCCGCTGCACCGTGGGTCTTGCCGAATGTGTGCCCGCCGGCGATCAGCGCGACGGTCTCCTCGTCGTTCATCGCCATCCGCAGGAAGGTCTCGCGGATGTCGCGGGCCGCGGCGAGCGGGTCGGGGACGCCGTTCGGGCCTTCCGGGTTGACGTAGATGAGCCCCATCTGGACCGCGGCCAGCGGGTTCTCCAGCTCCCGGTCGCCGGTGTAGCGCTCCTCGCCGCCGAGCCAGATCTCCTCGGGGCCCCAGTAGACGTCCTCGTCGGGCTCCCAGACGTCCGGCCGGCCGCCGGCGAAGCCGAAGGTCGTGAAGCCCATCGTCTCCAGGGCGCGGTTGCCCGTGAAGATCATCAGGTCGGCCCACGAGACCGTGCGGCCGTACTTCTTCTTCACCGGCCAGAGCAACCGGCGCGCCTTGTCGAGGTTGCCGTTGTCCGGCCAGCTGTTCAACGGCGCGAAGCGCTGCATGCCCGCGCCGGCGCCGCCGCGGCCGTCGTGGATGCGGTACGTGCCGGCGCTGTGCCACGCCATCCGGATCATGAACGGCCCGTAGTGGCCGAAGTCGGCGGGCCACCACTCCTGCGAGGTCGTCAGCACCTCGTCGACGTCCCTGGCCAGGGCGTCGAGGTCGACGGTGTTGAACGCCGCGGTGTAGTCGAAGTCCTCGTCCATGGGGTTGGCCACGGCGGGGTGCTTCCGGAGGATCGACAGGTTGAGCTGGTTCGGCCACCAGTCACGGTTGCTCCCGCCCTCGGTCGGGTGCGGGCGGCGTCCGGTCGCGACCGGGCACCGGGCTTCCTGCTCCTCGTTCATCTCTCCGACAACGGCGTTAGGACTGTCAGACACGGGAATCCTTCCGGGATCAGCGGGTGAGTTCAGGAACTGCGAGCGGTGGAGCAGTCGGGGCACAGGCCCCAGTAGATGACTTCGGCCTCGTCGATCGCGAAGCCGTGGTCGTCGGACGCGGTCAAGCAGGGCGTGGCGCCGACAGCGCAGTCGACATCGGCGATCGCACCGCACGACCGGCACACGAGGTGGTGGTGGTTGTCCCCGACCCGCGACTCGTAGCGGGCCACGGACCCGGTCGGTTCGATGCGCCGCACCAGACCCGAGGCAGTCAGCGCGTTCAGCACGTCGTACACGGCTTGGCGGGACACCTCACCGAGGTCCCCACGCACGATACGGATGATCGAATCTGTGTCGGCGTGCGGATGGCCGTGCACCGCGGACAGCACCGCTACCCGAGGACGCGTGACACGCAGGGCAGCCTCGCGCAACATGCGCTCGAAGTCCGAAGTTGTTGGCACGCGCCAAAGTATGGCCGGTTTTCTGGACTCAATCAAGAATGCGCGGGCGGCGCGTCGTGTCGCCGAGCATGGGCAGCGGCGACCACCCGGGCGAGCTCGACGCGGGAATTGACACCCAGCTTGGTGAAGGCGTGGCGGAGGTGGCTGTTGACCGTGTGCGGAGAGACGAACAGCCGCACGGCCGTCTCGCGGTTCGTGAGCCCCGCGGCGATGAGGCGTACGACGGCCAGCTCGGAGTCGGTGAGCGCGGCCCACCCGGCGTTAGGACGTGTG
>DATHIT010000885.1:0-2580 GCA_035489915.1 Pseudonocardia sp. | reverse complement strand
CTGCCCGGGCCGGAGGTGCGGAGTCAGGAAAGCCTCCGTAGCTACGTCAGGACCAACATCCGAAGCTACTCGCACTACGCCGGAACCTGCGCCATCGGCACCGATGAGCAGTCCGTGGTCGACACCAACCTCCACGTACACGGCATCAGCGGCCTAAGAGTCGCCGATGCGTCGGTGATGCCCTCGCCGATCTCCGCCAACACCAACGCAACCGTCTACGCGATTGCTGAACGAGCAGCGGAACTCATCCGTTCGTGACTGAGTCGCCGATTGCAGTGTTCGACAAACTAACTCGGGTGGATCTTCCCGAGCGCACGCCGGTTCTGTTCGACACGGCGTGCGTGTTGGGCGGCAGTATTGCCGGCCTGTTGGCCGCGCGGGTCCTCGCCGACCACGCCCGCACGGTCCGGATCATTGAGCGCGACGAGGTGAACGTGGAGGGTCGCCCACGTGCGGGCGTCCCTCAGGACCGTCAGGGGCATGGGCTGCTGCCGGGCGGGCTCGCGCAGATCGAGCGTTGGCTGCCGGGCTTCACACGGGAGGCGCAGCACCTGGGCGGCGTCCTTGTGGGTCCTGACCAGCAAGTTGTGTACCTGGACGACCACCGGCAGGTGCGTAGCGGCAACGCGCGGATCCTCATGGGCAGTCGACCCTTCCTGGAATCCCGGATTCGCACCCGCGTCCTTGCCCTGCCCAATGTGTCGACCTTGTCGGCACAGGCGACCGGCCTCGAATATCGCAATGATGCGGTGAGCGCGGTGCGGTACGTGGCGGATGGCGTCGAGCACGTGATGAGCGTCGACTTCGTGGTGGACGCCATGGGGCGGGCCAGCAAGTTGTCGGAATGGGTCGAGCAGGCCGGTTACGACCGGCCGCGGCTGCAGCGACTGCGGACCGGCATCGATTACGCGACAGCTCTGTTCGAGCGGTCCGACAAGCCGGACGATCTGGACCTTGCGTGCGCGCTCGCGCAGTTCTCTCCGCCGTCGTCGCCGGACGGCCTGGCTGTGGGCGCGGTGAACGCGATCGAGGGCGACCAGTGGTTGGTGATGCTGATGGCCTACGGGGACCATCAGTCGTCCAGGTCGATCGAGGCGTTCCGGTCCACCTGCGCCAAGATGCCGCCGATCTTCGGTGAAGCGGTGAGCGGTCCCGTCTCCCGGGAGATTCTGACCTACCACCAGGCGGACAGCCGCCGTCGCGACTTCGCGGGTCTGTCGCGCTTCCCGGCGCGCCTGGTCAGTGTGGGAGACGCCGTGGCGTCCTTCAACCCGGTGTATGGCCAGGGCATCTCGTCGGCAGCCCTGCATGCGTCCTGCCTGTCCGAATACCTGGTCGGCGACCCGGCGTTCGGCATGCGCGCTGCTGAGTTCTTCGCTCTGCAGGAGGTGGTGGTGGATGCCGCGTGGACCATTTCGGCAGGCGGGGACGCCGCCCGGCTGGATGCGATCGAGGGTGCTGAAGTGCCTGAAGATGTTCAACGCCAGCGATGGGCCATGGACCAGTTGATCCGTGCCACCCTGGTAGACGAGACCGTCGCCCACGCGTTCAGCACTGTGGCATTCATGCTGGCCCATCCGTTCTCTCTGGGCGACCCCGCACTGATCGAACAAGCAGTCGCCGCCAACCAGCGTGCGTAGACACCTGTTGGCGACGGGATCAGGCGCCCCGGGACTCGGCGACCCGTCGCAGCCAGTAGCGGAACCAATCGGGCCCGTAGGGCAGGTAGACGCGTGTGGGTATGCCGCGGGCACGCAGGTCGTCGAGGATCTCCGGCCGCACGCCATGCAGTTGCTCGACCGGTACCGGCCCGAGCGCCAGGTGCACCGCCTCGCGCAGCCGGCCGTCGTGGGTGGCCATCGACCAGCTGGCGCCGGCCGCCGCCAGCTGATGGGCCAGCCGCAGGAAGGCGACGTCGGTCGGCTCACCGTGCGCCAGCGCGCCGGTCCGCTCGAGGTATGCGCCCTTGACCAGCCGGATGTGTACACCGGCGCTGATCAGCTTGTCCACGTCACCGGGTGAACGCAGCAGGTTGGCCTGGACGGTGGCGCCGAGCCGATCGGCCAGGCCTCGGCTGGCCACCTCAATCACGCAGCCCAGCACCGCGTCGGTGACCTCGGCTTCCTCGGCGCCCACCTGAATCCTGCGCCCCGGCGGCAGCGCGGCGGCCACGGCGGCGAGTGTTTGAGCCGCGCCGGCCGGGTCGTGCTGGACGGCCAGGTGCGACAGGTCGATCGACAGCCATGCGTCGGCCGGTGCTGGGGGAAGTGCCGAGGCCAGCTCCAGGTAGTCCGCGCCGGCCTGGGCGGCCTTGGCGGCGTCTCGGAAGTGTTCGCCGAACAGGTCCACGCTCACCCCCGTGCCCGCGCTTGAGTACCTCGGCGGCCGCCCGCAGCCCCTCGCCAGGAGGAGATCCACAGCTATCTGAGGCTGGTCAGCTCCTCGATCGGGTAGGGCAGGTCGCCGGGTAGCAGGAGTTGCGGGATCTGGGTGAAGCGCCACCCGTTGGGTTCGGGGGTGAAGGTCCAGATGACGTCGAACCGGTCGTGTGGCCAGTGCCGGGGCGGGGTCGGGTTCGCT
>DATHIT010000884.1:0-5171 GCA_035489915.1 Pseudonocardia sp. | reverse complement strand
CCAGACCCGCACCACCATGTACTGAGCCGCAATGAGCACCGCCCGGGTTCAGACCGGCAGCAGCGACTCCACCACCTCGGCCAGCTGGGCCACCGTGCGGCACTCGTGCATGGGCAGCAGGTCGGCGTAGCGCAGCGCCGCCGAGTCACCACTACCCCACTGCTTGCGCGGTTCCGGGTTGAGCCAGTGACTGTGCCGGGCCTGCCCGATCAGCCGGCGTAGCACGGCCAGGTTCGGGTCCCGGTAGTTGGTCCGGGCGTCTCCCAGGATGAGCAGCGAGCTGCGCGGGCCGACCGCGTCCGGCCAGTGCTCCACCATGCTGGCCAGCGACCCGCCGTAGTCGCTGTGCCCGTCGAAGGTGACCAGCTCGGCCTCCCGCAGCACCCTGGTCATCACGCTGGCCAGGTCGTTGCCCGGGGCGAACAGGTGGGTCACCTCGTCCGCGCGCTCCACGAAGGCGAACACCCGAACCTTGCTGAACTGCTCACGCAGCGCCTGCACCAGCAACAACGTGAAGTGGCTGAACCCGGCCACCGAGCCGGACACGTCGCAGAACACCACCAGCTCCGGGCGGCCCGGGCGGCGGGTGCGGTAGGCCGGGCGCATCGGCACCCCGCCGGTGGACATCGACCGGCGCAGCGTGCGGCGCAGGTCCATCTGACCGCGCTTGGCGTGCTTGCGGCGCACCGCGAGCCTCGACGCCAGCCGCCGGGCCAGCGGGTGCACCGTGCGGCGCAGCTGGGCCAGCTGGTCGGCGTAGGCGGACAGGAACTCCACCTGCTCGGCCTGCTTGGGCACCGCCGTCTTGGCCACCTGGTCTCGGCCCCGGGTCTCCGCGGTGCGCCGCCGAACCTCGTCGGTGATCATCTTGCGGAAGTCGGCGATGCGTTGCCGGATCTCCCGGCGAGCCACCTCCTCGGCGAACGCGTCGGAGTTGTCCGCCAGCAGGTCGGACAGGATGCGAGCGAGCAGCGTCTCCGGGCTCAGCTGACGCAGCACCTGGTAGGCCGACCAGTTGCGCGGGCCTTGCCCCTGCTGGCCGGGCCCGTTGCCGCCCTGGCCGGAGCCGCCGGCCTGGCCGAGCGCGTCCACCACCGCCCTGGCCAGCTCGCGCAGCGCGGCGTCGTCCCCGTCGCGCAGCAGGTCGGCCAGGATGTCCCGCAGCGCGTCCAGGTCGACCTCGCCGTCCGGGGTCCACGGCACCTCGACCTCGCTGCGCCCCCGACCCAGCGCGATCGGGAAGTACAGGTCGAACAGGGTGTCGAAGACGGCCCGCTGCCCGGAGCGGCGCAGCAGCGCGGCGGCCAGCCCCTCGCGCAGCTGCTCGCGGTGCAGCAGGTTCAGCGCGCCCAGCACGGCGGCCGCGTCCACCGTCTCACCGGGGCCGACCGGCACCTGGTGGCGGCGCAGTGCGCCGACGAAGTCGACCAGGTGCCCGGGCAGTCCGTGCGGCGGCGGCGAGGCCATGGGGTTCCCCCTAGTTCAGGCCTAGTTCAGGCGGAGCTCGGCGGCGGCCTTCTGGGCGTCGGAGTGGTGCTTGAGCACGACGCCCAGGGTGGCCCGGGCGGCGTCGTCGTCCAGGGTGTCCAGGCCGAGCGCGAGCAGCGTGCGCGCCCAGTCGATGGTCTCGGCCACCGAAGGTGCCTTGCGCAGCTCAAGCCCGCGCAGCACCCGCACGGTCCGCACCAGCGCGTCGGCCAGCTTCTCGGGCAGCTCGGGCACCCTGGTCAGCACGATCCGGCGCTCCAGCTCGGCGTCCGGGAAGTCCAGGTGCAGGAACAGGCAGCGCCGCTTCAGCGCCTCGGACAGCTCCCGGGTGGAGTTCGAGGTGAGCAGCACGAACGGGCGCCGCTTGGCCGCGATGGTGCCCATCTCCGGCACGGTCACCTGGAAGTCGGAGAGCACCTCCAGCAGTAGGCCCTCGACCTCCACGTCGGCCTTGTCCATCTCGTCCACCAGCAGCACCGTCGGCTCGCTGCGGCGGATCGCGGTGAGCAGCGGACGGGGCAGCAGGAACTCCTCGGAGAACACGTCGTCGCGGGTCTCGTCCCACGACTCGCGGCCCTGGCCGGCGGTGATCCGCAGCAGCTGCTTGGCGTGGTTCCACTCGTACAGCGCGCGGGCCTCGTCGATGCCCTCGTAACACTGCAGCCGCACCAGCCCGGAGTCGGTGCACGCGGCGACGGCCTTGGCCAGCTCGGTCTTGCCGACCCCGGCCGGCCCCTCGACCAGCAGCGGTTTGCCGAGCCGGTCGGCCAGGTACACAGTGGTGGCCGCGGCGGTGGAGGCGAGGTAGCCCACCCCGGCCAGCCGCTCCGTGACGTCGTCCACGGAGCCGAACAGGGGCGGCTGCGGCTTAGCCGGCTGGTCTGCACTCACCTGCTTATCCTGCACTGTGCGCGCGCTGTCGACTACTTGACGGTCACACCCGGGCAGCCACCGGTGTGCTGAGAGGCCCGACTCAGTGTGCTGAGAGCCCCGACTCGCGGAAATTACTACTAGCCGGGGCGGACTTGGCCGTCGCCCCAGACGATCCATTTGGTGGTGGTGAGCTCGGTTAGGGCCATGGGGCCTCGGGCGTGCAGCTTCTGGGTGGAGATGCCGATCTCCGCGCCCATGCCGAACTCCTCGCCGTCGGTGAACCCGGTGGAGGCGTTCACGATCACAGCGGCGGCGTCCACCCGGGCGGTGAAGGCGTTCGCGGCGGCCAGATCCGTGGTGACGATCGCCTCGGTGTGCTGGGAGCCGTGCTCGGTGATGTGCGCGATCGCGTCGTCCAGCGAGTCCACCACGGCGGCGGCGATGTCCAGCGAGAGGTACTCGGTGTCCCAGTCCTCGTCGGTGGCCGGCAGCGTGCCCGGGGCCAGCGCGGCGAACCGGTCGTCGCCGTGCACGGTCACCCCGGCCACCCGCAGCGCGGCCGCGATGGACGGCACGAACCGCTCCGCCACGTCGGCGTGTACCAACAGCGTCTCCGCCGAGTTGCACACCGAGGGCCGGCGGACCTTGGAGTTGATCACCAGGCGCTCCGCCACGTCCAGGTCGGCGGCGGCGTCCACGTACACGTGGCAGTTGCCGATGCCGGTCTCCACGGTGGGCACTGTCGCGCCGAGCACCACCGACGAAATCAATCCGGCGCCACCGCGCGGGATCACCAGGTCGACCAGGCCCCTGGCGGTGATCAGGTGGTGCACGCTGGCCCGGTCCTGGCAGGGCAGCAACTGCACCGCGTCGGCCGGCAGGCCCAGCTCGGTGAGCGCCTCGCGCATCACCTCGACCAACACGGTGTTGGTGTGCACCGCGGAGGACGAGCCACGCAGCAGCGCCGCGTTGCCGGACTTCAGCGCCAGCCCGGCGGCATCCACCGTGACGTTCGGCCTGGCCTCGTAGACCATGCCGACCACGCCCATCGGCACCCGGACCTGGCGGAGCTGAAGGCCGTTGGCCAGGGTGCTGCCCCGGATCACCTCGCCCACCGGGTCGGGCAGCGCGGCCACCTTGGTCAGGCCACCGGCGATGGCCTCCACCCGCTGCTCGGTCAGCGTCAGCCGGTCCACCAGTGCGCTGGTCATGCCGGCGTCCTGGCCGGCCCGGACGTCCTCGGCGTTGGCCGCCAGAATCGGCTCCACCTGGGCACGCAGCGCATCGGCCATCGCCAGCAACGCCTGGTCCTTCTCCGCGCGCCGGAGCTGGGCGAGCACGCCGGCGGCCACCCGGGCCCGGCGGGCCGCGCTGTGTACCTCGTCGCGCAGCGCGACCGAGCCGTTCTCCGCCGGCGGTCGGCCGCCCCGGCCCGCCTCGTCGGCCCTGGTGGGGGCCTCGACGGGGGTTGTCGCGGCAGCGTCGGCTTCGGAGGTGACTTCGGCGGTGGGGCTCACCGCTCCAGGATAGGACTGGACGGAACCGAGTTGCGCGGCCAGTCGAGCACCAGCTGACTGTGCGCCTTGCGCACCACCGCGGCGGAGCTCGCGGCCGGCGCCACACCGGCGGGGTAGGCGCGCAGCCGAAGGTCGGTGGCGGTGGGCCGGCCGGCAGCGGCCCAGGTATCGAGCTGGCCGGCCAGCCGCGCGGCCAGCTCGGCGCCGTCCGGGCCGTACGCCCGCACCGCGACCGGGAACCTGCGGTCGAACCCCGCGCCGTCGCGGGAACCCGGCACCAGCAACGCCAGTCCGTGCGAGCCGAGCAGACCCACCGTGCCACCGTCCAAGCCGACCGGGAGCAGCGACGGCGCCCGATCCGAGGCCGCCGCGCTGACCAGCAGCCGGCAGATGTCCGGTTGCTGCACCGCGAGCCACAGGCCAAGCCCGTCCCACAGGTCGACCGCTGCCAGCCGCACCGGGCTGGGCCACTCCGGACCAGGGGCGTCCAGCAGCGCGCACACCGCTCGGGGGTCCGCGGGGCGCTCGTCGGCGGTCTGCACGGCCAGTCCGTCCCGGCCCAGCGCCCGGCTGCTGTCCGGGCCGGCGCCCGTGCCGCGCAGCCGGACGAACGCGCAGCTGCGCACCGACACGCTGTGCAGGCCGGGCGGCGGGCCGGCGACCAGGTCCAGCGCCACGGCCAGCTGGCTGCCCCGCACCGAGAGTGGCAGCAGCAGGCGGCCGCCCGGCACCAGCTGCCGCCACCAGGCGGGCTGGATGTCCCAACTGCCCACGGTGAGCACAATTCGGTCGAACGGGGCGCCTTCGGGATAACCCAGCGCCCCGTCTCCGGTGACCAGCCGCACGCTGAAGCTGCCGGCCGCCATCAGGTGCTCCTCAGCGCCCCGGACCAGGTCCTCGTCGATGTCCACCGCGACCACCGACCCGGTCGGGCCGACCAACTCGGCCATCAGCGCGGCGTTGTAACCGGTGCCCGCGCCGATCTCCAGCACCCGGTGGCCGGGCCGTACGTCGAGCTGGTCGAGCATGATGCCCATGATCGCGGGCTGCGACGACGAACTGATCGGCCGGCCCGCGTCGTCGCGCTTGGTGACGATGGGCTCGTCGCGGTAGGCGTCCTCGGGACTGAACTCGGGAAGGAAGACGTGGCGCGGCACCGCCCGGAAGGCCCGCCGTACTGCCGGCGAGTGGATCCGCCCGCCGCGGACCAGCCCGACCACCATGGCCGCCCGCAGCTGATCCGCCCGCACCCTGATCAGTGTCGACCCCGGCGGCAACCTGGTCCAGCGCTGG
>DATHIT010000883.1:0-13782 GCA_035489915.1 Pseudonocardia sp. | reverse complement strand
GAGTTGGCCAGGAAGTCGGGGGAGATCACCACGCCGCGCCGGCGCAGCGCCTCCTCGGCCTCCGGGGTGACCGGCATGTTGGCCGCCTCCACGATCACCGTCGCGGCCACCTGCTCCTGGTTGCTCCCGTCGATGCAGTAGGACGCCGCCGCGGGCACCAACACGTCGGCGGGTACCCGGAGCCACTGCTCTGCGGGCAGCACCTGGTCCTCGTCACGCAGCTGGGCGCGGTCCAGCTCGCCTCCCGGTTTGCGGGTCAGCAACAGCCGCTCCACGTCCAGGCCGGCCGGGTTGGTCACCACCCCGTGTACATCGGCGACGCCCACCACGCGGACTTCCGCACGCGCCAGGTACCGGGCGGTGGCCCCGCCCATCGAGCCGAAGCCCTGGATGAACGCGGTGCTCGCCGCCGGGGCCGCGCCGGTGTGCCGCAGCGCGGCGAGCGCGGCTTCGGCCACTCCGTAGCCGCCAACCAGTTCGTCCAGCGCGACGCCGTCCACCACGGTGGCGAAGGCGCTGCGCATCCGGACGTGCGCCGCCTCAAGATCGGTGACCACCCGGTGCGCCGCCTGGATCGAGCTGGACAGCCCGATGTGCTGGATGCCGCGGTCGACCGCCTCCTGGCGCACGCCGAAGTCCTCGCCCATGGTCCAGCGCTGCTCGATCATGGGGCGCATCGCGGCGAGGTAGCGGAACAGCACGGCCTCGGCGTCCGGGTGGTACGGGTCGAAGTCAATGCCGCCCTTGGCCCCGCCGAACGGCACGTACCGCGCCTCCGGCTCGAAGTGGATGGCCTCCTTCAAGGTCATCCCCCTGGCCAGGCCGCGCACCTCGTTGAGGTCACAGCCCGCGCGCATCCGGAGCCCGCCGCTGCACAGGCCGCGGAGCAGGCGGTCGATCACCAGGTAGCCCCGTGCCTCGGTCTCCGTGTCATGCCAGGTGATCTCCAGGCAGGGGGCATCCGCCCTACTCGCCGGCGAGGACGAGATCGCGTTGGGTAGGGCGAGCGGCACGGCCACCTCCCGGCGTACTGACTGACTAATCAGTTAGTACCACGGGTCGACGCTGTGGTCAACGCCGGCCTCCGGTCAACGGCGGGCGGGCCCCGCGAGTCGGCCCGGGCGAAGTCAGGCAGGGTCCAGCCCCAGTTCGGCGCGCAGCGCGGTGTTCAGCCAGGCCTCCGCGTCGGACGGGGAGACCGCGTCGTCGAAGGCGACCCGTTGCACCGCCAGGCCGTCAATCAGCGCGCTGATCCGCCACGCGGCCCCGCGCGGATCCGGCGTGCGGAACTCGCCGGCGGCCACCCCCTCGGCGATGAGCTCGGTGATCACGCTCCGCCAGCGCTCGTCCAGGGTGGCGATCACCCCGCGCAGTACCGGGTTGCGCAGCCCGGCCGACCAGCCCTCGATCCACAGTCGCCAGCTCTGCGCGGACCCGGTCGGCCCGTACTCGCGCAGGGCGCCGCGCAGTCGCTGGCTGGTGCTCGGCCCCTTCTCGGCGAGGATCTGCTCGAGCTTGACCAGGTCGCGCTCGGTGGCGAACCGGAACGCGCTGACGATCAGGTTCTCCAGGTTTTCGAAGTGGTAGAAAACCAGCGCCGGCGAGACGCCCAGCCGGTCGGCGACATCGGCGCCGCGCAGTGCGTCGATGCCGCGCTCGCTGATCAGCTCGAGGGTTGCAACGAGGATCTCACCGCGCCGAACGTCGGCACCCTTCTTCACTCGCGCCACTCGATCACGCTACTCCGGGAGTCCTCGCGGACCCGGCGCGGGCGGGGTTGACAAGGTGTGACCGGGGTCGCATCGTATAGCTCTCACTGTCTGATTAGTCAGTTAACTTAGCTGCCCTCGACCGCCGTGCGCATCGCCCGGTACACCACCGCGCCTGGCCGCTGAAGGACGCATGTCCGAACCCGTGACGCTCGAGGGCACCGACGCGCCGAGGGTCAACCGGCGGCGCCCGCGGCGTGGGCTCGGCAAGTTCGACGCGAAGATCGTGGATTCCTCTCCCGGGGTTGGTCAACTGCTGCTAGCCTGGGGTCGCGTTCATCGTGATCGGTGGATGCCTGAACCGAAGACCTGAGTGCTCGGCGCTTGGGTTTGATGCCTCCGCGTGACGTGACCGTGGTTGGTGTTCCGGTCGGATCTGGGTGCCGGTGAGCCCCGGAAACCCGTCATCTCTGTGATGGTGCTGCCCCTGTTTTCGCGGCCGGTCTGGTGTCGGTCAGCGCTTGTGGGGAGTGCTCACTGTCACGGTGTCCGGAATCCGTGGAGAAGCTCGTGATGATGTCGGTGACCCCGGCTGGGAGGCAGCGCACCCGCGCCGTGCCCCCGGTCTCGGTGCCGGCTCTGTCGCGATTTCAGTCGCGGGAGCGGGCTCGGGTAGTTGTTGCGGTGTTGTCGCGGATGTGGCGGGCCGGGTCGGTGTCGCTGCTGTTGGGTGCCGCCGCGCTGGTGTGGCTGATCGCCACCCTGCTCTCGCCGCCAACCTCCACCCAGGCCTTTGTGGCGTTGTCGCCCACCACAGCTGCGGTGCAGACCGTGGCCAACATCCGGCTGGTACCCGCGGACGTCGCCGGCTCACCCGGAGGCGCCAGCGGCGGTGACAGCGCCGCCCCCGCCCCCAAACCAGCCAGCAGCTCCAAGTCCTCCAACAGCGGCAGCGGGGGCAGCTCCTCTAGCGGAGGCAGCAACAGCTCCTCCAGCGGGGACAGCTCCGACGGCGCGAAAGCCGCCGGCAGCCCGAAACCGGCGGACTCATCACCGAGCTCCTCATCGAGCTCCTCGGATTCCGCGGCAGCCAAACCCGCTGCGGCACCGAAGCCAGCCGAGCCCGCGGCCAACTCCAGCCCCGCGGACGCTGGGGCGCCAAAGCCCGCGCAGCCGGCAACCAACACCGACACCGCAACCCAGAACGCGGCGACCCCCAAACCCGCCCCGCCCGCGGCCAGCCCCACCAACGCCACCGCGGCACCAGAGATCGCTGGGGCACCGAAACCGGCCAAGCCAACCGCGGACGCCGCGACCCAAACCACCTGCGGCACCACCGGCGGGCCCTGTGGCTCGGCCCCGAAGACGGTCCCAGTGACCGACAGCTCCGCCGCACCCCCGATCACCGGGACACCGAACCCGGCAAAGCTCGACGCCCACGCCGCTAACGGTGCCGCCACCCCAACCCGCGATCCAGACGGATCACCGGGCTCGTGCGGCCCCGGCTGCCCCGCACCGCCCCCGGCCACCCCAGCCGCCCCAGGATCCGGCGCACCCACCGGACCCTCCAACGCCGCGGGCGGCGGAACCGGTGCCGCGGGTCACGCCGGCGGTCCCGGCGCGGGCAGGCTAGATGCCTCGATCGGATCGGTCGATTCCAACGCCGCTCAACTCCTCGCCGGCGGCCTCCGACAAAAGCTGCTCGACCCCAACCAGTCACCCGGCGCCGCCCGCGGACCACCGCCGCCCGCCAGCACCGCCGCCCCGACCGACCCATCTCAGGCTGACCCGAACGCCGTCAACCCGCTGTTGCCGCGCCGCGCCCTGCCTGCGGGACAGTCCGCGACCGCCCCGAGCACGGACCCCCTCGAGGGCAGCGCCGGGCTGACCAAGGTCCCCGCCCAGCCCGACCCCGGAAACGGCCTGTCACCACCGGCCGCGGCCTTCAACGCTCGCGTTGATCAGAAAATCAAGGCGTTCCAGGACCAGACCGGCATTCCGATGGACAAGATCGGAATTCCGTTCGAACCCAGCCGCCGCGTCGCGCTCGGTCTCGTCGACGGCGCGCTCAACGCCGGCTACGAAGGCACCACCGTCGCCGCCAACCCACAGGCCGCCGCCCAAGCCAGCAGCAGCCGCTGGTCCTCGCTACTGCACGGCAACCCCAACGCCCTCGCGGACGACTACTGGAACCACCCAGGCACCGCGCTGGCCCAAGACACCAACACACTCAAATCAAACACCCTGGGCCGCGCGGCCTCCGCGACAGCGACCCAACTCATCCCCGGCGCCTCGACGATCATGTCCAGCCCGGTCGCCGCCGCCTGGATAGGCGACACCGCCGGCGGCATGGCACACACAGCGCTCAACGTCGGCAAGCGCTACGTCCCGGCCCTCGCCTACACCGCCGCGAACATCGCCACCGGCGGCGCCGCCAGCGCGGCGACCAAAGCCCTCGGCATCGACCCCTACGCCCAAATCAAAACCGACTACAAACGTGACTGGGCCGGCGCCCTCACCGAAGACGTCTCCGCCGCCATGATGTTCATCCCCGGCCTCGGCGAAGCCGGCGCCGCCGGAACCGCCGCCCGAGCAACCGGCACAGCCAGAGCAGCCACCACCGCCGAAACCGCCGCCGCAACCGACGCCGCCGCGGCAGCCGCCGCAACCAAAGCCGCCGCCGGCGAAGCCAACGCCGCCACCCCCCAGGCCGCGATCCCACACGAACTCCCCAAACCACTCGCACAAAAACCCGAACCAGCCGGCACACGCTCGGAGAGTGGTCCCCTCACAACCGGCAGCGGAGTCCGCGACCCCACCCCTACCGCGACCGCCCCACGTAGTGGATCCGTGGCCGCAGGGCCAGTCGGACGGCGCCCGGCCGGCAAGGCCGCTGCGCGTCCAGGAGGAGCATCGGACTCCGATCCCACCGGCGCCGCGGGTACGCGCCCCGGCCGTCCCGCCGGGATCGTGGGTGGCCGACTCGGCGGCGCGGATGGGTCGGCGCCGGTCGCCGCCGGTGGCGGCGATCCCCTTGTTGCCACCGGCGCGGGAAACCGCCCCGCTGCTGGCCGAGCCCAATCCCCCACCGCCTCCACGCCCAAACTGCCGCGAGACGCGGATGAGGCTAGGCAAGACACCGGCCGTGCCGAAGACATCAGTGGACCCAGCATTGCTCGCGACATCGGCCCCGTCGAAGGCGGTGGCGGCGGAACTTGGCCTCTTGGTCGCAGTCCTGAATACCCGGGCACCACCCCGGCCGATGGCGGTCCGACCACGGCACGCTCGGGCACGGGCCTCGAACGCAGCGACGTGGACTCGCTTCCTAACGGCTTCAGTAGTAAGAATGAGTTTGCTGAGTTTGGCAACCAGCTGCACAGCGGCCTAGCGAAGGCCGGCTATGGCGAAACCACCCCTGCATTCCAAGGCAGCAGTGTGACTGGGCGGAGCTTCAGGACCGGCGAGCGTTTCGATGAGGGCCGTCGGAGCGACTTTGACATTGCCCTTGGCGGCGAGGACATCATGCGCGCCGCAGAGCTCGAGGGAGTTAAGCTTCGCAGCAAAGGCACGCGCACAGGACCACTTACTTCAGGGCAACTTCGACGGCTTGGCCTCAATGACATGGCCAGGGATCTCAGTAGTCGCGCAGGTCGAGACGTGAATTTCATGATCTATCGGTCAGTCGATGAGGCAATTCGGCACAAGCCTAGTATAGCGGTGCCAAGATAATGAGGTACCATAAGATAATGGAGCACGACGACCTATATGGCGCGAAAGACCGCACGCTGGACGAGCTGCGGACTGCGGTTGCAACCGTTCTAAACATTACGTTTGAGGCGCACGAGAGCCTCTATTTGGGCGGTGACTACTTCCGCAGTCGGGGCCCAGCTGGAGAGCATCTCGAAATTCTGCGCAACGACAGCGGTTTCGAAGAAGATGGCGAAGATGAGGATAATCTCATTGAGCCAGACTTCTCCGACTACAGTGTGCTGTTAAGGGTGAATTCGACCAAGCGCGGCGACGAGTTGAAGGACCGGCTCGCCGCAGTTCCTGGTCTTGTTTTCTTGGGCCGTAGATGATCCCTAATGCGCACCCGCCGTGGCACCTATGGCGTTCTCGCCGCGATCATCTGTGGAAGATCCGCCCCGACCGGGAGGCCTTCGAGCTGCTGTGTCGCGGGGCTCCACACCGGAGCAGTTCTGCGCGGCGATGGTCGGGTGAGTTGCGCAGAGGTTCGTGTTCCTTATCGGATGGCGACGCCAAAGGAGACCGCTCGCCAAAGTTTCAAGTTCGCTACGAGGAATGGGGGAATGTCGATTACTATCCGAGGTGGCACTCGATGAGTCTAGAGGATTTGGTCCAAGGGTCAATGTCGCGAACTGAGCTAACCCGGTTCATCGATCAGCTCGCGGACTCCTTTGTGGAAGAGTCCGAGACCTGGGAGAACGACTCACTCGAACGATTTCTTCGCGCCTGGGCCGTGTGGCTCTTTGAGATGGACGGGTATTTTAAAAACATTGGCCAGCCGGTTCCAGAATCTCCATCGTGGCAGCTGATAGCGCAGATGTTGCTGGCTGCGCGGGTCTATGAGTAGCAACAACTTGGTGACATGAGTCTTGGAGCTAGCCAAGCCGGCCGGCCGAATGGGCCCCGCCCAGGTCAGCTCTCGGGTAGTAGCCGCCGCTCCAGCTCAAGGGCCGCTTCGCGCAGCGGGACGGTGAGCGCGCGCAGTTCGGGCTCCGAGTAGGCGTAGCTGGGCACCGTGACGTTGAGGTAGGCCATCGGCAGCCCGCGTCGGTCGCAGGCCACGGCCGTCGCGCCGCCCCAGTCGGGCAGGTGCTCCTGGTAGGCGATGGCGAAGCGGTCCGCCTTGGCCTTGTTGATGGTCTCGCGCAGGGTGGCCGGGTCGGTGATGGTGTGCGGGGTGATCGGGTCGAGGGGGGTGGCGAGGAACTCCTCCAGTTCGTCCGGCGGGAGGAACGCCAGGAAGAGTTTGCCGGCCGACCCGCAGTGCAGCGGCACGTCGATGTTGGCCAGGTCCACCCGGACCGGGCGGCGCCCGCGCACCTCGTCGAGCACGACCAGGGTGTGGCCGTGGGCGACCTCCAGGTAGACGCATTCGCCCAGGTCCGCGCCCAGCCGCTCGAGGATCGGACGGGCCCGCCGGATGAGCGGGGTGGCGCCGGATGCCGCGGCGATGCGGTGGGCGCCGAATCCCACCGTGTAGCGACCAGAGAGCGCATCGCGCTCGACCAGTTGAAAGTGCTCCAGGGTGGTCAGCAGCCGCCACGCGGTGCCGCGATTGAGGCCGGCACGTTTCGCCACTTCGCTCGCGCTCGGCGGCTTGTCGCTGGCGGCGATCTCTTCGAGCAGGGTCAGCGCTCGCTCCACCGACTGGACCAGCTTGGGCTGGTGGCCGCTGTCGGCGGCGTCGGCATCTTGACTGGGGCCCGCGCCACGTCGCACGCTGTCATTATGCGACAGCTGTTGCATCATGTCAGCAGCGGAGGGAGTGGTGATGCCTTCGGTGCCCGCCGCGTTGCCAGGTCCGCTGCTGCGTAGGCGGGGGTTCCTGGCCGTGATCGCGGCGGCCGGAGGCGGTCTCGCCACGGCCGCGCTGGCGGGTTGTGCCAGCGGTAATCGTGGGCCGCAAGCGAAGACCCTGGCATTGCGGCTGGATGTCGATATGGGAAATCTGGACCCGGCATTCGCCACCGGGCGCAGCGACTACGAGATCATGGAATGCGTCTTCGAGGGTCTAAAGAGCTACCGGCCCGGCACGTCGGACACCGTGGATACCTTGGTCGAGGAGTTCGAGGTTTCCCCGGACGGGCTGGAGATCAAGTTCTCGCTGAGGCGGGGCATCCCCTTCCACGCGGGCTACGGGGAGGCGACCGCCGAGGACGTGAAGTACTCCTTCGAGCGGATCGCCGGGATAACCCAGCCGAATATCAACTCCTCGTACCAGGGCGACTGGTCGGCGCTGGAGGAAGTACGGGTCACCGGGCCCTACAGCGGGGTCATTCGGCTCAAGCACCTGTTCGCGCCGCTCTATCACACCACGCTGCCGCTGGAGCGGGGATACGTGATCTCCCGCCGCGCGGTGCTGGATCGGGGCACCGGATTCGGCACCGCACCGGTGGGCACCGGCCCGTATGAGCTGGTCGCGTGGGAACCCAGGAACCAGGCGGTGCTGCGCCGTTTCGCAGACTACGGCGGGGCGCGGTACGGCTATGCGGAGAAGGTCCTGTGGGACGAGATCCGTTTTCGGCCGGTCCTCGATTCCAGCTCGGCGGCCATCGCGCTGACCGCGGGTGAACTCGACTTCGGGCCCTTCGAGCCCTTGGACAACAAACGGTTTGCCGGCGAGCCGGGCTATCAGACGCTGGAGCATCCGACGTTCGACTACTCGATGCTCGGGATGAACGTGAACCACGCCAACATGGCTGATATCCGCGTCCGGCAGGCGATCCGGTCCGCCGTCGACGCGGAGGCCATTCTCGCGGCGGCGTTCGACGGCGCCTACCGGAGGGCGACGGCGATCATTCCGCCCAATATGCCGGTCGGCTACTGGGGCGATGCCCCGGTGCCGAAGCGGGACGTGGATGGCGCCCGTCGGCTGTTGGCCGATGCCGGCGCGCGGGACCTGCAGATCACCTTGACGTCCTCCACCGACCAGGAGAACCCACAGGACGTGTGCCAGATCGTCCAGGCCAACCTGGCCGACGCCGGCCTGCGGTGCACCATCGACATCCAGGATGCCGGCAGTTTCTGGACCCTGGGCGGCGAGGCGCAGGCCCAACGGCAGCTGTTCTACTGCGGGTTCGCCGGCCTGCCCGACCCGTACTGGTCGATGGTGTGGTTCACCTCCGAGCAGGTCAGCCAGTGGAACTTCCAGTCGTATTCCGACACCGTGTTCGACTCGCTGCAACAGCAGGCGCTGCGGTCCGCCGACAACGGCGCGCGACAGGCGGACTACATCGCGATGCAGCAGCGGTGGGACGCGGCGGCGAACACCGTGTGGCTGGCCTGGCCCCAGGTCCTGTTCGCTGGGCGCGACAGCATTGTCCCGAGCATTCGGGTGGACGGGCGGATGCTGGCCTGGAATTTCCGGGAGCGCGCCTGATGCTGATCTACCTGGCTCGCCGGGTCGGCATGGCCGTGCTGGTGTTGCTGATCGTGCTGGTGTTCCTCGCGTCGCTGGTGCACATCCTGCCGGGCGATCCGGTCAGCCTGATGCTCGGCCCGCGGGCCGACCCCGAGCTGATCGCGCTGGCCCGCCAGGAGATGGATCTGGATTCGTCGGTGCCGGCGCAGGTGTGGCATTTCCTGGCCAATGCGGTGGGCGGCGACCTCGGCCAGGACTTTCTCACCAAGCGGCCAGTCAGTGAGCTGATCGGGGCGGCCCTGCCGAACACATTGGTTCTAGCCCTGACCAGTCTCTTGCTGGCGGTGGTCGCCGCGATTCCGCTCGCTGTGGTGTCGGCGGCTCGGCAGGGCAGCTGGCTGGACCGGATCCTGGGCACCTTGTCGGTCGGGATCGTCAGCATCCCGTCCTATGTCATCGGCATGGTGTTGCTGTTGCTGGCCACGGTGTGGCTGGGCTGGCTGCCCGCGATCGGCACCGGGAGTTTCGCCGATCCGCTCGACTACCTCGCGCACCTGGTGCTGCCCGCGCTGTCCCTGGCCTTGGTCTGGGCCGGTTATCTGGCCAGGTTGCTGCGGTCGGCGCTGCTCGAGGTGCTCGGTCAGGACTACATCCGAGCCGCGCGGGCCTACGGGATCGCCGAGTGGCGGATCTATTACCAGCTGGCGATGCGCAACGCGATTCCTTCGGTGGTCGCCCTCATCGGAGTTGCGCTCGGCGACCTGATGGGCAGCGCGATCTTCATCGAGGTGATCTTCACCCGCAACGGGCTGGGCACCTTGCTGTACAACGCGGCCACCCAGCGGGACTACCCGACGATGCG
The DNA here is from genome assembly GCA_035489915.1 of Pseudonocardia sp. GTDB lineage: Bacteria > Actinomycetota > Actinomycetes > Mycobacteriales > Pseudonocardiaceae > Pseudonocardia. Next base: position 4,103 of record DATHIT010000883.1, on the reverse strand, counting down.
CGGTGGCGTGGTGGTGATCGCGGTGCTGTTCGTCCTGGCCAACCTGCTCGCCGACCTGGTCAACCGGGCGATCAACCCCCGTCTCAGGGAGGTTTCCAGCCGATGAGCGTCGACCTGGCGGCACCGCCCACCCCTCGGCGGGGTGGGCCCGCGTCCCTCCAGCTGGTGCGCCGGATCGTGGCCACCCCATCGGGCGCGTTCGGTTTCACCGTGGCCGTGTTGTTGGTGGTGGTGGCCGTGTTCGCGCCGGTGCTCGCGCCGCACGACTACACCGCCCTGGACATCGAACACCGACTGGAGGGCCCCAGCTCGACCTACTGGCTGGGCACCGACAACCTCGGCCGGGACCTGCTGTCCCGGCTGATGATGGGCGTGCGCATCGCCTTGCAGATCGCGGTACCGGCGGTGGTCCTCGGCGTGCTGGTCGGATTACTGCTCGGCCTGGCGGCGGGATACCTGGGCGGCAAGGTGGACACGGCGATCGTGGTCATCCTGGACGCCATCCAATCGTTCCCTTCGGTGGTGCTGGCGCTGGCGGTGCTGGCCTTGCTGGGCAGTTCCAGCTGGGCGATCGTGCTGGTGCTGGCGGTGGCCTTTGTGCCCAGCTTCGGCCGGGTGACCAGGACGTCGGTGCAGGCGGTCCAGGCCCTGCCGTATGTGGACGCCGAGCGCAATCTGGGCGCCGGCACGCTGCGCATCATCGGCCGGCACGTGCTGCCCAACGTGGTTCCCCCGCTGATCGTGCTGATGGCGATGAACCTGCCGAGCGCGATCGGCATCGAGTCCGGGCTGGCGTTCCTCGGGCTGGGAGTGCAGCCGCCCACCCCGGACTGGGGCGTCATCCTCAGCGAGGGTTTCGCCCGGATCCGGGAGTCGCCGTGGCCGGTGCTGTGGACCTGCGGGGTGCTGGCGGTGAGCACGCTTGGCTTCACCTTCCTCGGCGAGCGGCTGCGCGACGTGCTCGACGTGCGCACCACGGAGGTGCGGTCGTGACCGACGTGCTGGAGATCGCCGGGCTGAGCGTGTCCTATCGGGTGCGGGGCCGGCGGCGTACCGCGTTGCACGACATCTCGCTGACCGTCGCCGCCGGCGAGATACTCGGGCTGGTCGGGGAGTCCGGGTGCGGCAAGTCCACGCTGGCCAACGCGGTGCTGCGGCTGCTGCCCGCCGGCGGCGAGGTGACCGGCGGTGCCATCACGGTGGCCGGAGCCGCGGTCCTGAGCCTGGATGACACCGCACTGCGCGGCTATCGCGGGGAAACCGCCGCGATGATTTTCCAAGATCCCTTCATCAGCTTGAATCCGTCGTTTCCCATCGGCACACAGCTCAGCCTCGTGCAGCGGGCCCACGGCAAGCGCGGCGCGCGGCGCACCGACCAGCTCGCCGCGCTGGCCGAGGTGGGGCTGCCCGACCCGGAATCGGTGATGCGCGCCTATCCGCACCATCTCTCCGGTGGCCAGCGGCAGCGGGTGATGATCGCCATGGCACTGCTGCTCCGCCCGACGCTGTTGGTGGCCGACGAACCGACGTCCGCGCTGGATGTCACCACGCAGGCACAGATCCTGGAGCTGTTGCGCGCCCTGCGGGATACCCACGGCACGACGATCCTGTTCGTCTCCCACGACCTCGGCTCGGTCGCCCAGCTGTGCGACCGGGTCGCGGTCATGTACGCCGGCCGGATTGTGGAGACCGGCCAGGTCGACGCGCTGTTCGCCGCGCCGCGCCACCCCTACTCGCGGGCGCTGCTCACCGCCATCCCGTCCTGGCGCAACACCGCCGAGCTGGTCACCATCCCCGGGCAACCGCCGAATCTGGCCGAGCCGGCGCAGGGGTGCGCGTTCGCGCCGCGGTGCGCGCACAGCGTGGACGTCTGCATCGCCGCGCCGCCGCCGTTGCTGCCGCTCGAGGGCGGTCAGGTGGCCTGCGTGCTGCCGGAGCTGGCCGGGCCGGTCGAGGGGAGGGGCCGGTGAACGCCGGCGTGTTGGTGCGCGCCGACGACGTGCGCGCGCACTTCGACGGGGGCAGTGGGCTCCTCGGGCGGGGCCGGGCCCCGGTGCGCGCGGTGGACGGCGTGTCATTGTCGCTGCCCTACGGCGGCACCCTGGGGCTGGTCGGCGAGTCCGGATCCGGCAAGACCACTCTGGCGCGCTGCCTGCTCGGGCTCACCGCGGCGACCTCCGGCGCGATCAGTGTCGCAGGCATCGACGTGCGCGCCGGCCGGCGTGGGGACCGCAAGGCACTGCGCCGCGCCGCGCAGATGATCTTCCAGGATCCGCATGCCAGCCTGAGCCCCCGGCTGACCGTGCGCGCGCTGCTCACCGAGCCCTACCTCATCCACCGGGTCCCGCCGTCCGAGCGGTTGACCGCCGAACAGCTGCTGAACATGGTGGAACTGCCCTCGGAGCACGCGGACAAGTACCCGCACGAGCTGTCCGGCGGACAGGCCCGGCGGGTGAGCATCGCGCGTGCGCTGGCGCTGCGGCCGAGGCTGCTCATCGCCGACGAGCCGACGGCCGGCCTCGATGTGTCCGCCGCCGCCGCGATCCTGACCCTGCTGCGCGGGTTGGCCGCCGACACCGGGCTCGCCTACGTCGTGGTCACCCACAACCTGGACACCGTCGGCTACGCCGCCGAGCAGCTGGCCGTGATGTACCTCGGCGTGATCGTCGAGCGCGGCCCGGTGCACGAGGTGTTGCACCGGCCGGCCCACCCCTACACCCAGGCGCTGGTGCGCTCGCTGCCCGAGGTCGACCCGGCCAGGCGCATCCGCGCGGCGCCGTTGAGCGGCGAGGTGCCCAGCCCGCGCAACCCACCGCCGGGCTGTCGGTTCCACACCCGGTGCCCCCAGGCCGTCGACCGCTGTCGAACCGAGCCACCCCCGCCGCACCAGGTCACCGAGTCCCGGCTCGCCGCCTGCCATTGGGCGGCCGACAACATGAAGAGACAGGCTGAATGAGCATTGGCGAGGTCGCACCATCCGAACTGCCTCGACCGGTCAGGGAAATCCGGGATACCTGGATACCGATGCCCGACGGCACCCGCCTGGCCGCCCGGATCTGGCTCCCCGTTGATGCCGAGGCCGACCCGGTGCCCGGAATCCTCGAGCTGTTGCCCTATCGCAAGAGCGACGGCACCGCATTGCGGGACGCCCGCAACGCCCCGTACTTCGCCGGTCACGGCTACGCGGTGGTGCGCGTCGACATCCGCGGCACCGGGAATTCGACCGGCATCATCACCGACGAATACACCGAAACCGAACTCGCCGACGGGGTCGCCTGCATCGCCTGGATAGCGGCCCAGCCGTGGTGCACCGGCAAGGTCGGCATCATGGGCATCTCCTGGGGTGGATTCAACGGGCTGCAGATCGCCGCGCTGCGGCCACCGGAGCTGCACGCCGTGCTGTCGTTGTGCTCGACGGATGATCGGTACGCCGACGACGTGCACTACTGGGGTGGCGCGCTGCTCGCCGACTACCAGCTGCCCTGGGCCACCACCATGCTGGCGTACAACGCCCGTCCACCCGAGCCGCACGTGTGGGGCGAGGAGTGGCTACCCCGGTGGCTTGACCGGCTGGCCGCCACGCCGGCGTTCATCGAGGAGTGGATGCGCCACCAGCGCCGCGACGAGTTCTGGCGGCACGGGTCGGTGTGCGAGGACCCCGGCGCCATCCAGTGCCCGGTCTACCTGGTCGGCGGGTGGGCGGACGCCTACCGGGACGCCGTGCTGCGTTTGCTGGAATCGCTGACCGTGCCCCGGCGCGGGCTGATCGGCCCATGGGCGCATGCCTGGCCACATTTCGCCACGCCAGGGCCGCAGGTCGGGTTCCTCCAGGAGGCGACGCGCTGGTGGGACAGGTGGCTCAAGGACATCCCGAACGGCATCGAGCACGAACCCGTGCTGCGCGCCTGGATGCAGGACTCGGTGCCGCCGCGCGCCCACCACGAGCACCGGCCTGGGCGGTGGGTGGCCACCACGTCCTGGCCGACCCCGGCGGTCGAGCAGCACGTGGCGACGCTGGAGCCTGGTGTGCTCCGGTTCGGCAGCCCGGCCGGGGTGGAAAGCTCGAGCCGGTCGGAGGTTGCGGCGGTCCAGTCACACGGCGT
>DATHIT010000882.1:0-13187 GCA_035489915.1 Pseudonocardia sp. | reverse complement strand
CAGCGCGGCCCGTCGGCGGGTCAGCTCGTCGTCGTCGACCAACAGGTCCAGGCGGGCGTTGCGCACCGACAGCGAGATCAGGTCGCCGTCGCGGACCAGGGCCAGCGGCCCGCCGACGGCCGCCTCCGGGGTCACGTGCAGCACGATCGTGCCGTAGGCGGTGCCGCTCATTCGCGCATCCGAGAGCCGAATCATGTCCCGGACGCCCCGGGCGGCCAGCTTGGCGGGGATCGGCAGGTACCCGGCCTCGGGCATGCCGGACGCGACCGGCCCGGCGCCCCGCAGCACCAGGATGTCCTCGGCCTCGACGTCCAGGTTCGGGTCGTCGATGCGCGCGGCGAGGTCCGCCAGCGAGGTGAACACCACGGCGCGGCCGGTCTTCTCGAACAGCGACGGGTCGGCGGCGGAGCGCTTGATCAGCGCGCCCTGGGGGGCGAGCGATCCGGTCAACCAGACCAGGCCCCCGGTCGGCCGGATCGGGTCCTGCGTCGGGCGCACCACCTGGGGATCCGACCACGGCGGCGGGCCTTCCAGCAGCTCACCGAGCGTCTGACCGGTCACCGTCAGCGCGTCCAGCTCGAGCGTGTCGCGCAGCGCGTGCAACAGCGCGGGCACCCCGCCGGAGGCGTGGAAGTCCTCCATGTAGTGCTCGCCGGTGGGTTTGAGCGCAATCAGGGTGGGCGTGCCGTCGCTGATCTCGTTGAGCTCCTTCGGCTCGATGGTGATGCCGAGCCGGCCGGCCATCGCGGTGAGGTGGATCAGCGCGTTGGTGGAGCCGCCGATGGCCAGCAGCACCCGCAGCGCGTTGCGCATCGAGGCCGGGGTGACGATGTCCGCCGGCGTGCGCCCGGAGCGGACGAGTTCCATCGCCGCCTGCCCGGTGGCCTCGCCGATGCGCAGCCGGTCCGCGTGCACGGCGGGCGCGGTGGCGCTGCCGGGCAAGGCCATGCCCAGCGCCTCGGCCAGGCAGGCCATCGTGCTCGCGGTACCCATCACCGCGCAGGTCCCGGCGGTGGTGGCCAGGCTGCGCTCCACCTCGGTGATCTCTTCGCGGCTGATCTCACCGGCGCGGAACCGGGCCCAGAACCGGCGGCAGTCGGTGCACGCGCCCATTCGCTCGCCGTGGTAGCGCCCGGTCGTCATCGGCCCGGTGACCAGCTGGATCGCCGGCCGCCCAGCGCTGAACGCCCCCATCAGCTGCGCCGGCACCGTCTTGTCGCAGCCGCCGACCAGCACCACGGCGTCCATCGGCTGCGCCCGGACCATCTCCTCGACGTCCATCGCCATCAGGTTGCGGAACATCATCGCGGTGGGGCTGAGGAATCCCTCGCCGAGCGAGACGGTGGGGAACTCCATGGGCAGCCCACCGGCCGCGAGTACGCCCCGCTTGACCGACTCGACGAGTTCAGGTTGGGCCCGATGGCAGTTGTTGAAGTCGCTCGTCGAGGTGGCTATCCCGACGACCGGTTTGTCGAGCAGCTCGGGGGAGCGGCCGGTCGAGTGGCTGAACGAGCGGCGGAGATAGCGGGCAAACTCCTGGTCGCCGTAGTTGGTGAGGCCTTCATACAAGCCACGGGAGGTCATTCGGATCCAATCCTGGCAGTGTTCCTGGGAGCGGCTTGATAAGCCAGGTACAGTTGGCCGCCACAGTATCTCGCCGAGACGGATGGGGCATGACGAAATCGGTCGCGGACGTCTACCGAATCGTTCGCGGGCGCATTATGTCGGGGCATTACCGGCCGGGTTCTCACCTGACCGAAGCTGAGCTCTCCGCGGAACTGGAGGTCAGCCGCACCCCGGTTCGGGCCGCGCTGCGCAAGCTCGGCGAGGACGGCCTGGTCACTGTTGTGCCCAATCGCGGGGCGTTTGTGGCGGAATGGACCCGGTCCGACATCGACGAGGTCTACCAGCTGCGATCGCTGCTCGAATCGCGCGCCGCGGCGCTGGCGGCCGAGCGGCGCAGCGAGGAGAACGTCCGGGACCTGGCCGGCCTGACCGAGGAGATGGGGCAGCTGGTCCAGGAGCGCCGATCGGGCTATCGGGACGAGCTGATGCGCAACAATCGGGATTTCCATCTGCTTATTCTGGAATCGGCGCGGTCGCCCCGGCTGTTCTCTATCGGCCGCGCGCTGGCGGACTCGTCCGTCGCGCTCGGCACCTGGTACCATTACAACAATGACGACATTGCGCGCAGCCTCAGCCACCACCGGGAAATAGTGAACGCTATCGGTTTGGGTAGCGTCGAGGTGGCCCGCGCGCTGATGATGGCGCATATGGAAACCGCGCACGAGGCGTTTATGCGTCGCTTCCTGCCGGCGGCGCGGAACGATCACCCTCCGGATGGCTGATCCGGCAGCGACGCGCGCTTGTCGTGCCGGGCCAGCCGCTCGAGCAGGTAGTCCACCTCGGCCCGGGCCCGCTCGCTGAGCGCGACGGCCGGGGCGCGCTGGGCCTCGCTGTCCAGGATGCCTCGGCGGTGGAACACGTACTTGCGCACGGCCAGGCCGATGCCCGGTTGCTGTTCGTAGCGCAGCAGCGGGAGGTGGGCGTCGAAGAGGTCGTGCGCCTGGTCCCGGCGCCCGTCGGCGCTCAGCGCGACCACGTCGACCAGCATTTCCGGGAAGCAGTAGCCGGTCATCGCGCCGTCCGCGCCCCGCTCGGTCTCGAAGTCCAGGAACAGCCCGCCGTTCCCGCACAGGATCGACAGGCGCGGCATCGCCCCCTCGGCCTCGAGCCGGCGCAGCGTGGAGATCTTCTCCAACCCGGGCCAGTCCTCGTGCTTGAGCATCACGCACGACTCGCACTCGTTGGCGATGCGCTGGATCACCGTCGGGCTCATCACCACGGAGAACGTCAACGGGTAGTCCTGGATGACGAAGGGCACCTCGGCGCCGATCGCGCTGGATGCCTGACGGTAGTAGCTCACGATCTGGTCGTCGGTGCGCAGCGTGTTCGGCGGAGCGATCATCACGCCGGCCGCGCCCGCGTCCATCACCGCGCGGGACAACTCGGTCATCGCGGCGAAGCCGGGCGCGGAAACCCCGACGATCACCGGCACATCGGTGCGGGCGATCACCCGTGAGGCGACCGCGACGGCCTCGTCCTGGCTGAGCTTCGGGGCTTCACCCAGCTGGCCCAGGATGGTCAGGCCGTCGACGGCCGCCTCGCGGTAGAACTCGACGAGCCGGTCGAGCGATGCGATGTCCACCGACCCCTCGGCGGTGAACGGCGTCGGCGCGATCGCGTACACGCCCCGGGCGTCGCGAGTGACGGTCATTCAGGCATTCCTCCCGTAGCCGACGGTGAGACGCTCCTGCTCGCCGGAAGCCACCGTACGATTCGGATGCAATCCCGACAACCCTATAGTCGGTACCTGCGAATTCAACTAAAACGCCGATGATGTTGTTCTGAAGTTGCACCCTCTGCCGCAGGCGCCGCGAGCCAACCACGGGCACACCGTAGGTGTACTCGGCCAGGACGTTGGGGACAGATCAAATGTCGGGGACACGCGGTCGAGGTAGTTGATCGAGGGAGAACCTCCGGCTGGGTGTGGCTTACCTAGGGCCCGCACTCGACCGGAGGTTCTCGTGTCCGCACACCACAGGCGCACGGATGCTGACACCGAGGCGCGGGTACTGGCGCTGCGGGACCGTGAGCGCTGAGGACAGGACTGGCCCGGGCCTGAGCTGGGCGCCCCGGCCCGGCCATGATCCGCGTCTCGGTGAACAGACGGACGAAAATCGTCTCTCCAGGCACCAAGACAGGGATCACCCCACCCGCCCCACCCGCAAACCACACCGACGGTATGCCAGATGCGGCGGGTTTCGGCAGCGGGCGGCTCGGGCGCTCTAACCTTGCGCCCTGGATCGGGTACGACAACACTCACCGCCGCCACAGCTCACTCGCAGGGCTTCCACCCGTCAGTCGACTGTCACCAACCTGATGGCCGGGCACGCTCTAGGCTCCGGCCATGGCTCGACAGCTCGAGGACGCGACAGACAAGCTGCTCGCGTCTCTACTGGTCGCCGACGGGCGCAGCACGTTGAAGGCCCTCGCCGAGGCGACCGGACTGTCCGTCTCGGCGGTGCAGGCACGGGTGCGTCGACTCGAGGCGGACGGCGTGATCCGGGGTTACGTGGCGGACGTCGACCCCGAGGCAATCGGCCTGCCCCTGGCCGCGCTCATCTCGCTGATCCCGCTGGACCCGAGCCATGAGTACGAGATCCCGGCCATGCTCGCCGACCTGAGCGAGATCGAGTCATGCCACTCCGTTGCCGGGGACGTGAGCTTTGTGCTCTTCGTCCGGGTGGCGACGCCGACCGCGCTGGAACTGCTGATCAGGGAAATCCGCACGCTGGCCAACGTGGCGACCCGGACGACCGTGGTGCTGCAGACGGCCTTCGAGCGGCGCGCTCAACCGTCGACGAAACCTCGCTGACGGGAACATATCCGGTGTGGCGCCAGTCTTAACGGAATTTCTACGGTAAAGTGGTTGTATGACGCTTACCGTTACCGCGCCTAAGCGCCTCGCCCCCACTGAGGTTCGCGCCGTCGTCGCCCGCAACATGCTCGCTGACGGCTACGAACTCGTACTTGATCTCGAGCGGTCCCGGGGTTCGACCCTGGTGGACGCGAGCGACGGCGCCGAGTACCTGGACCTGTTCACCTTCTTCGCCTCCTCCGCGCTCGGCATGAACCATCCCGATCTGGCGGACGACGAGGCCTTCCTCCGCGAGCTGGGCCACGTCGCGGTCAACAAGCCGAGCAACTCGGACATCTACACGGTCCCGATGGCCCGGTTCGTGGAGACCTTCGCCAGGGTGCTCGGTGACCCGGCGCTGCCGCACCTGTTCTTCATCGACGGTGGCGCGCTCGCCGTGGAGAACGCCTTGAAGATCGCCTTCGACTGGAAGAGTCGATGGAACGAGGCGCACGGCCGGTCCCCGGAGCTGGGCACGAAGGTGCTGCACCTGGAGAAGGCGTTCCACGGGCGCAGCGGCTACACCATGTCGCTGACCAATACCGACCCGAACAAAGTCGCCCGGTTCCCCCAGTTCGACTGGCCGCGCATCCCGTCGCCGTCGATCAACGGCAATACCGATGTCGCCGCCGCCGAACGGGAGGCCCTCGCCGCCGCGCGCGCCGCACTCCAGGCGAACCCGCACGACATCGCCTGCTTCATCGCCGAGCCGATCCAGGGCGAGGGCGGGGACAACCACTTCCGCCCCGACTTCCTGCGGGCGATGCAGGCGCTGTGCCGGGAGTTCGACGCGCTGTTCGTGCTGGATGAGGTGCAGACCGGGGTCGGGCTCACCGGTTCCGCCTGGGCGTACCAGCAGCTGGGAGTCCAGCCCGACATCGTCGCGTTCGGCAAGAAGGCCCAGGTCTGCGGCGTGATGGCGGGCGGCCGGGTGGACGAGGTGCGCGACAACGTGTTCGCCGTGTCGTCCCGGATCAACTCCACCTGGGGCGGCAACCTGACCGACATGGTGCGGGCCCGCCGGATCCTCGAGGTGATCGAGCGCGACGAGCTGATCGAGCGCGCCGCGACGCTCGGGGTGGAGCTGCTCGCCGAGTTGCGCGAGCTCGAGTCCCGGCACACGGTCGTCTCCGAGGTGCGCGGCCGAGGGCTGATGTGCGCGCTCACCCTGCCGACCGTGGAGCTGCGGGACGAGGTGGTCACCCGGCTGCGCGAGGACGAGCACGTGATGATCCTCGGCTGCGGGGAGTCCAGCCTACGGCTGCGCCCGGCCCTGACCGTGTCGGCCGATGAGCTCTACCGGGGCCTGGCCGCGCTCGACCGGGTGCTGTACCGCCTGGGTCACTGAGCGGCACCGCTCACGCAGCGGTGCCCGGCGCGGCTGCGCGGTGTCTGGGTACCGTCTCGGTGATCTTCGCCAACGGCAGGTAGCCGAGCAGACAGACCACGGCGAGCACCAGGTAGTGCGCGGTGAAACCCCAGCTGTCGATGATCCAGCCGGCCACCACCGAGGCGAACAGGCCGGACACACCCAGCGCGATACCGATCATGATGCCCATCGCGGTGCCGGCCGCCTTGGGCACCGAGTCGATCAGTAGCGCATAGACCACCGGGAACGGGGCGTTGCGGAACAGCCCCCAGGCGAGCAGCACGATCCAGGCGCTGGTCGGGCCGGCGATGAAGATCATCGCGAGCAGCGAGGCGGCCCAACCGGCGATCAGGAAGCCGATCGCGGACTTCCGCCCGGTCCGGTCGGACAGGGTGCCCCAGACGACCTGCCCGATCCAGCCGGTCAGCCCGGACGCGCCGGCGATCAGCGCCGCCTCGCCCGCCCCTAGCCCCTGCTGGACGAACTGCGTGGTCAGGAAGGTGACCGCGCCCGCCTCGCCCCACAGGAACAGGAACACCAGCACCACCGACCAGCGGACGTTGCGGCTGCGCAGCGCTTCCCGCACCGGCGCCATGATGCCGCTGGGCAGCCGGGTGGACAGCTCCGGCAGCGGCCGGGTCAGGTGATGGTTGTCGATCCAGTGGTAGACCTTCTCCTGGTTGCGCCGGGTTCCGATGAAGGCCTGCATCACAATGATCGGGATGCCGAGCAGCGGGATCAGCAGGAACGCCTCGCGCCACCCGGCGACGCCGAGCACCGCGGCGATGAGCGCGCCGGTGGCGAACTGGCCCAGCGGGAATCCGGTGTGATGGACCCCGACGGCGAAGCCCCGGTACTCCTTCGGCCACCACTCGCTGACCAGGGCGACGTTGACCGGCTCCGAGCCGCCCCGACTCATCCCCATCGGGATCCGGAGCAGCAGGAACGCCAGGAAACTGCCGCCGAACCCGAACGTCAGCGCGCCGCCGAGGATGCCGAGCAGCATCGCCACATTCCAGGTCCAGGTCCGACGGTACCCGGTGCCGATGCGGTCCGATATCCAGCCGAAGGCGATGCCGCCGACGATCAGCCCGGCGAAGAACACCGAGTTGATCAGCCCGGCCTGCGCCGCGTTGAGGCCGAACTCGCTGGAGATCGAGGGAAGCACGGCGGGCAGGATGCCCCCGTCGATCGAGGTCATCAGGATGGCGCCGGTGGTGACCACCAGGGTCCACCAGGAGAGCGGGTGGGCTCGCGGGATCCAGGAGGACGATGGAGTTGCCGTCACCGGCTCGGGCGCGCGTGCGGAGACGTCGATGTCGTCGCCTCCGGGAGGTTCGGTAGGCCGCACGCCGATCACCTTCTCCCGGCCGTGCAATCGATGTCAACGCATCCGCGCGAGTCGCCGCAAGCGCGCTGAGCAGGGCTAACTCGAGATGATGCTGGTCATCCAGAACGCAATCCGACAAACCCGGCCATCTGCTCGGTGGCGTTGGCGAAGAACCCGTCGCTGGGGTCCACACTGCCCACGAGTTGCCCGAAGAGTTCGAAACTGATCATCCCGAAGAGCTGCGTCCAGGCGATCAGGGCGCGGGTCAGCGTCGGACCGGGCAGGTCGGGGACGACGGTCTCGGACAGCTCGCGCAGCTGCCCGGCCAGCTGCGCCGACGGTTCCGGGGTGGCCGGGGCGGGGGCAAGTGTGCCGGCGGCCCAGGCGTCGCGCAGCACGCCCAGCAGTACCAGCGGGACGCGGGCGGCGGGCGGGACGGTGCTGCGCGGCGCCTGGTAGTCGGGGATGGGGGAGCCGTAGATCAGCGCGTATTCGTGCGGATGGGTGCGCGCCCAATCCCGCACCGCGGCGCAGACCGACATCCACCGGCGCGCCGGGGGATCGCCCGGCCGGTCGGCGGATTCCGCGGCGGTACCGAGTGCGTCGTAGGCCTCGGTGATCAGCGCGGTGAGCAGCTCGTCGCGGCTGGGGAAGTAGCGGTACAGCGCGGAGGACACCATGCCCAGCTCGCGGGCCACCGCGCGCAGCGAGAGGCCGTCCGCTCCGGCGTGCGCCAGCTGCCGGCGGGCCACGTCGGTGATCTCGCGGGTGAGCTCGTCTCGCGCGCGCTGTCGGGCGGTGCGGCTGGCGTTCATGGCGGCCAGTATGCCGTTTGAGAGAGCAGTAATCAAAGTAGAGAGCACTGCTCTTGACGGAGGGTGTCCGGTTGCAGTTCACTGATCTGTGTCGAGAGCATCGCTCTCTCAAATCTGAAGGGAAGCTCCCATGAGTGCTGAGATCCGCTACCTCGAGCCCAGCGGCGCCACCCGCGTCTTCAACTACGTCGTGGCCACCCTCACCCGGCTCGGCCTGAGCGTGTGGGGATCCCGGGTGCTGCGCGTGCGGGGCCGAAAGACGGGCGAGTGGCGCAGCACCCCGGTCAACCTGCTGACCATCGACGGGGTCCGCTACCTGGTCGCCCCGCGCGGCACCACCCAGTGGGTGCGCAACCTGCGGGTGATCGGCGCCGGCGAGCTGGCTGTCGGACGGCGGGTGGAACCGTTCCGCGCCACCGAGCTGGCCGACGTCGACAAGCCCGCCGTGCTGCGCGCCTACCTCAAGCGGTGGAAGTTCGAGGTCGGCGTGTTCTTCGACGGGGTGGGGCCGGACGCCACCGACGACGAGCTGTTGCGCATCGCGTCCGGCTACCCCGTCTTCGTGATCACTCCAGAGTCGTGACGAGCGCGGCGGCGGTCAGGACAGCTTCAGCGTCGGCTTGTACATGTCCAGCCACAGCGCCAGGTCCAGGGTCCGCTCCAGGCCCCGGCGGCCGTTCTGGTTGAGCGCGGGCGTGTCCGCCTCGACCTCGGCGGCCAGCCACTCGCGGCTGATGATGTCGAACACCTGATGGCTGGGGGTGGACAGGTACTCGCGGGCGTAGCGCCGCAGGTTCACCCCGTACTTCGGGTCCTGGGTGGACGGGTAGGGCGACTTCACCCGGTCCACCACGGACTGGGGCAGCACGTCGCTGGTCGCACCGCGCAGCAGCGACTTCTCCCTGCCGTCGTAGGTCTTCAGCGACCACGGCGTGTTGTAGACGTACTCCACCAACCGGTGGTCGCAGAACGGCACCCGGACCTCCAGCCCCACCGCCATGGACGCCCGGTCCTTGCGGTCCAGCAGGATCCGGACGAAATGGGTCAGGTGCAGGTAGCAGATCTTGCGCATCCGCCACTCGAAGTCCGACTCGCCGTCCAGCCGTTCGATGTTGGCGATCGAGGTGTCGTAGGCGTTCTGGATGTACCCGGGCACGTCCAGCGACCGGCCCAGCTCCGGGTTGAGGGCCGAGTTGTCAGCGAGGTGCAGCGCGCGCTGGACCAACCAGGGGAACGTGCCGCCCCGCTGGGCCTCCGGGTCGAAGAACTGCTTGTAGCCGCCGAACACCTCGTCCGCCGACTCGCCGGACAGGGCCACCGTGGACTGTTCCCGGATGGCCTTGAACAGCAGGTAGAGCGAGGCGTCCATGTCGCCCAGCCCCATCGGCAGGTCCCGCGCGCGGATGACCTTGGACCGCACCTCGGGGTCGGCCAGCTCGTCGGAGTTGAGCACGATGTCCTGGTGCTCGGTCCTGGCCTTCTCCGCCACGTCGTGCACGTAGGGGGTGTCCGGTGTGCCGCGCAGCTCGTCGGGCACGAAGTTCTCGGTCTGGCCGACGAAGTCCACCGCGAAGCTGCGCACCGTCTCGCCGTGCTCGGCGAGCTGGGCCGCGGCGATCCCGGTCATCGCCGAGGAGTCCAGCCCGCCGGAGAGCAGGGTGCACCTCGGCACGTCGGCGACCAGCTGGCGGCGCACGATGTCGTCGAGCAGCTCGCGGACGTGCGCGACCGAGCTGGCCTGGTCGTCGGTGTGCGCGCGGGTGCGCAGCGTCCAGTACCGGGTAGTGCGCAGGCCCTGGGCGCTGACCGTGACCACGGTGCCCGGTTCGACCTCGCGCATGCCCTCCCACACTGCGTGCCCCGGTGTCTTGACGAAGGCGAACAGCTCGCGCAGGCCGTCCAGGGTGACGGTGTGTTCGGCGCCAGGGTGGGCCAGGATCGCCTTGGGCTCGGAGCCGAACAGCACCCCGTCCGGCGTCTCGTAGTAGTAGAACGGCTTGATCCCCATCCGGTCCCGGATCATCACCAGCTTGTTCACCCGGGAATCCCAGATGGCGAACGCGTACATCCCGTTGAGCCGCTCGGCCAGCGCGTCGCCCCACTCCAGGTAGCCGTGCAGCACGACCTCGGTGTCCGAATCGGTGTCGAACCGGTGACCCCGGCCGGTTAGCTCGGCCCGCAGTTCGGTGAAGTTGTACGTCTCGCCGGAGTACACCATCGCGACGGGACCGTCCGGCGTCGGCACGGCCATCGGCTGCCGGCCACCAGGCAAATCGATGATCGCCAGCCGCCGGTGGCCGAGCGCGGCGTGCTCGGACAGCCAGGTTCCCCGGCCGTCCGGGCCTCTGCAGGACATCGTCTCGGTCATCGCGTCCACGGTCGCCTGTTCCGATCGCAGGTCACGCCCGAACGACACCCACCCGGTGATTCCACACATGTGCGCCTCCACGGTTTCGGTTTCTGATGCCTGATCCGCTGACCCGGGGCGCGGGCTTCAGTGACAGCGCCTCGCACTTCCATTAGGTACCTATATAAAATGAGAATGTCATCAGTGTTACCGCTGAGTTACTGAGGGACCTTTGTGAACCGCGGGATCGCGACTGGTCACGTCACCGATCGGGCCCTTGTGAGCTCCGCCACCAGTCACCTGCTCGAGTGACAGCCCGCCGCACCCCGATCCGACGCACACCTCGTGGCATCGCCGCCCTCAGGTTCGGCCTGTGTGTGGCGTTACGGCGAGGTGTGCGGTGGGGGTTGGGCTGACAAGCTGGTGTGAGGGGCGAGTACGAGCAGAGGAGGCACGGGGCATGGCCGAGGACGGCGCGCATCCATTCACGCTCACTCGCCGGAGTTTTGTCGGAGCATCGGCCGTGGTCGGCGGCATTGCCGCTGTCGGACCCTTGGCGGCCTGCTCCGCGCCGGAGCCGGAGCCGGAGGCGCGCGTGACGCTCACGATCAACGGCGAGAAGCGGACGGTGGTGGTGGACAACCGCACCTCGCTGCTGGACATGCTGCGCGAGCGAGCCGGTCTGACCGGCACCAAGAAGGGCTGCAACCAGGGCGCCTGCGGGGCATGCACGGTGCTGCTGAACGGGCGCAGGATCAACTCCTGCCTGACCCTGGCGGTGATGCACGAGGGCGCCGAGATCACCACGATCGAGGGCCTGGCCAAGGGCAACCAGCTGCACCCGTTGCAGCAGGCGTTCATCGACCAGGACGCATTTCAGTGCGGTTACTGCACGTCCGGGCAGATTGTGTCCGGGGTGGGTTGCATCGCGGAGAAGCACACCACCTCGCCCGCCGAGATTCGGGAGTGGATGAGCGGAAACATCTGCCGGTGCGGCGCCTACACGAACATCGTCACCGCGATCGCGCAGACCGCCCAGAACGCGTGAGGTAGCTGCATGTTTCCGTTCACGTTCAGCAAAGCCACCGACGAGCGCGCCGCGCTGGCCGAGGGGAGCCGCGGCGGTCGCTACATCGCTGGCGGCACGACACTGATCGACCTCATGCGGGAGACCGTGGAACGCCCACCCACGGTGGTGGACATCACCGCTCTGCCCTACCGCAACATCGACGTCGGCGCGTCGGGGTTGCTGGTGGGTTCGCTGGTCACCATGACCGACCTGGCCGCACATCCCCAGGTGCGTGCCGAGTTCCCGGTGATCTCCCAGGCGCTGGAGCTGAGCGCGTCGGCGCAGCTGCGCAACATGGCCACCATCGGGGGCAACATCATGCAGCGGCCGAGGTGCCTGTACTTCCGGGACGTCACCTCGGCGTGCAACCGCCGTCAGCCTGGCTCGGGCTGCGCGGCGATCGGCGGGGAGAACCGCACTCTGGCCGTGCTCGGCACCAGCGACCAGTGCGTGGCCACCCACCCCTCCGACCTCTCGGTCGCACTGGTCGCGCTGGACGCGGTGGTGCATCTGCGCTCCACGAACGGTGATCGACAGGTGCCCATCCAGCAGTTCTTCCGGCTGCCCGGTGGTACCCCCGACCAGGAGCACGACCTGCGGCCCGGTGAGTTGATCGTCGCGGTACAGGTGCCGGCCGGGGCCTACACCCGCCGCTCCGGATACCTGAAGGTCCGGGACCGGCAGTCCTACGAGTTCGCGCTGAGCTCGGCGGCGGTGGCCATGGACATCGGGGGCGGGGTGATCCGCGCGGCCCGGGTGGCAGTCGGCGGGGTCGGCACGGTGCCGTGGCGGCTGCCCGAGGTCGAGCAGGCACTGGTCGGGCGAGCGCCGGGCGGCCAGCTGTGGAGCGACGCGGCGGCCAGGTCGGCGGACGGCGCAAAGCCGTTGTCGGGCAACGGGTTCAAGGTCGAGCTGGTGAAGCGGACGGTCGCGCGCCAGCTCGCGGCGATCGCTGGCGCGGAGGTCTGATGAGCGAGACCACGATCGGCCAGCCGGTGCCTGCGGTGGGTCAGCCGATGTCCCGGGTGGACGGTCCGCTCAAGGTCACCGGCCGGGCCACCTACGCCGCCGAGCACAACGTGCCCGGCCTGGTCTACGGGGTGATCGTGAACAGCACGGTCAGCCGAGGCACGGTCACCGCGATCAAATCCGACGCCGCGCTCTCCGCACCGGGCGTACTGAGGCTGCTCAGCGACTGGAGCAAGGTCCAACTTGCCTACCCGACGAACCAGGTCAACTTCTTCGGCCAACCGGTCGCCGTCGTGGTGGCCACCACCCTGGAACAGGCCGAGCACGCCGCCTCGCTGGTCGAGGTGACGTACGCGCCCGCGCCGGCGCTGACCGATATCGACGACCCACGGGCGGTGTCGCAGCCATCGCAGCGCAGCCCTGACTACTCTCGTGGCGACCCTGATGGGGCCCTGCGGGCCGCGCACACCGTGGTTGATCAGAATTACTCGATCACGCGGGAGAACCACAATCCGATGGAGCTTCCGTCGACCATCGCGCAGTGGGACGGCGATCGACTCACCCTCTGGGACAAGACCCAATGGGTGCAGGGCACGGCGAATACGGTGGCCACCGCGCTCGGGGTGCCGGCCGCGAACGTCCGGGTGATCTCTCCGTTCGTCGGAGGTGCATTCGGTAGCGCCGGCATGACCTGGCAGCACCAGACCCTGACCGCCTTCGTCGCGCGGGAAATGGGCCGGCCGGTGAAGCTGGTGCTCAACCGCAGGCAGATGTACGTCGGCATCGGCTACCGCCCGAGCAGCTGGCA